>DATJYG010000529.1:0-9765 GCA_035499695.1 Polyangiaceae bacterium
GCTGAAGAACGCGATCACGAGCCGCATGAAGATCATGGCGACGCTCGACATCGCCGAGCGGCGTCTCCCGCAAGACGGGCGCATCAAGCTCAAGCTCGGCAAGGGCCGCGAGATGGACTTCCGCGTCTCGGTGCTGCCGACCATCTGGGGCGAGAAGGTCGTCATGCGGTTGCTCGACAAGAGCAACCTGCAGCTCGACATGACCAAGCTCGGCTTCGACGCCCGTCCCCTCGAGGACTTCAAGTGGGCCATCAACCAGCCCTGGGGCATGGTGCTCGTCACGGGGCCCACGGGATCGGGCAAGACGACGACGCTGTACTCGGCGCTCACGGAGCTCAACAAGATTGCCCACAACATCAGCACCGCCGAGGATCCGGTCGAGTACAACCTGCACGGCATCAACCAGGTGCAGATGCACGACGAGATCGGCCTGAACTTCGCGATGGCCCTGCGCGCCTTCCTCCGGCAAGACCCGGACATCATCATGGTCGGCGAGATCCGCGACTTCGAGACCGCCGAGATCGCGGTCAAGGCGGCGCTCACCGGGCACTTGGTGCTCTCGACGCTGCACACGAACGACGCGCCGGCGACGATCTCGCGCCTCCTCAACATGGGCGTCGAGCCGTTCCTCATCACCGCGAGCGTGAACCTCGTGCTCGCCCAGCGCCTCGCGCGCAAGATCTGCGCGGACTGCAAGCAGGCGATGAAGTACGAGCGCAAGATCCTCGAGGACTGTGGCTTCAGCCCGGAGCAAATCGCGAACGCGAAGCTCCTGAAGGGCGCCGGCTGCCGCACCTGCAACGGCAGCGGGTACAAGGGGCGCGTCGCGCTCTACGAGGTCATGCGCTTCGCCGACAACCTGAAGGAAATGGTGCTCCAGGGCGCGTCGACCGCGGAGCTCAAGCTCGGCGCCATCAAGAACAACATGAGCACCCTGCGCGCGAGCGGCATCAAGAAGATCATCGACGGCGTGACGACGCCCGAGGAAGTCATGCGCGTCACGATGTCGGACTAGGAAGGACCGGGACATGACGCAGCCGACCGGCGGCGAGCTGAGGGTCAACCTCCATCAGCTCCTCAAGACGATGATCGAGAAGGGCGCGAGCGACATGCACGTGACCACGGGCACGCCGCCGCTGCTGCGCATCGACGGCAGCATCGTGCCGCTCAAGATTCCGCCGCTCGGACCCGTCGAGACGAAGCAGCTCTGCTTCTCGGTGCTGACCGAGGACCAGCGCGCGCAGTTCGAGAAGTCCAACGAGCTCGATCTCTCCTTCGGCGTGAAGGGGCTCTCGCGGTTCCGCGCGAACATCTACATGCAGCGCGGCGCGGTGGCGGGCGCGTTCCGAACCATCCCGTTCAAGATCCTCTCCTTCGAGGAGCTGGGGCTCCCGGCCGTCGTCTCGGACTTCGCCAACCGCCCGAGCGGTCTGGTGCTCGTCACGGGACCGACGGGCTCGGGCAAGAGCACGACGCTCGCGGCCATCATCGACAAGATCAACAACGAGCAGCGTCTCCACATCATCACGGTGGAGGACCCGATCGAGTACCTGCACCCGCACAAGCTCTCGATCGTCAACCAGCGCGAGGTGGGGACCGACACCGAGGGGTTCAAGAACGCCCTCAAGTACGTCCTCCGTCAGGACCCGGACGTGGTGCTCGTCGGCGAGATGCGTGACCTCGAGACCATCGAGGCGGCGCTCACGATCAGCGAGACGGGCCACCTGGTCTTCGCGACGCTGCACACCAACAGCGCCATCTCGACCATCAACCGAGTCATCGACGTCTTCCCGCCGCACCAGCAGCAGCAGGTGCGGTCCAAGCTGTCGTTCGTGCTCCAGGGCGTCATCTCGCAGCAGCTGCTGCCCCGTCACAACGCGCCGGGCCGCGTGATGGCCCTCGAGGTGATGGTGCCCAACCCGGCCATCCGTAACCTGATCCGCGAGGACAAGGTCCACCAGATTTACTCGCAGATGCAGGTCGGGCAGGAGAAGTACGCGATGCAGACGCTCAACCAGAGCCTCTTCTCGCTCTACCAGCGGCGCCTCATCTCGCAGGAGGAGGCGATGGGACGCTCGGTCGAGACCGAGGAGCTGCGCATGATGATGGAAGGCCGCACGGCGGCCGCGCAGGCGCAGATCGCGGCGAGCGGCGGTCAGCCGGCGCCGCCTCCCGCGAGGCGCTGAAGCCTCTCTCGGCTACTGCTCGTAGGTCGGCCGGCGGCGGCCGTGGTCGACCTTGTGGAAGCCGAGCGCCAGCGCAGCGGCCACGAGGTCCGGATCCAGGCAGCCGGTCGCGAGCACGTCGTGCACGTACTCGGGGCCGCGGCGCTTGTCCTTCATCGCGCCGAAGGCAGCCGCCACGATGACGCGGGCCGGCAGCGGCGCCGTCGCCGGGGGCGGCTCGGCCGACGCCGTCTTGCCCTTCGCGGCCTCGACGTTGCCGGCCGACGCGGCGGCGAACGCGCTGAGCCACGTCGCGAGCGGCCCGAGCACCAGCGGGTAGCGGGCGAGCATGGGACCGACCTCACCCGAGCGATTCTTGGCGACGAGCACCGAGGCACGCTCCCAGAGCACACGGGGCGTCACGGTGCCGTGCTCCATCGCCTGCTGCGAGAGCGTGTCCGCCTGGTCGATGCGGTTCTCGTAGCGCGCGAGCCGTGAGAGACGCAGCGCGCGCAGGGAGCTCGGCGCGCCAGCCTTGCTCCAGCCGTCGGCGATCTTGTCGGCGGTCGCGAGGTCGCCCCCGTCCAGCGCCAGATCCATCGCGAGCAGGTCGCTCCAGGGCGCGTCGTCGCCCGCCATGATCATGAGCTTCCCGCCGTCGAGCACCAGCTTGCCGGCGAGCGCGTCGTCCGTGAGCTCGAGCGCCGTGAGATAAGGCTGCTTGCGCACCTCCGTCGGGAGCGCCTCGAGCGCCCGGCCGACGCCGTCGGCGTCGACACGCTCGTAGGCCGCGGCGGCGCGCACGACCGCGACCTCCGGCGACGTCGGGTCGAGGTCCTCGGTTGCCTTGAGCGCCTCGTCCAGACGATCGCCCAGCAGCGCGACGCGCGCCGCGAGTGCGCGCGCCGGCTCGTAGACCGCAGAGAGCTGCAGCGCCGCGAGCGCGCCCTTGCGCGCGAGGCCCTCGTCCCCCAGCGGCAGCGCGATGGTGCCGAGCCACACCGCTGCTCCGGGGGAGTCGGCGACCAAGAGCCCGCGCTGCACCGCGGCGCGCGCGTCGTCGAATGCGTGCTTGTCGAGCGCCAGCAGTGCCGCGATCGCGTGCGGCACGAAGCGCAGGCCGGCGGGCAGCTCCTCGATGCGCTTGGGTAGCTCGGCCACCTCCGGCGGCGCCGCGATGCCCTCGCGGTTCGGGTCGCGCCCCCACGCGAGCGCCACCAGGGCGACGGGCTCGGCGCGGTCCGGAAGCGACTTGCGGAGCGCCTGCGCCAGGCGCATCGCCTCGGCCGAATCGCCCTCGATCGCCGTCGCGCGCGCCTGCGCGACCTGGGCGAGCACCATGTCCGCATCGAGCTTGGCAGCCGTCGCGTAGCGCTCTCGCGCGCGCGAGTCACCCGCGCGCTCGAGGGTCGCGCCGGCGACGAGCTCGTACCACGGGTCGATCCCCGCCGGTCCGTCCCAGCGCGGGAGCACTGCGGCTGCGCCGGCGGTGTCGTTCTGGAAGAGGAACGAGGCGACGCGCGCGAAGGCGTACTTCTCCTCCGGCACCTCGACCTCCTTCGCGCGCGCCATGGCGCCCTCGAAGGCGACGTCGGCCCCGCCCTTGACGAGCCCCACGACGACGCGCTCGCGCGCCCAGTCGAGCGCCGCGCGGGGGCTGCGCGACTCGAGGTTGAACGCCTGCGTGAGCTGCTGCTCCATGTCCGGGATCGCATCGAGCTTGCCCGCGTGGAGCTGCGTCTCGACGTTCGCAAGGATCGCCTCGGCCGCCGCGTGCTCCTTGTTCCGCTTGTCGCGGAAGAAGAAGTAGACGCCGACGCTCGCAGCGAGAAACACCACCATGCCGGCGATGAGCACCGGCATGCCCTTGCGCTTCGGGCCCTGGTTGGCCGCGGTCCACATCGCGGCGCCGCCGGTGCGCTCGGTCGGCGGCTCGAAGACGCCGGCCAGAGAGAGCGCGTCGAGCACGTCGCGCGGGTGCGGCACCATCATGGGCGACTCCGCCGGGCGGTGCGCGGCCCCACGCGCCGACGCGCCGTTGGAGGGCGCGGGTACCGGCAGATTGTCGAACGCCGGCCGCCTCGGTGCTGGCGGGGCCGCCGGTATCGCCGCCTGGACGGAGATCTCGATCTCGCCCGAGGCCGACGGGTTGGGCGCCCGTACGGCCGTGGCCGACTCGCCCGAGGCGTCAGGGCTGGGCGCCCGTACCGCCGTGGCCGCCGACTGGTCGAAGGCCAACCCGGGCGTCTCGAACGACCTGGCCGCCGTCTCGACGTCGCGCGGGAAGAGGGGCTGGGCCTTCGCGGCCATCAAGGGCTCGGGGGCGGGGGTCCCGGCGGCCGGCAGCGGCTTGGGAGGTCGCACCGAGGGCGCCTTGCCGGCCGCCGGCGGCTGACGGCCCATGCGCGTCGGCTCCTCGTCGCCATCGTCGTCGTCCTCGGCGCCGGGCGGGCGCACGTGGACGGCCGTCGTGCTGTCGCTCATCGAGTCGAAGGGCGGTCGCACCGGCTTGGCCGTCGCGTGGGCGACCTCGGTGGCCACCGCGCGCGTGCCCGCCTTGGCCTGCATCGGCCGGAAGACGCGCGCCCGCTCCATCCAGAGCTGGGCGTCCGGGTCGCGCGCCCCGAGCTGGATGGCCCGCTCGAGCACCTTCTCGGCGCGCTCGGCGTCCCCGCGCCGCAGGAGCACCTCACCGAGCCACCGGTAGATGTTCCCGTCGCGTGGCGCCTGCTTGCCCGCCGCGACGAGGACCGCCTGCGCGTCGCCGAAGCGATGCGCCTCCATGTACATGCGGGCGACCGCCACCAGCACGGGGACGTCCGTCCCGTGACGCTGAGTCGCGAACTCTCCCACCTGCTGCACCAGGGGCGCGCGGGGGTTCACGCGCAGTGCGTCGCAGAGGGCGATGGTCGTCGCGGGGCTGGGGTTCTGCTTCCAGCGCTGGACGAGCTCGTCGATCGGTTCGGCCATGAGGGGGATCAGCGCGCGGTTGGGCGGGGGCGTGGGGACCAACCGGGCCCCCATTGTCCGCCGAACGGGCCGCAGAGGCGAGTGAAAGCTGGAGCGATCCTACCGCCGCTTGGGGAGCTCCAGGCCGAGCTCTTTCATGACGGCCTGCAGGTCTTCCCAGGCCTGACGCTTGGCTTCGGCCTGCTGCGGGCTGGGCCGGAGGAGGTACGAGGGGTGGTACGTCGGCATCACGAGGACGCCACGGTAGAGCTTCCACTGGCCGCGGACCTTGGTGATCCCGAGCTTGGTGTCGAGCAGGGCCGTTACAGCCGTGTTGCCGAGCGCGACGATCACCTGGGGGCGTACCAGGGCCAGCTGCTCGTGCAGGTACGGGAAGCAGGCGGCCATCTCCTCCGGCTCGGGCCGCCGGTTGCCGGGGGGACGGCACTTCAGGATGTTGCAGACGTAGACGTCCTTGGCGGGGTCGAGCCCCATGGCGCCGATCATCCTGTCGAGCAGCTGGCCGGCTCGCCCCACGAAAGGGAGTCCCTGTTCGTCCTCGTCGGCACCGGGCGCTTCGCCCACGAAGCAGAGCCGGGCTTGTGGATTGCCCCGCGCGAAGACGGTCTGCGTCCGCGTCTTGGCCAGACCGCACTTGGTGCACCCCGCCACCTCCGCCGCGAGCTGGGGAAGCCGAACGAGGGCATCGCCGGCCTGCGTCGTGGTGGGGATCGGGGTCGCGGTCGGGGTCGGGGTCGCGGTCGGGGTCGCGGTCGCCGTACCCGCCCTCCGCGGAAACCCCCAGCTCCCCGCCTCCTCCTGCCACTCGAGGTACGCGCGCAGCGACGCCGCGATGCTCGCCAGCTCCGCCCTCGGCTCGCCGCTCATCCCGGGGTGCTTACGCCGGTCACCGCGAGAAGTGAACACGGAACGGCTTGGTCGACCCGGCCACCGGCGTCCCCGAGCGATCGAGCGCCGGCTGGAACCGCTGCCGCATCGCGCACATCTTCGCCTGCCGCCCGAACCCGTTGCCCGGGTCCTGGATCACCTTGGCCGCGACGGCCCGCCCGCTCGCGTCCACCTCGACCTGGATCATCACGTACGCCTCGTCCACCTGCGCCGTGTCCGCCTCCTCGGGGAAGTCGCTGCACGACCAGTTGCCGATGGACGCCGCTCGCGTGAGGTCGGGTGTGGCTACCTGCGGCGGAGCGTTCACCGGCCCCGTCCCGCCCTGCACGCCGGTGGGGCTCGGCGCCGTGTTCACCGCCGTGGTGCTCGATCCGTTCGCCGTCGTGAACCCGCCGGCGTACGTGTCCGCGTTGCCCTGCACGATCGTGTTCCCGGTGAGGTCCACCGGCTCCTCGGGCTTGGGCTCCTGCGTCAGCACCTTGGCCGCCTGCGCGGGCGGCGGGGGCGGAGGTGCTGCCACTGCGCGCGGCTGGGGCGCCGCGGGCTTCGTCTCGGGCTCGGGCATCGGCGGAGGCGGCGGGGGAGGCGGAGGCGCCTCGGTCACCACGTCGATGTCCTGCGTCGCCTCGGCCACGCGCGCGTGCGCCGTGTGCCACCACGCGACGACGCTGGCGAGCGTCATGAGCCCCGCAGCGACGAGCGTCCCGCCCGAGGTGAACCCGAACCAGGCGCCGATGCCCGACGTCTTGGCGTCGAGCCCGAGCACCTTGTCCATCGGATCGTCGTAGGCGACGGACACGGAGAACGCGGTGGCGCCATTGGCGGCGCCGTTCCTCCCGCTTTCCTGCGTCTGCCTCGTCGCCCGCGACGCCACGTCTCAATGCCCTCCCCCCGTGGCCGTCACCGGCGTGACGCCGAAGGCGATCTTGTTGACGTGCGCCTGCTTGAGCAGGTCGAGCACGTGAATCACGCGCCCGTGCGTCACCGCCGCGTCGGCCTTGATGACCGCGCGCATGTCCGGGTGCAGCGCCGCCGCGTCGCGCGCGAGCTGCAGGATCGCGTCGTCGTTCGGGATGGCCTTGCCGTCGACGAGCGCCCGCCCGTCGGCCGCCATCACGATGCTGAAGACGACCTGCACGTCGCTGGTGCCCGTCGCCGCCTTCGGCAGGTCGAGCGGCACGGACGAGTTCATCACGATCTTCGTCGTGACCATGAAGATGATGAGGAGCACCAGCGTGATGTCGACCAGCGGGGTGACGTTGATCCCGGTGATCGCGTCGTCTGCTTCCTGAAGAGCTCCGCCCGCCATCGGTCAGTTCTCCTCCGCCGTCTCGCCCTTCAAGCGCGACGACGCCGGGCCTGCGCTCACGCGCTCGACCTTCGACGGCTCCGCGGCGACCGGCGTCGCCTTCAGGTGCGCCAGCAGCAGGTGCCCGAGCGCCTCGGTGTTCGCGAGCGTCCCGCGCACGATGCGCGTGAACGCGTTGAACGCCGCGACGGCCGGGATGGCGATGAGGATGCCGATCGCCGTCGCCACGAGCGCCTCCGAGATGCGCGCCATGACGGCCTCCGGCGCGAGCTGCGTCGCTCCCGCGGCCGCGGCCATCTTCACTTTGCTCAGCTCGTCGAACGCCGCGACGATGCCGATGACGGTGCCGAGCAGCCCGATGAACGGCGCGTTGTTGCCCAGCGTGCCGAGGAACGCCAGACGCCGCTCGAGCTTGATGCGCTGAAGGGCGCTCGCGCCCTCCATGGCCTCCTGCGCCGCGTGCACGCCGCGGTCGGACTCGACCAGGCCGGCCACGACGACCGCGGCTTCGGCGCTGCGCGAGGCCTCCAGCCGGCGCCGGGCGCCTTCCATGTCCCCACCGCGGAGGAGGCGGCCGAGGTCGCGCATCAGCTCGTCGATGTCGTCGCGCAGCGACCAGTAGAGCCACGCCCGCTCGAGCATGATGGCCAGCGACACGATGCTCAGGATGAGCATCAGCATGAGCACCCACCCGGTGCCCAGGCCGACCATCGCGCTCTTGACTCGGTCGATCAACGAATTCACTTAGTTTTCCTCCGCTTGTCCTTCTTCGGTGCCCTCGCCGAGAGTGAACACCGCTCCGAGCACGGTCGTGGCGTACCCCCCTTTCGGTAGCACGAAGTAAACCCGGAAACAGTCCGGCGCATGCCCGGCGGCGTCGTTTCCCACGTCCCATCGGAGGTCCTGCACCCACATGCGAAGGGCCCTGCGAGTGCCCTCACCGAGGCGGCGGGTGCGGGAAAGATCGAAGCCGTTCCCGAGTGTCGCGTCGGCCAGGCGGCGCTCCAGGGCGAGCGGTGCGCCCTCGGGCCAGCGCATGCCGGTGCCGACCATCGGGCCCGTCGGGGACACCTCGCCGGAGGCTCCCCGTGGGCGGTCGGTCTCGGGGTCGGTGCACAGGAAGACACCGCCGGAGGTACGAAGTTTTAACAAATCGCCCGCGAGGGGGGTGGTCCATGTTCCATCCACGACACGCGCGTCGAGCACCGCGTTGAAGATGGCCGACTGCACGGAGGACCAGAGAAGGCGCTGAAGTCTCGAGTCGCGGGGAGGGGGCGCACCGTCGCGGAGCCACGCGAGGGCGCGCTGCACGTTGTCGCCGGCGCGGCCGAAGCGCTGCGCTCCGAAGGCGTTCGGGACGCCCTCGCTGCCGATGCGCGTGAGAGCCGCGACGACCTCGTCGACGCGGTCGGCCGGCATCCCGCGCAGCGTGATGGCAAAGCGGTTGCCGGCGAGATGCCCCGGCTTGATCTTGTGGTTGTGGGGCCGAGCGTCCTGCACGGCGATGCCGTCGAGGCGGAGCGCCAGGGCGCGTGCGGCGAGGTCGGCGGACGTCACGCCGCGCGGCGTCTGCAGCGACAGCGTCTGCGTCGTGACGGCTTGCTTGTCCTTCATCCCGGCGAACCCCGCCTCGCGAGGATCGCACCCGAGGGCGCGGGCGACGGTGCGCATCGCGTCGAGCGTCGTCAGCCCCGTCTTGGTGAAGCGCACGAAGACGTGCGTGCCCTCGCCGCTCGGCTCGTAGGCGGGGAGCTCCTCGACGACGAAGTCCTCGGGGCGCTCCTTGAAGCGGACCGAAGGCTTCACCTCACCCGAGCTCGTGCGCCATCTCGTCGCGCGGGCTGCGGAAGTACTGCTGCGGCGAGTAGAGGAGGAAGTTCGAGACGCGCGAGGTGTAGAGGCACGCGTACTCCTCGACCTGGGAGCCGAAGCTCGATTCCTCGTTCTCCTCCTTGAGGAGCGAGCCCCAGAAGGGGTGGAAGCGCTGGTCGATGCGCCGCTCGATCGCGTGGAGCTCGGCGTCGTGATGGCGCAGGCGCCCGCGCACGCGGTCGATGGCCCGCTTGATGCGCACGCGCTCGGCCTCGACCTCGGCGACGTTCACCCCATTGGGCTTGGCGTGCGCGTGCTCGATGGTGCGCGACAGCTCCTTGAAGCGCGCGTGGTAGAAGCGAAGCTCGTCCTCGAGCCGGTCGCGCGCGTCCTCGAGCTGCTCGGCGCGCTCGAAGTCCTCCCGGCACGACTCGTGGGCGCCGACCTCGCCCTCGAGCTCCTGGATGATCATGGCGGTGCGCCAGGCGCTCTCCTTCTTGCTGCGCAGGATGTCGCCGTAGATGTGGTCGCCCACGTAGAGGATCTCGTCGCCGGCGATGCCCAGGTCCCTTTCCACCTGGGGGGCGGAGCCGCCCAGGTAGAGGCCGCCGGGGCGGAGGG
>DATJYG010000530.1:0-3914 GCA_035499695.1 Polyangiaceae bacterium
ATTCGCTCCAAAAGAGGGCCGAAGACCGGATCGGCGCGGATCGCCCCGAGATCCAACGCGCCCACGAAGTCGGCGTCAGCAGGGCCGAACGCCGCGTGCTCCCACGAGGGAGCCTGCACCGGCGCGTCGACCGATGCGCCCGCGAGCGGCATGCAACTGCCACAGAGAACAGAGAGAAAGAAGAGCACCGAGACGAAGCGGAGAGCGTGCGCTCCCATTTTGTGTCGTCGATCAAAGCAACCCCCGCGCCGCCGGATTCTCTCGCGCTCGTCCGACCGGAACGTCGCAACGCGGGGCGAGCCGGCTCGGCTCAGTCTTCGATGCGCGACACGCCGACCTACATGGGCGAAGCGCAGACACCGAGCGGAGCACGTTGGACGAAAGACAAAGCTGCGATGAAGGATGGTGATTACGCATCGATCGAGATCGATGACGAAGCGATCGTGATCGATGACGAGACGATCGATGAAAGTGACGAAGCGATAGATGTCGATGACGAAACGATCGAGATCGACGACGCAACGAACGATGAAAGCGATGAACCGATCGATGTCTATGACGAAGTCATCGAGGAAAGTGATGAACCGATCGAGATCATCGACGGTCCGATCGACGAAGGTGACGAAACGATCGATGTCGACGACGATCCGATCGAAGAAACCGAGAGTCTGCTCGATTACCGCAAGGCTCCGACGCGTGTCTCCGCTGCGCTCACGAGCGAACCAGCGTCGATCATGGAGGCGACGGTGCGGATGTCGCCGTAGAGCGGCCGGTCCTCCGTCAGCGGCGCGACGCCCTTGCGCACGGCGGTATGGGCGGCGGCGACGCCCTTGCTCGGCGTGAGCGGCGCACGCTGGTCGAGGCCCGCGGCGGCCGTGAGGATCTCGATCGCCAGCGACTGGCGCACGTTGGCCACCACCGGCTGCAGCTTGCGCGCGCTCACGCTGCCCATGCTCACGTGGTCCTCCTTGCCGGCGCTCGATGGGATCGAGTCGACGCTCGCCGGGTGACAGAGCACCTTGTTCTCGCTGACGAGCGAGGCGCTCGCGACCTGCGCGATCATGAAGCCCGAGTGCAGCCCGCTGCCGGGCGCGAGGAACGGCGTGAGCCCCGTCGAGAGGGCCGGGTTCACGAGCTGCTCGACGCGACGCTCGCTGATGTTCGCCAGCTCCGCGACGGCCATCGCCGCGAGATCCAGCGCGAGCGCGAGTGGCTGCCCGTGGAAGTTGCCCCCGCTGATCACGTCGGCCGTCCCGTCGTCGAGCAAGAAGACGCTCGGGTTGTCGGTGATCGAGTTGACCTCGCGCTCGAGCACCCCGCGCACCCACGACAGCGCATCGCGCGTGGCGCCGTGCACCTGGGGCATGCACCGCAGGCTGTACGCGTCCTGCACCTTGCCGCAGTGCTTGTGGCTCTCCATGATCTCGCTCTCGGCGAGCATGGCGCGCAGGTTGGCCGCCACCGCGGCCTGCCCGGGGTGAGGACGCGCCGCCTGCAGCCGCTCGTCGAAGGGACGGCTGGATCCCTTGAGCGCCTCGAGGCTCATCGCCCCGGCCACGTCGGCGACGGTGCAGAGGCGCTCGGCGTCCAGCAGCGCCAGCGTCCCGAGCGACGCCATGTACTGCGTGCCGTTGATGAGGGCGAGGCCCTCCTTGGCCTCGAGCGACACCGGCGTCACCCCAGCCTGCTTCATCGCCTCGGCGCTCGGCACGAAGGGACCGCTCCCCAGCTGCGCCTCGCCCTCGCCGATCATCGCGAGCGCCAGGTGCGCCAGCGGCGCCAGATCGCCCGACGCGCCCACCGACCCCTGCGCCGGGATGCGCGGGTGTACGCCACGATTGAGCATCGCGCACAGCACGTCGACGAGCTCGGGCCTCACGCCGCTGCACCCGAGCGCCAGCACCTGGGCGCGGAGCAGCATCATGCCTCGCACTTCGGGGGGAGGCAGGTCCGGTCCGATCCCGGTCGAGTGCGAGCGCACGAGGTTCTTCTGGAGCTGCCGCACGTCGGCCGCCGAGATGCGCGTCTCGCTCAGGGCGCCGAACCCGGTGTTCACCCCGTAGACGCGTGCCCCGTCGTCTCCCGCCGCGGCGATCGCGTCGATCGCCGTGCGCGACCGCACGACCGTGGCTCGGGCCTCCGCGTCGAACACCACGGGCCGCGCGCGCCTCGCCACGTCCTCGAGCGCCTCGAGCGACAGGGGCTTTCCTATCACCACCGCTTCGGGCATGGGTGCCAAGTACCTTGACCGGACTCGCGGATCCACTGTCTCCTCGCTCTGCCACCCCCGTGAGAAGGAGCACCCTCGCAGCCCTGGCCGCGTCCGGCCTCCTCTTCTCCTCGGGATCCGCGCGCGGGGACGACGTTCCGGCCGACTTCAACCGCCTGGTGCTCGACACCGGGCGTATCCCCACGGCGCCGGCCGAGCCCGACCTCGTCCGGTTCCAGATCCACGGGGAGGAGCAGCTCCGGCTCCAGGGAATGCGGAGCTTCCCGCTCGACGCGTCGGCGACGGTCGTGCAGGCCCATCCCGGTGCCATCAGCGACTCGCTCGGCCAGAACACCTTCCTCACCCACTGGCTGCGCATCACCCCGATCCTCCAGATCACCGACAAGCTCACGATCATCGGCCAGGCGGATCTCAGCGGTCTGCTCGTCGGCGACGTCGCCCACGACACCTGGCCGGACCAGACGCCTCGCGACTCGTACGACCCCAACCTCCAGCCGCGCTGGCTGTACCTCGAGTGGCTCACCCCCGTAGGGCTGCTGCGCGTCGGGCAGCAGGGCAACCACTGGGGCATGGGCATCGTCGCCAACGACGGCGATCACCCGTCGCTGTTCGGCGACTACCGCTACGGCAACATCACCGAGCAGATCCTCTTCGCGACCAAGCCGCTCGGCATCGACAGCCCCTTCGTCGTCGCCTTGGCCGGCAACGTCGTGTACCGCGACAACTTCGCGATCCTCACGAACGGCGACGTCGCGTGGCAGGGGATCCTCGCGGCTTTCTACGAGCAGGGTCCGGACATGCTGGGCCTCTACGGCGTCTACCGTCACCAGACGCACGACAGGTCCTCCGAGCCGAACGCCCCCTACACCCAGTTCCTCGACGTCGGGGTGCTCGACGTCGCCGGACATTTCGCGAGGCCCATCGAGCTCCCGCGCTCGACCGCGTTCGTCTTCGGCAGCGTCGAGGCAGCCCTGGAGCTCGGCAACACGAACATCGAGCAAACCTTCGACTACGCCAACACGACGATCCGGGCATACGGAGGCGCCGCCGTGGCGGGCATCGTGCTCGCGAGCCAGCAGGACGTGCAAGCGCACGGGCTCAAGGGCGAGCGCCCCGACCTGTGGGGACGCGTGGTCGCATCGATCGAGGCCGGCTACGCCACGGGCGACGCGAACCCGTACGACGGCGTCGAGAAACGGTTCGTCTTCGACCCGAACCACAAGGTGGGGCTGCTGCTCTTCGACGAGATCATGCGCTGGCAGACGGCGCGCGCGTCCGCGGCGGCGCAGGATGCGAACCTGTCGAATGGCCAGCGCCCCCCGCCGGGCGCAAGCCTCCTCCCGACCAACGGTGGGGTCTTCGGGGCCGAGTACCTGTATCCGACGTTCGTGTACCGACCGCGCTCCTGGCTCGACCTGAAGCTCGGATCGGTCATCGCGCAGACGACGGCAGACTACGTCGACCCGTACCGGCTGGTCGTCACGAAGGGGGGGTACGTGAACTACCAGGGCGGCAGCTCGCAGCGGCACGACCTCGGCGTCGAGCTCGACGGCGGGCTCGAGGCGCGCGCGGCGCTCGAGCACGCGATGGTCCTGCAGGTGGGCTGCCAGGCCGGCGTACTCCTGCCGGGCGGCGCGCTGGCCGACGCGAGCGGCACGCCGATGAAGCCCCCCTGGGTGGCCAT
>DATJYG010000531.1:0-8031 GCA_035499695.1 Polyangiaceae bacterium
GTCGTCTGCTCGGGCTTCAGGTTGGGGTTGCCGAACCCGACGTAGTAGCCGCCCGTCTGGATCTTGTGCTGCAGGAACCGGTACGAAACGAACAGATCCTGAAGGTTCGGCTGCTGGTAGAACTGCCCGTAGTTGAAGCGCAGGATCGTCTTCTCGTCGACCGGGAACGCGACGCCGAAGCGCGGCGAGAGGCGCGAGTAGGTCGCATTGGGCTTCAAGTCCTGCGCCTCGAGCGAATCGGGCAGGTTGTTCGGATCGGTCGGGTCGCCGAGCGGGTACTGCTCGCTCTTCAGGGCCTGCGTGTCCACGTTGATGTGGTCGTACCGCAGGCCGCCGTTCACGATCACGCCTTCGCGCTCGAACTTGTCCTGCACGTACGCCGACCACGTCTCGGGGTGCTTCGCGCCGTCGAGCCCGCCGTTCGTCTCGACCAGGTTGATCTGCTTCACGTTCCCGGCCGCGTCGCGGATCACCTGCATGTCGTAGCCGTAGTTGTCGTAGTCGGTGAGGTTGGGCGAGGTGCCGCCGAGCTGCGACGGGAAGAAGTGCTCGAAGTAGCGCAGCGTGTACGCGAGGTAGTCCGCACCCAGCTTGATCTGGTTGTAGCGGTTGACCTGCGAGGTCAGGTTGCTCTGGTAGTCCCAGTACTCGGACTTGCGCTGCACGTAGTCGTCGAACACGTGCCCGGGGAGCCAGAACATCGGCACGTTGATGTCGAACAGCGGATTCACGCCGCCGTTCGCCTCGGGGTAGTAGTCCGCGAGCCGGTCGAACGCGACGCCATCGCCGAGCTTGCGCAGCGTCATGAAGTGCGAGACGCCGAGCTCGTAGAACGTGCGCGTGCTGAGCACGTGGTCGTAGGTCGCGTAGTAGGACTGGTTCTTGTCGAGGTATCGCGGCGAGTGGTCGAGGTCGAAGAGGTACGACTGCCGGTACTCCTGCCAGTCGTCCTCGGAGCCGAGACCGCCGAGCTTGAGCTTCTGGTTGTTGTTGATCTGCCAGGCGAGCTTGCCCTGGAACGTGAAGCCGCCCGAGCTGTTGTCGGGCTTGTAATTGCTGTCGAGCCCGAGCGAGGAGAGCGCGTTCGCCAGCGTCGGCGCGATGTACGACGGATCGCGATCGCGCTCCCAGCGGCGCTCGCCTGAGGCGTAGAACGTCACGTTTTTGAGGTTCGGCAGCAGCGGCCCGCCGAGCGAGCCGTCGTAGACGTTGTAGTCCGTGCGTGGCGCACCGATCCAGTTGCCGGCGAGGTTGTCCGTCAGGCCCTCGAGCGCGCCGAAGTACTTGTCCGCCCCCTCGCGGGTGACGACGTTGACCGCTCCCGACATGATGCGGCCGTACTCCGCGTTGAACCCGCCCGTGAGCACGATCACTTCCTGGATCGCGTTGTTGCTGATGTTCGTGCTCGAGGTGCCGGTGAGCGGATCCTGCTGCGAGAAGCCGTCGACGTAATACGCCGTCTCGTTGGGACGGCCGCCGCGGATGATCAGCGTGTTGCTGTTCTGGGTCTCGTTGTCGATCTGGCGCTTGAAGTTGACGATGCCGGTCTGCTGCGCGGCCGCGTCGCGGTAACCGCGCGTCGGCATGCTCTCGATGTCCGAGGCCTGCAGGAAGCGTGTCGTGCCGGTGGCGTCCTTCTGGAGGAGCGGCCGCGTCGCGTCGACGTGCACCTCGCCCATCGCGACCGCCTCGGTGCGCAGCACGGCGTCGAGTCCCGTCGTGAAGTCGGGCGAGACGACGACGTTGCTCGCCACGTACGGCGTGTAGCCGAGCAGGTTCATCCGGACGGTGTACGTGCCGCCGGGAATGCCGATGATGAAGTAGTCCCCGTGGTCGTCGGTGATGGCCCCGAGGCGCTGGCCCTCGATCCGCACGTTGACGCCCGGGAGCGGCTCCTTCTTCTCGTTCTGGACGTGGCCGGTGATCTTGCCGGTCGTCCCGGCTCGGGCCGGCGGCGCGACTCCCATCAGAAGCGCCAGGGCCGCAAGCCACATGACCTGGATGATTCCACGAGGCATGGGCGCGTCTCCTTTCGGGCGACGAAGAGCCCGCCCGCGATCCCTGTGGGATCCGGGGTGGCCCGGCCGAACTTCAAGGGGGGGTGCCGACGTCGAGAGGGGGACGACCGATCGCAGCATGTGATCCCTCCGGCTCCACCTGGGGATGGTGGAACGCCCTCCGCTGGCGTGTTGGACCGTTGGGCCTGGCGACCCGTCAAGAACACCGTAGGACCGGAACAAGCATCTGTCAACGGTTGGTCGGAGGGGCACCAGGGCAAAACAACCGGGGGCCCCTCGCGAGAGGGGCCCCCGGTGTGAAACCTCAGCTTCAGCCGATCACCAAGTGTACGTCGCCGACACCTTGGTGAACACGCCGCCGCCGCTCATGAAGCCGGCGTCTTCGCTGCCCATCAGCTGGGCAATCGGGTTCTGGTAGAACAGGCCGTCCAGGACCGCGTCGAACATGAGGCTGCCGACCTTGATCCCCGCGCCCGTGTTCATCACGAACGGGGAGTCCTTGTAGGTCAGCGTCTCGTTGGTCGCTCCGCCGCCCGTCGTGCCCTCGACCTTCACGCTGTGCCACGCACCCTTCTGGGCGCCGAAGCGCAGGGTCAGCCAGCTGTTGACCTGCGTCTCGAGTGACATGAAGAGCTGCGGGGTCACGCTCTCGGTGACCTTGAGCTTCGGATCGAAGTTCGGGCCGGGGTCGGCGCCATTCAGCGAGCCGACGAGGCCGAACACGTCCTCGTCTTCCTTGAGCTGATTCTGCGCGAACGTGGCGCCGAGGACGAACAGGTCGTTCGAGCCCAGCGTCCAGTTGCCAGCGGCACCGACCTGCCAGCCGCTCATGGTGTTGGTGTTCGTCGTCGAAGGACCGCCGGTGGGCGTCGTCTTGTTCGACAGATCGATGTTGTAGTACTTGAAGACCGGGACCACGGTCAGGTTCGCCTTGCACTTGTCCATCAGGCGGACGCCGAGCAGATAGTTGGCGCCGCCATTGTCCTCGTACGTCCCCGCGCCCGTCTGGCTGTCCTCGAAGGTGCGGTTCTGATAGAGCACCGAGATCTCACCCGTCATCTTGTCGCTCATCTCGGTCAGCCAGCCGCCACCGAAGCCCATGATGTTGCGACGCAGGTTCCCCGAGAGGTTCTGCGCCAGGGCGTTGTCCTGCTTGAAGGTGTAGGTGGTACCGGGAATGTCGTCTTCGAGCGAGTTGTCCGAGCGGTTGATCTGGAGCCCGAGCGAGCTCTTGCCGAACTTCTTGCCCCACATCAGGTCGAAGGACTGGTTGTCGTTCGTGTTGGCGTCGAAACCACCGGCGCCCGCACCCGGCCCCGTCTGGTTGTCACCCTGGCCGATCGCCGGGGTCTCTTCGCGCAGGTGCAGGGCCCACACGCCGTAGCGGCCGTCCCAGAGGTTCGGAAGCACGGCGCCCATGGCGCGCTCGTAGTTCTGCCACGACTTGGCGGGCGCGCCGGCGGGGTTGAGGTCGTTGCCCATCTCACCGTAGACCAGGCTGCCGACGTTCGTGATGCAGGCCGGCCAGCCGTAGATCGCGGTGTAGTCCTTGGTGTAGTCGCCCGGCAGCGCCATGCCCTCGAGGCGGGACGTCGAGGCAAGCGCCACGACGGGCATCGAGAGGAGGAGCGCAGCGGAAGCGATGATACCGAGCTTGCGAGTGAACATCGTGTTCAGGCCTCCTTGCGGGTGTTTAGGTGCAGCCCACGAAACAGCGCTCGGGAGTCAGGGTCCGACGTCTCCCCGTTCCCTTGTCGTTTGCTCGGAGCCCCACCTCCCTTCGCCGCCCCGGTCGGGGCCGCGCTTGGACTGGATACAAGCCAAAAGCCCCATCGCTTCCTGTGATGGAGCCCACGTAAGAAAAAGAGCCAGGAGGAACCTTCGCGAGAAGGACCCTGGCGATCGTCCGTCGCGGACGGTAGGAACGCCGGGCAAAGCTGTCAAGCGGCGTTTCGACTTTGGTGGAATCAGATCGTCATGACTTTGTCACGCGTCGGGGTCTGAACCAGCCCACGAACTGACCGGACAACGCCCTGTCGAACAACTCGTTGCGCGGATCAAGACTGGCGATGCTCACGGCGCCCCGGCTGTGCGCGTAGAGCCCTCCCCCGAGCGCGAGACCAACATGGCTGACCGGCTCGCCGGGCCGCGCGAAGCACGCGAGGTCACCCGCACGCACGTCGGACGGGCGCGCGATGCGGCGACTGGCCGCGTGCTGCTCGCGCGCGTCGCGCGGCAGCGCGATGCCCCGCTCGGCGAGAACGAGCTGCGCGAACGCCGAGCAGTCGATCCCGGCGATCGTCCGCCCGCCCCAAAGGTAAGGCGCGCCGAGCAGCGTCCCCACGCGCTCCCACAGCGCAGGCGGCTCGCCCGGCGCCTTCGCGGCGGCGGCCGGCACCCATGCGAGACGGGCGTCCGGAAGCTCGACGCGAACCGAGCCGGCACGCGCGGCGCGTCCGATGAGGCGCGAACCGAAGAAGAGCGGGCTCACCGCGAGGCCGCCACGGGGTGCGGAGGTCGCGAGCGCAACCGGTGCCGAGATCCGCAGCCGGGCCTTGCGTCTCCACGTCGCGATCCGTGCAGCCGTGGCCGGGACGAGCCCCCAACCCTTGACCCAGCCTTCGTAGCCGTCGCTCTCCGAGCGGACGCGCCACCAGCCGTCGCGCGGACGGGCGCTCAGCAGGCGCACGATCTCACCCATGAGGAGCTGCGAGCAGAGTTCTGCGCGGTGGTCCGGGCGGGGCCGCAAGTCCAGCGCCGGCAGGCGCACGACGGCAGCCGTGACTCGGGGTGGGCTCATTCCCCCGTCTGCCCGATCAGGACGTAGCGCCCGAAGCCTTCCCGATCGAGGAACTCGAAGCGCCGGTAGGGCTGGTTGAAGTACCAGATCTCCTCGGCCGGGGTGCTCGCGGTCGAGGAGTGCTGCTCGACCTGGTCGGGCGGTCCGAACTTGATGTAGATCCGGCCCATATCGCTTCGCCAGCCGACGCCGAAGCCCTGGAAGTGCTGCTCGGCGTAGCGCAGGCGGCGGAAGAACTCGACCATGAACTCGTTGCGCGGCGTGTCGGGTGTCGGGTCGCGGCGACGCCAGAAGCGGTCCCACGCCTCGGATTGCTGATCGGGCGGCAGGTTCCGCATCGCGTCCACTTCCTCCGAGGGCGCGATGTACGCCAGCGCCTCGAGCAGCTCGTTCCACGCCCGTCCGCGCGGCGGCCCGCTCTCTTCGATCTCGAACGAGCGGCTCGTGCGCCAGCGCGACTTGCCTTCGATGCGTTCGAGCTCGAGCGTGTACTCGCCGATGAAGAGTTCCGAGCGCGTCGGCCGCACGACCAGCGACTGCGTGCCCTGCGTCATCGTGACGCTGGTGTCGCCCTGGAACTGGACCTCGCTCTGGTCGTCGAGGATGCGGTAGTGCAGCGCCGCCTGCCGCGGCCAGCTCCCCGGGCGACGATCGAAGGCCATCACCCGGGCGGCGATGTGATCGGAGTCGAAGCCGAACGTGCGCGTCGGCACCGCCGTGAACGCCCCCGTGCTGTCGACCACACCGAGCTGCATGTCCGCGAAGCCCACCGGGACGCGCGCGAGGTCCTGGAGCACGAGCTGGTCCTCGGCGGTCGACTCCTGCTCCGAGCTCACGTCGCGCACGCGCACGCGGACGCGATAGCGTCCCGGCGGCACGTCGAACGATCGGCTCACGATCAGGTTGTTGCGGCTGCTGTGCGTCGCGTCGTAGGAGAGAATGAGCAGCCGCTTCTCCCACGCGCCGCCGTAGAGCCGGTCGCTGTTGCCGGGGTCGAGCTCGACCGTGAAGCCGGCGCCGGCCGCGTAGCCGCCGGGTGTTTTCGCCCAGCTCAGCTCGGCGTAGGGCAGGGTGATCGTGACGGTCACGCCCGGGTGCGCCAGCGTGTCCATCGTGACGGCCACGTCGGCGGAGAAGAGGGGCGGCTGCGAGGCGCGCAGCGGGGGCAGGTCGGCGGCCGTGGCGCCCGCGCCCGCCCGCCACGCGCCGGCCACGATCAGGAACGAGACCAGGATCTTCTTGGGGCGGAAGGGCAACACTTCCGCCACGCTAGCACAAAGCGCCCGCCGCCAGGCACGTCGAAAATGCCACTTGACGGCACGAGCAGGGTGCGAGCAAATGGAGCTCGTCCGGGCGTCATCAGTGTAGGTGTCGATGAACCGATTGACCGATTCGCCCATGCACCTTCGCCTGGTCGCGGGATGCGCCGTCGGCCTGATCCTCGCGGCCGCTCCCTTTGCGCGCGCGACCCCTCCCCGCCCCGATGGGACGATTCCGCCCGAGCTCCGGCAGGCGTTCGCCAGCGGCCTGCTTCGCGTGCCCGATCACTCGGCGCTCTCGACGAGCAGTTCGCAGACCGACTGGCTCGTGCCCATCATCCGGGTGAGCTTCGCGGACAGCACGATCCAGTACCCCGCGTCGACGTTCCAGTACGCCATGTTCGACACCACGCACTCGACCGCAACCGGCTCGATCGTGGACTACTGGAGCTGGGCCTCCGGCAACCGCATCCACGTCCGCGGCGAGGTCGTCGCGACGGTCACGCTGCCGCACCCGTGCAGCTACTACACCTGGAACTCGTACGGCGTGAACTCGCTCGCAACGCCGAACAACGACGCCGGGATGGTCCAGGACGCGATCGCTGCCTGCGACCCGTCGGTCGACTGGAGCCGCTACGACCGCAACGGAGACGGCTTCGTCGACATGCTCTGGATCGTGCACGCCGGGCTCGGCGCCGAGATGACCTCGCGCTCGACCAACTTCTGGTCCCTGACGAGCTCGCTCTCCGGCGGCTGGAGCGGCACGGTCTCCTACCAGACGAACGACCCCGTTCCCGGCAGCTCGACCAGCAAGATTCATATCGATCGCTTCACGATCCTGCCCGAGATCTCGGGCTTCGTGCCGGGCGGGATGTCGGAGATCGGGGTCTACTGCCACGAGTTCGGCCACGCGCTGGGACTGCCGGACCTCTACGACACCAACGCGCTCGGCGGCACGTCGTTCTCCGGTCCCGGCCAGTGGTCGCTCATGTCCACCGGGGCCTACGGCGGCGATGCGCACTCGCCGTCGTCGCCTTCCGGCCTCGGCGCATGGCCGCTGCTCTACCTCCAGTTCACCTCGCCCGTGATCCCGACGCAGGACACGCTCGTCACGATGACGCCGCTCTCCAGCGGCGGACCGGTGTTCGAGTACTGCTTCCAGGGCGAGTACTACCCCGAGCACTTCCTCGTGGAGGCGCGCTATCGCGAGGGCTTCGACTCGCACCTGCCGAACGACGGCATCCTGATCACGATGGTCGATGACGCGATCATCGGCGGCAGCCTCGCCTCGAACCGCATCAACGCCGGGCCCTCCCCCGGGCTGCGCGTCCTGGAGGCCGATGACCGCTTCGACCTCGTCTCGGGCTACGATCACGGCGACCCCGGCGACCCCCTTCCGGGCTCGCTCAACGTCGTGCACCTCGACGACAACACCCTGCCCTCGCTTCGCATGATGAGCGGCGCGGTGACGAACCTCTACCTCGACGGCGTCTCGCGTGCGGGGCCCGCGACGCAGGTCGACCTCCACGTGCGTGCCGCGGCGTGGCAGCCGATCGACGACGCCACCGAGACGGGCTACAACCCGACGACCGGCTCGAGCCGCGCCCATCACGCGGTCGTCAGTCCGACCGGCGACGAGTACGAGTCGTTCAGCGACCGCCGCTCGGGCGTGTCGCAGATCCTGCTGCGCACGCGCTCGTTCGCGGGCAGCTGGACGCCGTCGCAGCAGGTCAGCTCGAGCAGCGTCGGCGCCTACGATCCCGGCCTCGCGCGGCGCTCGAACGGCGACCTCGCGCTGGTCTGGTCCGACCTGCGGATCGGCGCTTCGCAGATCTACTACCGCTCGCGCATCAACGGCGTGTGGGGCCCCGAAACGCGTATCTCCGCCAACGGCGGCATCACGCCCGCGGTCTCGATCGACTCCCAGGGCCGCGTGAGCGTCGTCTGGATCGAG
>DATJYG010000532.1:0-10730 GCA_035499695.1 Polyangiaceae bacterium
CCAGGAGCAGCCGGCCCATCCGGAAGGAGAGCCCACCGCCGACGATGAGCCCCACGGCGACGGCCGCGGCCACGGCCGTCAGGGGCCGCTCGTGTACGCGCCGCTTCACGGCGCGGGCGATGGCCCAGAGCGGACTCGCTCGACCATCGAGAACGAGCGCTGGCGACGGTGCAGGCTCCCGCGGCATCGCACGACGCCGGTCCATGGGTGGTGCGACGGGTGGTGCGACGCTCGGGGCCGACGCGGTCGTGGTCATGGCGCGACGTCTCCCTGTGCGACGCCCATGCCGAGCGGCCATCCCCGCTTCGCACGTGGCTCGCCGACGGCTGGGTCGCAGCCCGCCACGACCGTGGCACTTTTGCACTGCTCACTCTCGCGAGCCGGCGAAAACTCCTCGCGCACGCGGCGTTCCCCGCGGATGAGAGCGTGTCACAGCCCATCCGGCACGAGGCGTGCACCCGGGGCCGCGGCGCCAAGTGCGCCTGGAGCGGGAGTCCAACCACCGTGGAACGACGGGTCCTCATCATCGACGACGACAAGAGCATGTGCGAAGTGCTCCAGGCCGAGCTCGAGAAGCGCGGCTTCGGCGCAACGACCGCGACGACACCGGACGAGGGGGTCCGAAAGCTCAACGAGGACGACTTCGGCATCGTCCTCACGGACATCAACATGAGCGGGATGAGCGGCGTCGATCTGTGCCGGCAGATCGTCGAGAGTCGCGAGGACATCCCGGTCGTCGTGATGACGGCCTACGGGAGCATGGAGGCGGCGATAGGTGCCATCCGTGCCGGAGCCTACGACTTCGTCACGAAGCCGTTCGAGATGGACGACCTCTCGCTCACCCTGGAGCGCGGCCTGAAACACCGCGCGCTGCACGAGGAGGTCAAGCGCCTGCGGCGCGTCGTCGTCGACCAGCAGCGCTTCGACGACATCCTCGGCACCAGCCCGGCGATGAAGAAGATGTACGACCTCGTCGCGCGCGTCGCCGACACCGAGACGACCGTTCTGGTCACCGGCGAGAGCGGCACCGGCAAGGAGCTCGTCGCCAAGGCCATCCACGCACGCAGCCAGCGCCGGGACGGCCCCTTCGTGGCGATCAACTGCGCGGCGATGCCCGAAAACCTGCTCGAGAGCGAGCTGTTCGGCCACGTGAAGGGCGCGTTCACCGACGCGCGCAACTCGCGCTCGGGACTGTTCATCAAGGCGAGCAAGGGGACCCTCTTGCTCGACGAGATCGGCGAGATGCCGGCCGGGATGCAGGCCAAGCTGCTCCGCGCACTTCAAGAGCGCACCGTGCGCCCCGTCGGCGGCGATCAGGAGCAGCCCTTCGATGCGCGCATCATCGCCGCCACCAACCGCGACCTCGAGACCGAGGTCGAGGAGAAGCGGTTCCGCGAGGACCTCTTCTACCGCATCAACGTCGTGCGCATCCACGTGCCGCCGCTGCGAGCGCGAGGGAGCGACATCCTCCTCCTCGCGCAGCATTTCTTGCAGCGCTATCAGCCGACCGGCAACCAGCGCGTCGTCGGCATCAAGAGCACGGCCGCCGACAAGCTGCTCGCCTATCCGTGGCCGGGCAACGTGCGCGAGCTGCAGAATTGCATCGAACGCGCGGTCGCTCTGGCCCAGTTCGACCACGTGGGCGTCGACGACCTGCCCGAGCGCGTGCGCGAGTACAAGAGCTCGCGCATCGCCATCGAGAGCAACGACCCGGCAGAGCTCCTACCCATGGAGGAGATCGAGCGCCGCTACATCCTGCGCGTGCTCGAAGCCGTCGGCGGAAACAAGACGCTCGCGGCGCAGGTGCTCGGGTTCGACCGGCGGACGCTCTACCGCAAGCTGGAGCGCGCCCGTGACGCTCCACCGCCGAAGCGTGACGCGATCCCGACGCAGCCGTCCTGAGACGACGCGAGGCATACGGCTTGCGTGAGCCTCCTTTGACCGACGGACGCCGGTCGGAGAGGACGTGATGCCCATGCACGCCACGGCGCTCTTCGCCGATCGCCACACGGCACACACCGCGGTGGAGCAGCTGGTGCAAGCCGGCTTTCCGCGCGACGCGATAAGCGTCGTCATGACGGAGGACACGCACGAGCGCGAGTTCGGAGAAGCGCACTCCGAGCGCTCGGGCCTGCGCTCCGCCAAGCGGCCCAATGGCGTGCTCGGAGCCATCGTCGCGGGCCTGGTGTCCCTGACCCGCTCCGGAGGCTTGATCCTCCGAGCGGCGGGTCCGCTCGTGCCGGCCATGCTCCTGGCCGGTGAGGGGGCGCTCTTGCCGTCGCTGGTCAGCGCCGGGCTCGAGGAGCCCGAGGCGCACTTCGTCCACGACGGGTTGCGAGCCGGCTCGATCGCCGTCGGCGTGCAGGCAGAGCCCGAACGCACCCGTCTCGCATTGCAGCTTCTCGCACTCTCCGGGGGCGCGGCCTTGCAGGCCGCATGAGCCGCCGGAGGACGTTCAGTGATCGTACGGCGTGCAGCAGTAGTCCGTCTTGCTGCCGTCCGCCGTTCCCGTGCTGCACACGAGAGCCTGCGATTGCTCGGGCGAGTCGTGACCCGTGCACGACCAGCCGTTGCCCGACATGCACGTGACGGTCGAATCCGCGTGGCACGTGATCGTCGTCGCACCTCCGCTGGAGCTGCTGCTGGTCCCGCCGTCGCCGCTCGGGGTGGTGGTCACGGTGCAACCGAAGACGGCGAGCACCTGACCCAAGACCGCGACCAACAACACCCCTCCCCTTCGGACGGACATGACCAGGCCTCCTTCCCCCATCGACGAGAGAATACGCGCGACGGTTGGACGGACGCGAGGTCGAGAATCGTCAATCGATCTCGATTTCCGCCCGGAGCGAACCGCCGGGCCGGGGTCGAAGGAGACCGAGCTTCACGCGACCACGCGCCGGCTCCCGAAGAGGAGCGACAGCCCCGCCAGCGCGAGGAACACGACGAACAGCACCTTGGCCACTCCCGCGGCGGCGGCGGCGATTCCCCCGAAGCCGAACACCGCCGCGACGAGCGCGATGATGAAGAAGACGGCCGCCCTGTAGACCATGAGAACCTCCCTTCGGTCGCTGGACCTATGACGCTCCCACGCTGCAGCCGTCATGCCCGCTTGGCCTGCGCTCCGCGCAGCAGTCGAGCCACGACGAACAGGTCATCCACGAAGGCGCGCATCTCCGCCTCGCGCGTCTCGTCGTCTGGAGCGCGCAGGATGGACGACGGATGAACCGTGGCGACGACGTACTGCGCGAGCGCGGACGGCAGTCGACCCGCCGGGCCGACGAAGGGCTCTCCCTTCCGGTCCTCCGAATCGCCCGGCTGCTCACCGACGAGCATCAGCGGTGCGTCCGGAGGGGCAACCGGCTGCGGCACGCTTCAGTTCCTCCAGGCTCGGCATGTTTCCAACCTCACGCGGCCCGGCGGCGCCGCCGCGGCCGCTGCACGGCACGTTCCGGCATCTGGTTCGGCGCATGCACCGGCGCCGCGGCCGAAGACGATGGCGGCACACGACAAGCTCGACGATGTCAGCGAGGAAGAGCGCATCAGGCGCTGGATGCGTCGGTCGGTGAGAGAGCGCCCGCTGGTGGCCCTCGGCGTCGCCGGCGCTCTGGGGCTCCTCGTCGGCGGCGCGATCGCCTCGCGCTCCGCGCGACTCCTGTTCCTCGCGACCGTCGGCTACGTCGCCAACGAGCTCTGGCACCGGAGGGGGCGACTCGACCTGGACGACGTCATCGCGAAGGTCCTCCGATGAACGCCGGGACACGTCTCGTCCTGACCACTTGTACCGCGGTCGCCGCGTTGCTCGCGAGCGCTTGCCACGAACCGGAGCAGCCGCCCGTCCCGCCGCATCCGACGAACCCGACGAACACACGCGCCGAGCTCACCCTCGCGGAGAGCGAAACCGACGCGTCGATCGTGCCCGAAGCGGGTCCCATTCCGCCGCGCGACGCCGGCATCGGCCTCTTCGATGCGTCGCCGGTAGGACAGACGGTGTTTCCTGACGCGGTGCGACGGAAACGGTAACGAGCGCGTGAAATCGTGCCCGTGACGATTGCGCTCGCCGTGACAAGTAGCCACCATGCTCGCCCCGGGGGTGGAGCGAAGAACGCCCCGAACCGCGCTTCGCGTTAGGACGGCACAGTGAGTGCGAGCGACGCGCGCAGTCCCCCCGGCGCCGCCATGAAAGCCACCATCCTGCTCGAGCGTCAGCATCGGAACCTGCAACAGCTCTGCGAGGCCGTCGAACGCGGCAGCGCGCGCATCCGCGAGTCGTTGCTCCCACAGCTCGCAGGCGACCTCGTCGCACACTTCGCAGTCGAGGAGCAGCTCTTCTACCCCGCCGTGTGTGCAGCGCTGCACGAGGATGCGGTGGCGCGTTCGGACAAGTCGCGACACGCCGAGGCACGGCTCCAGCTGGAACGCGTTCTCGCCGTCCCGGTGGAGGACGACGACATGTTCGCCCAGGCCATGGGCGCGCTGCGCGACGTGGTCGAACGCCACGCCGAGGAAGAGGAGGCAGTGCTCTTCCCGCAGCTCGAGGGCGCGCTCGACTCGGGCGCCATGCGCGAGCTCGGCCTCTCGATGATGTCGCTCTATCACGCCAAGGTCGAAGCCGGTTATTCGGCACCCGAGAAGCGCCCCATGCGCCCGGCTGCCGAGGTGCACGCGCACGGCCGCTGAGCACGAGTCGCGCGGGGGCACGGCGATTGCGACCCCCGACGCAGGATGTTGCGGCAGGTCAAGCGCACCGGCCAGGCGGTTCATCCGGCGCTCGCGCCGATTCCGCTGGGACTCATGGCGTTCGGCGCCGGCCTCGACGTGCTCGCGGCAGGACGGGAGGGCCCGCTGACGTGGCTCGCCTTCTGGGCGATCGCCGCGGGCGTGGCGGCAGGCACGTGGTCGGCGATGTTCGCCGTGGCCGACTGGGTCTTCTTCGCCGAGGCCGGTGATGCGAGCGTCTGCGGGCTCGGCGGCTTCCCCACGGCGCTCGTCGTGGGCCTCTTCGGACTCGCCGCACTGCTGCGCGTCGGGTCGCCCGAGCACGTGGCGCCCCCGGCTGCGATGGCGCTGGAGGTGGCCGGCCTCGCGCTCACAGTGACCAAGACCTGGGTCGGACGCGAGCTCGCGTCCTGGCTGCAAGAGCGCCGCTGAGGTTTCCACGATGACGACGGACGTCGCGCCCGGCGACACGATCGGCGGCAAGTACCGCGTCGTTCGCCAGCTCGGCGAGGGCGGGATGGGCCTGGTCTTCGAGGCCGAGCACCTGCGCCTCGGCCAGCGCGTCGCGATCAAGTTCCTGCGCTCCGATGCCCTGGCGATGCCGGATGCCGTCGCACGCTTCGAGCGCGAGGCCCGGGCCTGCTGCCGGATCCGCGGGCCGCACATCGCTCACGTCCTCGACGTGGACACGGACGAGGGCGGGCGTCCGTACATCGTGATGGAGCTTCTCCGTGGACGTGACCTCGAGGCCGAGCTGGGCAGCCGCGGCGCGCTGCCCCTGCGAGAGGCCGTCGACTGGGTGCTCCAGGCGTGCGCAGCGGTGGCCGAGGCGCACGCCGCGGGGATCGTGCACCGCGACCTGAAGCCGTCCAACCTCTTCCTGTCGGAGGAGCGCGGGACGCGCGTGCTGAAGGTGCTCGACTTCGGGATCTCGAAGATCGCGTGCGAGGATCGCTCGGACGCGCTGACCTCCGCGGGGCTGACGGTCGGAACGCCGCTCTACATGTCTCCGGAGCAGGTGCGCTGCTCGCGCGACGTGGATGTACGCACCGACGTGTGGTCGCTGGGCGTCATCCTCTACGAGCTCGTCGCGGGCGTTCCGCCCTTCATGGGCAACACGACGGCGGCGGTTGCGGCGATCGTCGCCGACGCGACGCCCAGCCTGCGCGAGGCACGCCCGGACGTGCCCGCAGGTCTGGAGCATGCAGTCTTGACTGCGCTGGCCAAGTCCGCGGCGCACCGCTTTCCGAGCGTCGAGGCGTTCGGCGCCGCGCTGATGCCGTTCGCGTCCGCCGAGGGCATCGCCGGCCCGTTCTCGATCCGACCATCGCGCCAGGCGTTCGACGTCGCGACGACCACGATGAGACGCGCGCCGCGTGGTCCCAGGGCGAGGGAGTCGTCGGACCTTCTGCGCCTCCCCACTTCCGGCAAGCTGCGTGCGCCACTGCCTGCCCGCAGAGGGCCTGGACCGCTCGGCACCTTCATGACGACGTTCGTGATCGGCGCGGGTCTGGCCACTTCGGCCGTCCTCGTCGGCGATCGATCGGGAGCGGAGCCGGCGACCCTGGTCGTCGCTCGCCCGAGCCCTGCCGACGAATCGGCGACGGCACCGGAGCCCGCGGCGCCCGCGCCGGCCGCCTCCAGTGCACCGACCACACGGCGCGCACCATCACTGCCGCAGACGACGATGGTGGTTCGCTTCCCCCGACGCGTCTTCTCGTCATCCGGCATCGTTGCTTCGCCGCATGGGCCGCCGACGTCTGCCCTCGTCGCGCGGAAGCGGCGACTCTGAGCTAGCGGCGACGCTTCCGGATGGCCTCGGGAACGCGCGCGACGGCGCTTCCTACGGCGGCGCGGGCGGTCGCCCGCTCGAGCGCACGAAGGCGATGGGGCTCACCCTGTCCGGTGGCCGTCCCCTCGAGCACGGCGAACACGTTCCCGCCCGCCCGGTCGCGCAGGGTGGCCGACACGGCGCAGGTCACCGCGGCAGAGTCGTCGACGCGCGTGTTCATGCGCACGAGGGACACACTGAGCACGGCATGAGCGTCGCGGGGCAGGCTCGAACCGTCGAGCGTCCGCACCGCCTGGGAGACCATGGCGCGGAGAGACGCCGGGTCGATGTCGGCACGGTCTGCCGCCAGTGTGGTCACTTCCCCGACCTCCACGGGCGACTCCCCGGCTGCCCCTTGTTGCAGCCAGAGTGCAACAACGAGGGCTATCCCCAACGGTACAGCGGAGCTCGGCCGTAGAAGAGCCATCGATCCACGGTTAAGCCGGGTGAGCGGCGCGGGCCAACAATCGCGCGCGGCGTCCCGCGCTCGTCTCGCAGAAGCAATTCACTGGATCGCGTGCGGCCCCTGCGGACAATGCGCGCACATGCAGCGCGCCTTCGCTTGGTCGTTCGTCCTCCTCGCTCCCTTCCTCCTCACGCCTGCCGCGTGTGGCAGCAGCGGCGACACGACCTCGTCCCCTCAAGGCGGCGACGGGGGCAGCGGGAGTGGTGGCGGCAGCGGAAGCAGCAGTGGGAGCTCGTCTTCGTCGGGCTCCGGCTCCGGGAGCTCCAGTGGCTCGAGCAGCGGCGGCCGATCAGCGGACGGCGGCGTCGTCGACGCGAAGACGCCGATCAAGCACGTGGTCGTCATCGTCAAGGAGAACCACACCTTCGACAACTACTTCGGCACCTTCCCGGGCGCCGAGGGCACCACGAGCTGCCTCACGACGATGGGCCAGATCACGACACCGCACGCGCCCAACAGCACGCCTCGTGACCTGTGCCACGAGCACTCGTGCGCGCTGCAAGACCTGGACGGCGGGAAGATGGACGGGTGGCTCGCCGTCTCGGGCGCGAGCATGAACAACGACA
This sequence comes from Polyangiaceae bacterium, assembly GCA_035499695.1. Taxonomy (GTDB): domain Bacteria; phylum Myxococcota_A; class Polyangia; order Polyangiales; family Polyangiaceae; genus Palsa-1150. The sequence goes on from DATJYG010000532.1 coordinate 7,580, forward strand.
ACCTGTTCTGCGCGCAGTACCAGGAGAGCGACCTTCCGAACTACTGGTCGTACGCGAAGAACTTCGCGCTCGGCGATCACTTCTTCGCCAACGTGCTGGGGCCGAGCTTCCCCGGGCACACGTTCGTGCTCGCGGCGCAGGCGGGTTGGGCCACGGGCAACCCGGGTTACACAGTCACCAACCCCTACTGGGGCTGCGACGAGGCTTCGAGCTACACGGTCGACATCCTCGACAACGGGAGCTGCACCAGCAAGTCGGTGGCGCCGTGCTTCAACATTCCCAGCGTGCCCACGCTGCTCCCGACGGGCGTCGACTGGCGGTTCTACGGCAGCAACTTCTACATCCTGCCGGAGATCTGGTCGATGTTCGACGCGGTCCAGCCGATCCGGAAGACCAACCTGTGGAACAACGTCGTCAACGCGTCGACGTTCGACAGCGACGTGCAGTCGGGCAAGCTGCCGCCCGTCACGTGGCTCGTCGATCAGGACCTCAACGACGAGCACCCGAACATCGGCGGCGTCTGCCAGGGGGAGAACTGGACCGTCGGGCACATCAACACGATCATGCAGAGCCCCCTCTGGAAGGACACGGCCATCTTCTTCACGATGGACGACTTCGGCGGGTGGTACGACCACGTCCTGCCCCCGCGCCAGTACGGGTGCGACGCCACGCAGCCGTACGGCCTCGGCTTCCGCCTGCCGCTCATCGTGATCAGCCCCTACGCCAAGCAGGGCGTCTACAAGAACGTGGCCGAGCAGGCCTCGATACCCAAGTTCATCCTCGAGAACTTCGGAGCCTCGGAGTATCTGGCCGACATGGATCCGGCGGCGCAGGACAAGCAGGCCAACGACCTGATGGACATGTTCGACTTCACGCAGTCGCCGCTCCCGCCGCTCGTGCTGAAGCAGCGAGCGACCTGCCCTCCCTGATCGGCGCCGCGGTCACGGGCTCTGGCGAAATCCCTCCGGGTCGAGCGGCGCGGGCGGCAGCTCGATGCGCCGCTCCTCGCAGCCGTACGCCGTCGGCTCGAGCTCCAGGATCGTGTGCAGCGGGATGGACACGAAGGGGCACTCGTTGGGCGGCCTGTCCATCATGTACGCGTAGAGGGCGCGCAGCACGGCCTGATGCCCGATGACGAGCACCGGCCGCCGCTCTCGCTCGAGCTCGAAGATCACCGGTTCGAGCCGCTGGATGACGTCCTGGTACGATTCGCCGCGCGGATAGCGATACCGGAACTTGTCGGCCTGCCGCGCTTCGTACTCGCTGGGCATGGCGTCGGCGATCTCGGCGTACGTCATGCCGTCGCAGACGCCCGCGTCGATCTCGTCGAGCGCGCGCCAGGCGCGGTACGGCAGCCCTAGAACCTCGGCCGTCTCGATGGTGCGTCGCAGGGTGCTCGTCCACACGACCAGGTCGGTGCCGATGCGCTCGCGCACGACGCCCGCCAGGGTGTGCGCGTACGCCCGTCCCGCGTCGCTCAGCGGGGCATCGCCGCCGATGCGCCCGAGCACGTTGAACTCGCTCTCGCCGTGACGCGTGACCCATACGCTGCGCGGCTGCACGTGCAGGTTGAGCAGGAAGTGCACGACGCGCGCGAGGAGATACCCCTCGATGCGGTGGAGCACCATCTTGCGCCCCACGTCGATGATCTTGACGAACGACCCCTCGTCTTCGCCGATTTCCTCGTACGCGCGCTCGTAGTGGGCGATGCGCAGGCGGAAGTCGCGAACGGCTTCTTCCTCCGGGACGCCTTCGTAGTCCGGCGAGCGCGCCTTGGTGGCGCGGATGTTCGCCTCGATCAGCGCCGGGTCGTTGCAGATCGACTCGAGGTACACGACCTCCAGGCCCTCGGCCTCGCAGCGCGCCTGTACGAGCGCGCGGCGCTCACGCGTGTTGTTCGTCGCGTCGTAGATGCCGATGTCCCCGCCGGCGCGGAGGAAGCCGATCATGTCCTCGAGCGCCCCGAGCGCGACCTCCCGGCGCGCCTCCTGGCCTTCCTCGTTGCGCGGATCGAAGAAGGAGTGGCGCTGCCCGCTGCCGATGCGCTGGCGGCGGTAGAAGCCCACGTTGAAGACCTGCGTGCGGTAGCCGAGCCACGACAGGTAGCGCGCCACCTTGCGAGCGATGAACGTCTTGCCGCGGGCCGGAAGCCCGACCATGACGAACGCGATCTTCTTGGGCGCGGCGGAACCTGGCATCTGCGTACCAGAGGCGCTTAGCACGCCCGGAAGGGCTATCCTCGCGTCGCAGGAAGCCGGATGGACCACCAGGCGTTGCTGGCCGCGTTCTCGGACACGGTGGAGGAAGCCTTCGGTGTCTCCATCGTCCTGCTCGTGGATCAGTCGGGGTCGATGAAGCCGTTCGCCGGCGCGGTGCCGGAGGCGTTCGACCGCTTCGTCGCGTCGCTGCGGGAGGGCGGCGCCTCCGAGAGCTCGAGGCTCGCGGTCGTCACCTTCGCCGAGCGCGGTGAGATCGCCCTCCCCTTCACGCCCCTGACGGCGGAGCTACGTCTCGAGGGATACGCGCCCGAGGGCGGGACGCGCCTCGTCGACACCGTGCGCGACGTGCTGCTGGCGCTCCTGGAACGCACGTGGGGCGAGGACGAGCGCGTGATCGTCGCGGTCATCACCGACGGCAAGGACACGTCGTCGACGCCCGAGGGGCGGTGGGAGCTTCAGTCCCTGTCGCTGCGCGCGCAGACGCGCGATTGGACGCTCCTCACGTTCGGCATCGGCATCGACGCGCGCATCGCCGCCCGGTCCCTCGGGTTCCCGGACGATCCGGATTCGGCGCAGACGCTCGCGCGGAGCGCCGAGAGCCTCTTCGAGTCGCTCGCGTACGTGTCCGCACGGTCGATCCCGCCCCCGGGCGTGAGCGGCGTCACGAAGCGACGCCACTAGGCCGCTCACGGAGTCGACCGAGAGGTTTCGCTCAGGGAGCGCCGCCGCGAGGCGCGGATGCCGGACGTGATGGCGACGAGCAGCCAGCCGGGGGCACGCGACGCTGCGCTCTCGGGCGCCGTGCACCCGCAGCCTGCCAGCTGGTCGCTGTCGTTGCTTCCGCTGCTGCCCACACCGCTGCCGCTGCCCCTTCCCCCGCTGCCGCTGCTGCTTCCCGCGCTGCCGCTGCCGCTGCCGCCGCTTCCGCTGCC
>DATJYG010000533.1:0-11069 GCA_035499695.1 Polyangiaceae bacterium
GCCGAAGCGCTGCCACGAGCCCCAGTCGGCGGCGTCGCGTGTGATGACCGGCGTGTCGTCGACCCACACCTGGAGGGCGCCCTGCACCGCGACGAGGAGCTCTCGGTCGCCCCGCGTCGTGAAGAACGTTTCGGCGTAGAAGACGCCGTCCTGCACCTGCTCGTCGGCCACCGCGAGGCAGCGGTTCTGCGTGACGGGCAGCACGCGCGGGACGCTGCCGCGCCTCGCGTCGGGCGCCCACGCGGCGGGCCACGGGGCGGCCTGCTCGGCCGGGAAGCGCACGAGCCGGTCGGCCGACGAGCCGTGCCCGAAGGGCCCGGCCATGCGCACGGCGCGCGCGCAGCCCATGCGGCGCGTGACCTCGGCGTCGTACGCGGGGCCCGTCTGCGCCGCCTTGTCGTACACCTCGATGGCGCGCCAGTCCTCGAGCTCGGCGACGGCGCGCCATCCCATGTTCCCGGGGCGGGCGAGGGCGCTCTCGAGCGCCGACGCGTGCTGCGTCCAGAGATCGGCGATCGACCCGCGCAGGCCGATGATGTGGCGCGCGGCGAACCAGCCGACGAGCGGCGCCGCCGGCTCGGCGTTCGTCGTCGTCGCCGTGAGCGCGGCGACGTACGCGTCGGCCGCGGCCTTCGGGCTGCCGTGCGCCTCGTCGATGACGGCCCTCGCGAGGTTCGACCACATGCCGGCGTGAGACAGGCCCTCGAGGCGCTGCCTCGCCGCGGCCGCCTGGTCCGCGGTGCCGCCGGGAGCGACCATCTCGCTCAGCGCCCACTGCCCCACGACCTCGGCGTCGTTCGACGAGCGCCCGTTCGCTCGCAGATCCGCGAGCGTCGGCGCATTCACCGACCGCCCGGTGCCGGCGCCGCACGCGGTAGCGGCGATCGCGAACACCAAAGACTGAAGAATCAACCGCAGAGGCGCAGAGAGGGAGAGGAGACCGCAAAGGGATTCGTGCGGATCCACACCCAACTCTCTGCGTTCTCCCCTCTGCTCTCTGCGCCTCTGCGGTTGCATTTCATCCGCGGCAGCCATTGCGTCGGGTCTCATTTCACCGTCACCGTCGCGCGCTGGCCGAGGGCCTTGTCCACCTGCTCGCACCACGCGCGGAACGCCGGGTATTCGGCCGGGGTGATGTGGGTCTTCACGAGGCTCACCGTCGTCTTCACGTGCAGCACCGAGCCGCTCTGCTCCGCCTGCACCTCGTAGGAGCCGAAGGGGCTCGTGCCGCTCGCCGCGACCGCGGTGCTCTTCACCTTCGCGCCCGGCGGCAGGCGCACCGTCCAGTCGTCCACCTGCGTCCACTGCGCGTAGAGGCGGATCGGCAGCTCGCGCGTCGCGAGCTGCGCGTAGTCGCGGACCATGTGCTCCTTCCTCCCCAGCGGGATCTCGAGCGTGTCACCCTGCGGCCGGCCGAAGTTCGGCACCTTGCCGCGCACGCGCATCGTGACCTTCTGCTCCACGTCCTCGAGGTTGCCCGCGTCGATCGCCGTGATCTGGCTCCCCGGCAGGAGCCCCGTGATCATCTGCTCCACGCGCTGCTTGCGCGTCGCGTCCGCGTGGAACCTCACGCGCCACTCGCTCGCCTCGAAGCCCGTGACGTCGGCGCGCCAGTCCATCTGCGCCGTGCCGTCGGCGTTCACCGTCGCGTCGAGCCGGTGCTCGCTCACGCTGTCGGTCGCCGGCGGATCGGGCAGGTGCACGAGCTTCGCCGCGCCCTCGTTGACCTGCAGCGCGAGCGCGCCCCGGTCCATCGCCGGCAGCTCGAGCGACCCGGTGTACTCCGCCGTGCCGTCCAGGTACTCGTCGAGCGACGGCACGTACGCGATCATGTGGTCGAACGGCGCGAGGCTCGCCGGGCTCGTCTCGATGTCGCCCTTGTTCGCCGTGCGCACGACGACCGGCGTCGCCTGGATGCCCAGCGCGCGCAGCATCGTGACGATGAGCGTCGCCTTGTCTTTGCAGTCGCCGAAGCCGCGCGCGAAGATCTGCGCGCACCGGTACGGCTTGAAGCCGTGGATGCCGAACTCCAGCGCCACGTAGCGCGTCTTCTGCACCACGTAGTCGTAGATGGCGCGCACCTTGGCGCGGTCGTCCTTGAGCCCCTTCGTCAGCGACTCGGCCAGCCGGCGCACCTCGTCGTCCGGCACGAGCTGGTCCTTGATGAGGCCCCAGTACCAGCGGTCCATCTCCTCCCACGACTTGTAGGTGGAGACGTGCACGTGCCCGAGCACCTCGCTCCACGGCGGCTGCAGGGGCTCCTCCTTCATCTCGGGCACGTCCATCGCGAGGAAGTGGAAGACGTGCGTGCCGCCCGGCCCGTCGTTCTCGGTGCGCTGCAGGCCGGGGACGTGCGGCTCGTTGAAGTAGAAGGTGCGGCTCTTGGGCGTGATGAGCACGTACTCGCTGCGCGCGACCGGCTCGCTGCTCTGCATGTAGACGACCTCGCCGAAGTAGTCGGCGAAGGCGTTGCGCGGCGCGATGTCCTCGACGCGATACTGCAGCTCCACGACGTCGCCCGGCTCGAGTCGCGGGAAGCGCACGTAGTAGGCGCGCGCGCTCGTGTACATCGCCATCGACGGGTCGTCGGCCATGGAGCCGGCGCCGCTCTCGGTGGCCTCGTCGATGCTCCCGTCCTTCCTGTAGACGCGCGCGGCGCGCACCTGCACCGCCTCGCTGTCGGTCTCGTACACGAAGTCGTACTCGCGGGACGCCGCCGCCGCCGCGTCGGTGAGCGGCTGGTAGACGACCTGGTGGAAGCGGCTCGCCAGGCCGTTGGGGAAGACCGTGGTGACCTGCAGGTCCACGAGCGAGCGGCGCCCGAGACCGCCGGCCGGGGCCGCGCGCTTCGCGAGGAACTCGCTCGCGGGGCGCGCGTAGACCTCGTCGGGACGCGGCGGGGCGGGCTCCATGTGCACGACCTCGTCGCGCACGTCCTTCGCCTGGGGCATGAGCTCGAGGATCCGCTTGAGCGTGCGCAGCTGCTCGTCGCGCTGGCCGGCGAGGGCGTACGTCGTCGCCAGCTCGCGCATCGCGTCCGTGTCGTCCGGCGCGAGGTCGAGCGCGGAGCGGTACGCCGAGATGGCGCGCGCGCGGTCGCCGAGGCGCATCCACGCCTGCGCCGCGGTCTGCAGGGCGCCGGCGCTGTCGGGATTCGTCGCGAGCAGGCGGTCGATCCAGCGCGCCGCCGTCGCCGGGTCGCGGCGGGCCACGGCGAGATCGATGCGCTCGCGCGCGAACGCCGGATCGTCGAAGCGCAGGGCCGAGTAGCGCTCGGCCAGCTCGTCGGCCTCGGTCTCGCGCCCCTCGTCGCGCAGCGCCGCGACGCGCGCGCGCAGCAGGGCCACGCTCCTCGGGCGGCGCGAGAGGACGCGATCGAGCTCCGCCAGCGCCGTCGCGTGCAGCCCAGCCTCCTCGTAGAGCTCCACCCTCGCGAGGTTCGCCGTCACGTTGTCCGGGTCGATGGCGAGGACCTTCTCGTAATAGGGGACGGCGTCGCGCCAGTTCACGCCGCCTCGGGCGTAGGCCGCGCGCGCCAGGAGCACGTCGATCCGCTCCTCGCTGGTGGCGCCGCGCGCCACGAGCGCCTCGGCCTTCTCGATCCACCCGGCGCGCTGGTTGCGGTTCTCGGCGAGCTCGCCGGCCAGGAGCAGCCGCGCCACCGTGGGCGCCTTGTCGGCCGCCGAGTGCGCGAGGTCGCGCGCGCGATGCTCCGTCGGATCGTCGGCGCCCGTCGCCTGCAGGTACCGCGCGAACGCCTCGAGCGACGCGGCGTCGCCCCCCTTCGCGAGGTTCTCGAACGCCTGCTCCGGCCCGAGCACCCCCGCGGGCCTCTCGGTGCGCCCCTTGCCCAGCGCGGCGACCGCGCCGCCCTGCCTCGTCGAGTGCCGCGGGTCGGGGTCCACCTCGATGGCCGCGTCGGGCGCGCCACGCGCGTCGGCGAGGCGCAGCGAGAGCATCGACCCGCGGTCGTCGCCGCACACCTTCGCCGTGAGGCGGTTCCACCCGGCGCGCATCGTGGCCCCGGCGGCGAAGCGGTCGCTGTCGACGTCGCGGTACTTGTCGTCGCGCAGGATCTGGACGCCGTTCCAGAAGAGCCGCACTGCGCCCGTCGCGCCGGCCCACACGGTGACGTCGCGCGTGGCGGCGCCGGCGAGGTGCGCGTCGCGCGCGAAGGTCGTGAGGTAGCTGCACGTGCCCTCTGCGGGCCGGACGAAGACGCCGACGTCGACCCATCCGTAGGGCGACACGGTGGGGAGCAGCCTCCAGCGCACCGGCTTGTGGTCCTTGCCGTCGTAGTCGCGCAAGAGGTCGAGCGGGAGCTCGAGCTCCTTCTCAGGGTCGTACGGCGCGGCGAGGCCCGCCTTGCCCTCGTTGTCGAAGGGCCCGAGGAGCATCCACTTGCCCACGAACCCGAGGCGCGCGATGCGCGCGCGGGCGCCCTCGAGGTCGCCGCGGCGGCGGCGCGCGTACGCCTCGAGGAGCCCGGCGTAGGCGCGCGCGGGCGGCGGCTCCGCCGTGTCCTCGGCGATGGCGTGGAGCACCTCTTCCACGTCGGCGGGGTCACCGCGGTCCCACTCCGCCCACACCTTGCGCAGCGCCACGTACACCTGCGGCCCGTGGGCGGCGGCGACCTCGGCGTGCAGCTTCGCCAGGCGCGGCAGCCGGTCGGCGATGTCGGCGTGCGCAGCTCCGAGCGGCGCGAGCGTGAGCGCGGCGGCCAGCGCGGCCAGTGTCAGGCGGGCGCGTCCCATGTCCGGCCGAAGCCTGTAGCCTGAAGCCTGAAGCCACGCGAGTCTTCTGCTATCCCTGCAAACTGTGGCGGCACCCGAGGTCACGAGCGCGGAGGGGGCGGCGACGCCGGGGGAGGCCGTGACGGAGCATCGCGGACTGCTGCGGGGCCTCGTGAAGACGCTGCGCCCGCACCAGTGGGTGAAGAACGTCTTCGTGCTCGCGCCGATGGTGTTCCACAAGGACGTGTTCGTGAGCACGCCCGTGGGCACGGCGCTCAACCTGAGCGTCACCGGCCGCGCGCTCGCCGCGACGGGCATCTTCTGCCTGCTCGCCGGCGCCGTGTACACGATCAACGACGTCCTCGACGTCCAGGCGGACCGCATCCACCCGGTGAAGCGCTTCCGCCCCATCGCCGCGGGGCAGGTGCCCGAGGGGATCGCCAAGGCGCTGTCGGCCGTGCTCGTCGTCGCGTGCCTGGCGGGGGCGTACTTCGTCGCGCCGGCGCTGGCGATCGTGGCGGGCGTCTACTTCGCCGAGAACGTCGCGTACAGCTTCCGCCTCAAGAAGGTGGCGTTCCTCGACGTCGGCCTCATCGCGCTCGGCTTCGTGCTGCGCGTGCTCGCGGGCGGCATCGCGACCGACGTGCACGTGTCCGGGTACATGCTCGCGTGCACGGCGCTGCTCGCGCTCTTCCTCGGCTTCGGCAAGCGGCGGCACGAGCTCGCGGGCGAGAACGCCGGCAAGCAGCGGGCCGCCCTCGAGGCGTACACGCCGCGGTCGCTCGACGTCGCGCTCGCGCTGACCGGCGGCGCCACGGTGATCACGTACATCGCCTACACGCTCGACTCGACGACGCGCGCCTTCTTCAACTCGAACTACCTCTGGCTGACGGCGCCCTTCACCTGCTTCGGCATCTGGCGGTTCCTGCTCATCGTGAGCGGGCGCGCGGGGCGCGGGCGCAAGGCCGAGTCGCCGACGCAGGAGATGCTGACCGACGTGCCCTTCGTGCTCAACCTCGTCGGCTTCGTCGTCGTCGTCGTCGCCATCGTCTATCAGCTGCGCCCGAACGTGAGGTAGTTCGCGAGGGAGGGCCGCCCGTTGATCTCGGGGGCGGCGTCCCCGTCGACCGACGGCCCGGAGTTCGCGGAGGAGGCCTCCCCGGCGATCTCCGCGACGTCGGTCGCGGCGAGGGACGCGCCGGGAATCGCCGGGGACCGCTGCCCGGCGAACTCCGGTACCTTGGCGGTGGCGTACGTCGACCTGCTCGCGGCGGACGGCCTCGTGGGAATCGTCGGGCAGGGCTCCCCGGGGAATGCCATGTCGAAAGAGAGCGACCTCACGAAGCTGACGCGGGCGTCGAACCTCGTGACGGGCCTGAGGAAGCACTTCAAGCCGGGGGAGAAGCTCGTGGTCGGCGGCGTCCAGTACACGCGCGACGAGATCATCGCGCTCTTCGAGGAGCACACGGCCGCGATCGACGACAAGAGGAAGCGCTACGCGGCGTACCGCGCGGAGGTCGCGCGCGAGCGCAAGCTCGCGAGGCGCTCGCTCGGGCTGTACCTCGACCTGCACGCGGCCCTCGGCAACCACTTCGGCTCGGTGAACCTCTGGCGCTTCGGGATGAAGGAGCACGGGAAGCCCGGGCCGAAGACCCTGCAGTCGAAGCTCGCGGGGGTCCAGAAACGGGCGAAGAAGCGGGCGTCGAAGTAGGCTCCTCGCGAGATGGCGACGCAGCACGACCCGCAGTCCCTGAGCGCGAAGCCGGGGGCGTGGGCCGAGCTGGCGCTGACGCTGCCGGTGTTCCTCGCGTACCAGCTCGGCGTCGTGTTCCTGCACGTGCGCAACGCGACCGACCTGGTGACGGGACAGCTCCTGCGCATCTCGGGCGGTGACCTGGGGGCGTACCTCGGCCTCACCGTCGGCATCGGCCTCGTGCTCTTCGTGGTCTTCGCGCTGCTCGGCCGCGGGGAGACGCTGAGCGGGCGGAAGATTCTCCAGATCATGGTGGAGGGCGCGGCGTACGCGATCGCCATGAGCACCGCGACCTCGTGGGTCGTCGGCAAGCTGTTCGCCTCGGTCCCGGCCCTCGCCGGGCAGGCGCCGGCGGCGGCGGTCGGCGGCCCCGTGTCGGGGCTCATCATGTCGCTCGGGGCCGGGTTCTACGAGGAGCTCGCGTTCCGCGCGGTGCTCTTCGGGCTCGGGGCGAAGCTGCTCGTCCTGCTCTTCGCGAAGCAGCGCGTGAGCCTCGTGGGCGAGACGCCGCGTCCGTCGCTCGGCGCCGTGCTGATCATGGCCGCGTGGGCCATCGTGTGCGCCGCCGTCTTCAGCGGCATGCACTACGTCGGCGCGCTGGGCGATCCCTTCGACGCGCGCTCCTTCGTCGCCCGCGCCGTCCTGGGCCTCGCGCTCACCCTCGTCTACGCGATGCGCGGCTTCGCGGCGGCCGTGTGGACCCACGCCCTTTACGACATCTGGGTGCTCGTGCTCTAGAGGAGCGGTGCCGGGGCTCTCGCTCGTGGTTTTTAACCGCAGAGACCGCAGAGAGGAGAGGAGAGGAGAGCGCAGAGATTTTGGGGGTGGGTTCTCGAGCCGCACGGGTCGCACGAGCCCACGACAAACCCTCTGCGGTCTCCTCTCCCCTCTGCGCCTCTGCGGTTAAGAACCAAACGAGGGCTTCCCGCGTTTCGCTATCCCGTGGCGAAGGCGAACGTCGCGAGCGGGATGTAGACGGAGCCCTCGGGCTTCAGCTCGCTGCGGTAGAGGGTGAGGGTGACGCAGCGGCACTCGCCGGCGGCCTCGGCGACGTCGGCGCGGAGCCACTTGCGCGCGTCGTAGGGGCGCTTGAGGCGCGCGAGGGTGACGTGGGGGCGGAAGGGGCGGTCCTCCTTGGGGACGCCGTGCTTCGCGGCGAGCTTGTCTACGGCGGCGGCGAGCTTCGTGATGTCGCCCGAGGCGTCGACCAGCTCGGCGACGATGACGCGCGCGTGCTCCACCTTGGGGAACGCGTCGAGCTTCACCGTGCACGGCGCCGGCGCCGGCTTGCCCTCGGCGAGCTCGCGCAGCGCCTTGCCGATCGGCGCCGCCGCGGCCGCGTCGAGCTCACCCGCGAACTTGAGCGTGATGTGCATCTTGTCGCCGGCGGACCACGTCGCGGCCGGGGCGCCGCTCGCCATGCGCAGGCGGTCGGCCGTGCGCACGACGCGGCGCAGGCTCGTCGTGTCGAGGTCGAGCGCCACGAAGGCGCGGATGCGCTCCGTCTTCCCCTTCGCCGCGGCCATCGTTCAGGCGTGCTCGCTCGCCCGCTCGGGGACGCGCACCGTGCACAGCTCGCGCACGAGCTGCAGCCCGGCGTACGCCGCCAGCGTCTGGATCTGCACGCGCTCGCCGCCGAAGACGCGGTGCTTCACGTCGGTCGTCCCGTCGGGCTTGGCGACGGCGATGTACACGGTGCCGACCGGCTTCTCCTCGCTGCCCCCGCTCGGACCGGCGATGCCGGTGAGGGCGAGCGCCATGTCGGCGCCCGAGACGCGCCTGGCGCCGGTCGCCATCGCGGCGGCGACCTCGGGGCTCACGGCGCCGTGCCAGCGGATGGTCTCCTCTTCCACGCCGAGGATGCGACTCTTGGCGCTGTTCGCGTAGGTGACCGCGTCGAGGAGCAGGAAGTCGCTCGCGCCCGGCTCGGTCGTGAGGAGGTGGCCCACGAGGCCGCCCGTGCACGACTCGGCGATCGCGAGCGTCCACCCGCGCGAGCGCAGCGCGCGGCCGACGACGCCGGCGAACGTGTCCTCGGCGTCGCCGTAGACGACGCTGCCGAGGCGCGCGCGCACTTCAGCCGTCGCCCGCTCGCAGAGATCGCGCGCGGCGGCGTGCGACGCGGCGCGCGCGAGCACCTTCACCTCGATCTCCGGGAAGTGCGCGCGATAGCCGATGGTCGTGCCGGCGAACGCGTCTTCGACGCCCGCGAGCTTCTCGCCCACGATGCTCTCGGGCAGGCCGAAGGTGCGCAGGCGCGACTGGAACAGGTTGTTCGGCGCGAGCGCGCGGATGCGCGGCGCGACCTGCTCCGAGTACATCTTCTTCATCTCGCGCGGGACGCCGGGCATGAAGAAGGCGACGCACTCGCCGATGCGCACGCCGAAGCCGGGGGCGGTGCCGACGGGGTTCGGCAGGATGTCGGCGCCCTCGGGGAAGTCGGCCTGCTTCGCGTTGGTCGCGCTCATGGTGCGGCCGAACTTCTCGAGCCGCCGCCGGATGTGCTCGAGCGACGCCTCGTCACGCGCGAGGCGCACGCCGAGGAGCTGCGCGACCGCCTCGGTGGTCACGTCGTCGGTCGTGGGGCCGAGGCCGCCGGTGCACACGACGACGCGCGACTTCGCGGCGAGGCGCTCGAGCGCGGCGATGATGCGCGGGCGATCGTCGTCGACCGCGTCGTGCTCGACCACGTTGAACCCGATCGACGTGAGCTCGGCGCTCAGCCAGGGCCCGTTCGTGTCGACGAGCTCTCCGCGGGTCAGCTCCGTCCCGATGGACAGCACCGCGCAAGTCATGGGGCCGAGCAGAGTACCGCAAACTGCGGCTCAGGGTGCATAGACGCAGCGGAAACCCACCCGGGCGTCGTGGACGTCCGGGGGGAGCTCGAGGCGGGCCCAGACGCGGAGCTCGGCAGCCAGGGCGGACCGCCAGGACCCGCCTTTCGCCATCCCGCTGCCCGGGCGGGGTTCGTCCGTGACCCATTCCGCGACGTTTCCGGCCATGTCGTGCAGGCCCAGGGGGCTGTCGCCGTCGGGATGGGCTCCCACGGTGTCGGGTCCGGCTGGCGCGCCCCTCGCCGGGGAGCCCCCCGAGGCGCAGGGGCCGCTCTCGAGGCCCCAGGCGGCGCGGCGGCAGACGGCGCCCGTGTCGCCCCAGGCGTATCGGCGCGGGGGGTTCATGGCCGAGTCGGCGGCGACGACCCATTCGTCCTCGGTCGGCAGCCGCCCGCCACGGGAAGCGCAGAACGCGGCCGCATCGTCCCTCGTGACGCCGCTCGCCGCGCGTGCGGGGTCGCTGGCGCCGGGACTCAGCGCGCCCCGCGTCACCTCGAAGGCGTCGATGCGGAACGCGTCCACGTGGATCGTCCGCGCGCCGACCTGCCCCTGCGCCTCCCAGTCCGACGGGCCGACGGCGATCGACGCCGCGGGGATGAGGACGCGCGTGTCGGGCACGGTGAAGCCCGCCGGCGCGACGCAGCGCGTGCCGGTGGCGACGAAGCCCGGCCCGCAGCGCGCCCCCTCGGTGCTCCCGCGGCGCATCTCGCCGGCCACCACCGCGCCGCCGATCGAGACGAGCACGATCAGCCCGGCGACGAGCTTCTCCACGCGTCAGCTCCCGACGTGCAGCTTCAGGACGCCGATGCCGCCGATGTCCACCTCGAGCGAGTCGTGATCGACGAGCGGGCCGACGCCCTCGGGCGTGCCCGTGAGGATCACGTCGCCGGGCTCCAGCGTCATCATGCGGCTCACGTACGCGACGACCGTCGGCACGTCGAAGATCATGCGCGACGTCATCCCGTCCTGGCGCGTCTGGCCGCTGACGCGGCACACGATGCGCTGCGCGCTCGGTTCGAGCTCCGTCTCGATCCACGGTCCGACGGGGCAGAACGTGTCGAAGCCCTTGGCGCGCGTGAACTGCACGTCCTTGCGCTGCAGGTCGCGCGCCGTGACGTCGCACGCGCACGAGTAGCCGAAGACGTGGGCGAGCGCGTCGCCCTTCGCGACGTTCCTGGCGCGCGTGCCGATGACCACCGCGAGCTCCGCCTCGTGCTCGACGCGGCTGCTCTCGGGCGGCAGGCGCACCGTGCCCCCGGGGTCGAGCAGCGCCGACGGCGGCTTGAGGAAGAGCAGCGGCTCGCTCGGGACCTCGTTGCCCAGCTCCTTGGCGTGCGCCGCGTAGTTGCGGCCGATGCACACGATCTTCGTGGGGGCGACCGGGCACATGAGCGCCCCCGCGTCGATCGGGAGGTTCACCCCGGTCTCCTTGCCGCCGAGCCACGGCGCGGCGTCCAGCTTGTGAGCCGTGTCCCCCTCGAATCTCGCGAATCTCGGCCCTACGGCCGTCCGGAGCACGCCGTATCGCATGGGTCTTCTCTCTTCGAAGCGACCTTACAACATGGGCGCTCGCTCCGCGCGTTCGCGCTCCGCTCACGCAATCACTTGGCAGCGGATGCTCTCCGGGGGAGCGCGGCCGCTCCCCCCGTCCCCCACCCACCCCAACGGGTCCCGGTAGCCACCCGATGCAACCGATGCTCGGGTCGGGGGGTTGGGGGGAGCGTCCGCGCCCCCAAGTGCACGGCGAGC
>DATJYG010000534.1:0-2515 GCA_035499695.1 Polyangiaceae bacterium
ACCGGGCGCAGGGAGCATGAACGAGACGACGGCGGAGGCGCTGATACTCGCCGTCAACGCGCTGGGCGCCGGGGTGCTGCTCTTCGTGGCGAGCGTCGTCCAGAAGATGATGGACGACATGGACCCGCCGGCGTTCAAGAGCCTGCTCGTCACGCCGCCGCTTCTCTGGCTGGCGCGCCGGTACACCCCGGGGTGACGGCTATGTCACGTGACGTGACATAGCGGCGCGGGAGCCTAGGACTGGTCGCCGGCCTTTGCGTCGACGGAACCGAACAACCCGAGGTCGGGCCTGCGCCCCTTCGGGTAGTAACGCGCCGCTGCCATGCGCAGACCGAGTCGGATCAAGTCGGAGGTCTCGAATCCGTCGGCCTGCGCCTTGAGGAGGGCGTCGGCGTCATCGGCGTCCAGCTGAATCGTGGTGGTAAGCCCACGTGCCATGCGGTTGGCATACGCCCCCACAAGGGCCTCTGCAACGAAAAACATGGGCGCACATCTTTACAGGTCAACCTTTTCGGGCACATGCGCTTCTCGGATGGTCGGCGATCCAGTCGAACCGCGAATCCTATGGGGACGCATCTTTGAACGGGTGCGTGCGCCTCGTCGTGCGCATGGGAGAGTTTGTCATGCGCACGATCCTCCTCGCTCTGGTCGTCGCTACGACAGCCGCGTGCAGCTCGACCGACCAGGGGCCGCCCGCGCAAGTCGCCGGCGACTACACGCTGACGGTCACCGACAACCAGAATGGATGCAACGTCGAGAACTTCACGACGGGCGCCACCCAGTCGGGCATCACGGTCTCGATCACGCAGAACGGCTCGAGCTTGAGCGCGACGGGCACGGGATCCATGGGGCTCATGCTCGCATTCGCGACGGGCGACACGCTCAACGGGTACATCGACGGCCAGGCGGCGTCGCTCTCGTCGACCGTCGGCCACACGCAGGGCGGCTGTGCGTACTCGACCACGGCGACCGTGAACCTCGTTTTCAGCGGCAACCAGTTCGAGGGCAACGTCCTCTACACCGATTCGGGCAACGGCAGCCCCGACTGCGGCGTGATGCAACAGTGCACGTCCTCGCAGAAAGTCACGGGCTCGCGCTGAGGCGCGCTCGGAGTAGCATCGGCAGTCAGGACCGATGCCCACGTTCTGGCTGAGCACCTACCATCCGCTGGCGAGCGAGCCCGAGGGGCCCTGGCGCAACCACGCGCCGGCGCTCCCCCCGTACGTCGATGCATCCTGTCGACGTGAGCCCGATCTCGAGTCGAGCTTTCCGACCATCACGGGTCTGAGTCGGCCGCCGAGTGTCCGCAAGCTCGCCGAGGGCGACATCGTCGTCTACGTGACGACGCGAGCACCCTTCGAGGGGCAGGAGCCGCACCGCCGGTTGACCGCGGTGCTCACCGTGCTCTCGGCGCGAAAGAGTCACGCGGGCGCCGGAGACTTCTATCGGGAGAAGGGACTGCCGCTTCCGCGCAACCTGCTGCTTCCGGGCAATGGGCCGCTGCCCATCGAGATGACCGAGGGCTTCTACCGAGCCGACGGTCCGGACGGAGAGGAAGTGCGCGTCTCGCCGCGAGACGCGGGGGACGGGCCGCGCGTCGTGGCCGAGTGGGACAAGCAGTTCACCCTGCGCAAGAACCAGTGCCAGGACGTGCGCATCTGCGAACCGCGGTTCGTCGACGTCGCGCAGGGGCGGGTCCTCGATGATGCGACGGTGACCAGCGTGTTCGGGCCCAAGGGGTTCCCGAACACGCAGCTGAGACCCGCGAAGATGGATCGCGCGATCGCCGTGGCGCTTCTGCAGGCGTGCGGGCTCGGTGAGGTGGCCGCAGCCCTTCCCGCCTGATCAGGGGGAGGCGGAGACGAGCCGGCTCTGAACCTCGAGGGGGTCGAGGCCGCGCAGCACGGCGGAACCGTAGGGGCCTGCGCGACGGCAGGACTCTTCGACGGAGAGGCCGCTGCCCAGGAAGAAGGTCAGGGCTGCGGCGAAGCTGTCGCCTGCGCCGTAGTCGCCGACGATGCGATCCGGAGCGGGCGGGGTGTCGACGAGCGTGGTTTCGCCGCCACGAGCGATGCGAATGGGGCGGGGGCCGTCGGTGAGAACCAGGGCTCCGGGCGCGGGATCGTACGCGGCGAGCTCGCGGTTCTCGCGGGGGTCCGCGACGCTGCCGACGATCACGTCGGGTGCGATGGCTGCGGCCTTCAGGGCCTCGTACCTGCGAGCAGTGACGACCAGGTGACGCGCGGCGCGGGCAAGGCGAAGGACGCCGGGATCGGTGCCCGTGAAGTACACCGCGTCGCATTCGGACAGGAGAGACCAGGGGAGAGGATCGGTCGCTCTCGCATGCAGGGGCTCGGATGTCACGAAGATGGTCCGACGCGCGTCACGGTCGACGACGACCACGACGCGCGGATGCTCCTGCGCCCGCACGGCAGCGTGGACATGGACGCGATCGCCGTGAGCGCGGATGCGGCTCTCGACGGCGCGGCCGGCCTCGTCGCTCCCCACGGCCGTG
>DATJYG010000535.1:0-2584 GCA_035499695.1 Polyangiaceae bacterium
CGCCGTGATGCGGCGCTCGACGCGGATGACGTCGCCGTCCTGGAGCAGCGGATTCAGGTCCTGCCGGCCCTTCTCGAGCTCGGTCCAGTCGACGCGCACGTCCGGGGAGCGTGCAGCCAGCCTGGCTCGGAACGCTTCGTATTCGGAGGACGTCATCTCGCTGCGCGAGAGGCGCAGCAGGCGGTCGAACTCGGGGTCCGAGCGCCCCAGCGAAGGCGCGCGCGTGAGCTGCACCGCGGTTCGATCGGCGTCCTCGCTGAATCCGCCCGCGGCCTCGATCGCGTCGGTCAGACGGGTGAGCCCGAGCTGAATCGGAAACGCACCCTCCCGGTGGACCCGGCCCAGAACCCAGACTTTCATGGCTTCGTGATAGCCCGGCCGGGCCAGAACAAAGAGCTGGTCGCCGTCGCGAAGCGCCGTGTTGCCTTGCGTGACCGCGCCGCCCTCGAGCGTGACCTGCAAGGTCTCTCGCGCCCCCGCACCGCGCCAGCGCACCAGCCGCGCCCCCGTTTCGATGGCGGAAGGAAGCACACCCCCCGCCAGGCGCACCAGCGTCGAGACGCTGTCGCGTGGACCGAGCTCCAACTCTCCGGGGTGCGCAAACGCTCCCCAGGCGCCAACCCATTGCAGCTGGAACGGCACCTGAATCACGTCACCTTCGGTGAGCCACACGTCCGCGTCCTGCTCGCCCGTCATCTCGAAGCGCTGCAGGTCCACGACGAACCGCTCGCCGTCGTTGCGCCGAACCTCGATGTTACGCCGGGAAGCATCGGCGACTAGCATGGAGTCCGCGAGCAGGTCGGCCACTCGGCTCGTCCCGGTGGCCAGGAGTGGCCCGGGGTGCGAGACAGCCCCGGTCAGGTACACGCGGAACGTGCGCAGGTGCGTGAGTTGCACGTCCACCTGCACGTCCCGAAGCGTGCGCCGAACCCGGTCGCGGATCAGTTCGCGCGCTTCGGTCAGGCTGCGCCCGGAGACGTTGAGGATGCCGATCTCCGGAATGACCACCTCGCCCTCGGGGCCCACCACGACGCTCTGGGAGCGCGTGATCGGGCCCCACGTCAGGATGACGATCTGATCTCCGGGACCCACCCGGTAGCGGTCCGGGTTGACGAAGCCCGCGAGCGCTCCTCCAAGTCCGGGCGTCGGGGCCGGGTGCGTGTCCGTGGAGCTGGTGACCGGCGCGTCGGACGAGATCGTCATCATCGCCGCGCCGCGGGCGGTCGCCGGATCCGCAAGGAGCGCAGCCGCGAGCAGGCCGAGCGCGGCACGACCCGCCCGAGCGCCCCTCACGCGCGCACCTCCTTGAGCACCTTGCGCTGGCCATACATGCGTTCGTAGTAGGCGCGGAACTCACCCTGCTTGATCGGCCGCCACCACGGCTCGTTGGCGCGAAACCACTCGACCGTGCTGCGGATGCCGTCGGCAAACGCGATCCGCGGCGTCCAGCCCGTCACGCGCGTCAGCTTCGCCGCATCGACCGCGTAGCGGCGGTCGTGGCCGGGCCGGTCCTCGACGTGGCGGATGAGCGTGCGCGGCTTGCCGAGGAGCTCGAGCAGCGTCGCGGTGATCGTCAGCACGTCGAGCTCGTGGCCGCCGCCGATGTTGAACGTCTCGCCGTCGACACCGGGAGCGGCGAGCAGCGCGAGCAGCGCGTCGCAGTGGTCGTCGACGTGCAGCCAGTCGCGGCGGTTCAAGCCCGTGCCGTAGACCGGCAGCGGCTCGTCGTCGATCGCGTTCGTCACGAACAGCGGCACGAGCTTCTCGGGATACTGGCGGGGCCCGTAGTTGTTCGAGCAGCGCGTCACCACCACCGGCAGGCCGTAGGTGCACCCGTAGGCGTAGGCCAAACGGTCGCCGCCTGCCTTGCTCGCGGCGTAGGGCGAGCGCGGCAGGAGCGGCGCCTCCTCGGTCGACTGGCCCTCGAGCACCTCGCCGTAGACCTCGTCGGTCGAGACCTGGATGAAGCGCCTGAGCCCCAAGCGCCGCGCCTCCTCGCAGAGCACGAACACGCCGTAGACGTCGGTCTGGATGAACTCGCCGGGCGTCTCGATCGAGCGATCGACGTGCGACTCGGCCGCGAAGTTCAGCACCGCGTCGCAGCCGGCCATCGCGCGTGCGACCGCCTTGGGATCGCGGATGTCGCCATGCACGAACGTGAGCTGCGCGGCGGGCAGGCCGTCCAGGTTCTCGCGCCGGCCGGCGTAGGTCAGCGCATCGAGCACGACGACGTGGACGCCGGGCTGCTTCGCGAGCAGGCGGTGCACGAAGTTCGAGCCGATGAATCCGGCGCCGCCGGTCACGAGGACGCGGCGCGGCGCGGAAGGCTGCCCCGCCGTCACGCGTTTCTCACGCGCTGCGCCGCTTCGCTGCGCGCGCGCGGGGGCGGGCGGACGCGGGGCGGCCCTTGCCGACGCCGACGTGCGTGAAGCCGGCGGCCAGGACCTCATCGGGGTTGTAGATGTTGCGCAGGTCGCAGAGCACGGGCTTCTTCATCACGCGCTTCAGGCGCGCGAGGTCCATGCCGCGGAACTCGTTCCACTCGGTGACGATCGCGACGGCGTGCGCGCCGCGGGCGGCGTCG
>DATJYG010000536.1:0-10773 GCA_035499695.1 Polyangiaceae bacterium
CCGGGTAGTTTCGACCGATCCGGTCCGGGTCGATGTCGAGCTGGATGAGCTCACGGTTGGCGCGCACCTTCGGGTGCCAGTTCAACGTGGTGGTCTCGTTCAGCGACGCCCCGATGGTCATGAGCACGTCGATGTCGTCTCCCAGCATGGCGTCCCGTGCGGCGCGGTGTCCGGCGAAGCCGAAGACGCCGAGCGAGAGCGGGTGGTCCTCGGGGAAGAGCCCCTTGGCGCGTGGGGTCGTGGCGACTCGCGCTGGGAGAAGCTCCACCAGGGCGCGCAGCTGCTTCTCCGCGCCCGCCGCCGCGACGCCCGAGCCGACGAGGACGAGAGGTCGCTCCGCGCGGAGGAGCAACTCGGTTGCGTCCCTCACGCAGTTGCGGTCGAACGTGGCCGCCTCGGACCGGTACGTCTTCGGATCGAGCCAGTGCTCGGCGAGGGGCTTGTCCCAGAGATCGACCGGGATGTTCACGTGCACGGGGCCGCGACGGCCGGTGAGGGCGCAGCGGAATGCGCGACGAAGGTGGTGCGCCAGGCTCTCGGGCGAGGTCACCATGGTCGAGTACTTCGTGACGGGGCGGAACATCGCGCAGATATCCATGTCCTCGCGCGTCGTCTCCTGCGCCGCCCCGCGCCCGTGGGCGAAGCTCGCGGCCTGTCCCGTGACCACCAGCATCGGTACGCCGTCGGCGAACGCGCACGCGACGGCCGTCAGCATGTTCGTCGAGCCGGGACCGGAGGTCCCCGCGCAGACGGCGATGCGCCCGCTGACGCGCGCGAAGCCGTCGGCCATGAACGCGGCGCCTTCCTCGTGCTTCGTGACGATGAGGCGCATCTCCTCGTCGTTCGCGACCGCATCGAAGAACGGGTGAAGAAGCCCCCCTGGGATGCCGAACACCGTGCGAGCGCCTTCGGCCTTGAGATAGTCGAGGAACACGTCCACGACGCGTCCCTTGGACTCCGGATGCGGATCTGCGGCCGGGCCGAGGTGCGCAGGCGGCGGGAGCGAGCCCGGCGGCCGTGAGGACGGCGCGCGCGGAGCCGGATCGGGATTCCGGACGACGCGGAGGGGGATCTTCGCTGAGCTCCGGTGCATCGACATTCACTCCAGGGGTTCAGCGAACAGCACTTCGACCGGACGTCGTTGCGCTTCCTGCCGCGCGCGGACGTTGGAGGCATCGGCCGGGTCCGCGCGACCGACGAGCACCGCGGTCTGCAGGATGCGCCCGTCGGGAATCAGGCCGTGAATCCGCGCGATCTCGTCGCGAAAAGGCAGCAGGGTGTGCTGGATGCAGCTGGCAATTCCGCGCGCCTCGGCGGCGAGGCACAGCGCGTACGCGAAGCAGATGGCGCTCGCGAAGGTGACGCCTTCCTTCACGGGGCCGTAGGTCGCGCGCATCTCGCCGAGCGTCGGGAGCTCGCGTGCGGGCACCTGCCTCTCGAGCGCCGCGTGCATCCTCAGCACCCAGGCCTCTTCGATCGGCGAGTCGATGGTGTGCACCAGGAGCAGCCACGGCGCCCCTCGGGTCAGCGCGTCGTCGGCGATGCGACCGAGCGTGCTTCGCACGGAGCCCTCGGGATCGAGATCGCGACCGGCCGCCCGCTCCTGGATCGAAGCGAGCTTCGGCACGAGCGCATGCCACCCGCGCATCTCGAACCGCTCGCGCACCACCCGGGCTGCCGGAGGCGCGAGTGCCGTCACGGCCCACGGCTGATCGTTTCCGCCGGAGGGCGCCCACGAGGCTTCGCGGACGAGATCGAGGATCTGCTCTCTCGCGAGCTCCTCGTCCGTGAAGTGCCGGACCGATCGTCGCTGTCGCACGACCCGCGAGATCTCGTCCGCTGTCGTGTTACAGGGCGGGGTACCGTCCGGCATGAGCGGTTTCGCCACTACTGCAACGGGAATACCAGCCTGTATATCCATGTAGGCGGAAGTGCACGATTCGCTCGTTCTTCGGTGAGTTCAGGGATTCTCTGCACCGTGGCGATCCCATTTCGACACATGGGTATCCATCGAAATGGTGCGAACGCGATCCACCCATGTTTTCGCGTCGATGCGATCCGCCATGGTTTCGCGTCGATGCTAGGATGTTCGATATGCGGGAGATCAGGGCGTCCGAGCCGCCGTGGACCCTGCCGCCCGAGAGCAATTCATCCTCGGAGCCACGCGCCGACGACGAGCTGGTTCTCCTTCTCGAGGACGAAGCCGTCTACGCGTACGTGCTGAGGGATCTCTTCATCATGGTCTGGCGGGGCGTCGTGACCGACACGACGCTCGAAGCCATGCACAAGTTGATGGAGCGAGAGGCACGCAAGCAGCCCGACGGGATGGCCATCGTGAGCGTGATCGAGCGCGGTGCCACGCCGCCGAGCTCGGCGCAGCGATCGAACATCAGCAACTTCCAGGCGCGCATGGGCAAGCGATTCCGCTGTCTCGCGCTCGTCATCGACGGCATCGGCTTCTGGGCGAGCATGGCGATCGGGGTGGCGACGTCGATCATCACGTACCGTCGCAAGCTGTTCCCGCAGACCGTCTGCCGCACCGTGGAGGGCGCGGTGGACTTCATCGTTCGGAAGTCGCCGGGGATGGATGCCCAGGCGCTCCTGTCGGCGATCGCTCAGTGTCGTGACGACGCGGCGATGCGCGCGATGCGCCTCGAGTCCCGCCGAACCGGGCGAACAGCGGCTTGAGGTAGCCCCACGGCTCACCGCCGCGATGCCGCGCGCCGGATGCGCCGAGCGAGGGCGCGGAAGGCATCCGCCGACGCGACGAGCGCACGCTTCTGCTCGCGTGACAGCGCCTTCACCGCGCGCTCGAGGCGCAGCGCGTTTCCCTCGCTCTGACACCGACGCGTCGCGAGCAAGCGAAGCGGCCCTCGCCCGCGCGTGTACTTCGCGCCCCGCCCGGCGTCGTGCGCCGCGAGGCGCGCGGCGACGTCGCGCGCGATGCCCGTGTAGAGCGAGCCGTCGGCACACTCCGCGAGGTAGACGAACCAGGGAGGCACAGGGCGAGGATACGCTGGTCGTCCCGGCGGTAGCGGTCAGCCGCACTGACCCGGCTTGCAACGACCGCCGCTGCCGCTGCCGCAGTCTGAAGCCTGACATCGGTGTGTCAGCATTCCGCACGTCGCGCCCTCACGGCACGCGATGGTCGCCTGCGGGCTCGCATCGAACGGAGCCACGGAGGCTTCGATGACCACAATGGATATCGCCAAGAACTACGTCGAGCTGTGCAAGAACCGCCAGAACGAGCTCATCGTCCGAACGCTCTTCTCGCCCGACATCGTGAGCCTCGAGGCCGGGGCGCCGCCAGGTGGGGCGGCGGAGTCGCGGGGCTCGAAGGCGATCCTCGAGAAGGGGCAGCGGTGGGCCGAGAACCACGAAGTCCATTCGGTGAAGGTCGAAGGGCCGTGGCCGAACGGAGACCGCTTCATCGTCCGCTTCGTGATCGACGTGACGAACAAGCCTTCCGGCAGGCGCTTCACGGTCGACGAGACGGCGCTGTTCACCGTGCAGGGGGACAGGATCGTCCGGGAGGAATTCTTCTACGCGACCTGACAGCAGCACCGTCAGCCGGGCTCCACCTCGCAGGCGCCGCGGGCGCGATGATCGTCATGCTGCGCACGGCGTCGCTGCTCATCGACGAGGCAACGCGAGACCCACAAGCGCGCCCGCCGCCGCGAGCAAGGCGCAGGTGAACGCGAGGGCCCGGAACCCGGCAAGGTAGGCGTCGTCGAACGCCGCGCGCACGCTCTGGAACGTCGCCGGATCGAGGCCGCTCAGGTCCGCCCCCGCCAGCTTGGTCCGCTCTGCAGCGACGCGCTCGGCGATTGCGACCGGCAGACGAAGCTCGCCAAGCTGCCGGTCGAGCACCCCATCGAAGCGCGCGCGGAGCACGAGGCCCAGCCCGGCGATCGCGAGCAGCGACGCGGCACGCGCGACGGCGTTGTTCACGCCCGACGCGACGCCGGCACGATGGCTCTCGACCGAGCCCATGACGGCGGAGGTGAGCGGCGCGACGGTGATGCCCATCCCGATGCCCGCGGTGGCGATGCCGGGGAAGTACGTCGTCCAGTACGAGCCATCGCGCCCCGGGAGCGCGATGAGCGCGAAGCCGGTCGCGGCGACGGCCGGCCCCACGACGAGCAGTCGACGCGTGCCGATCCGGCTCGCGAGGTAGCCGGTCACGGGGCTCAGCGCCGAGATGGCGATCACGAACGGCAGCAGCGCTGCGCCCGCCGCCGTCGGGCCGTAGCCCTGCACCTGGATGAGGTTGAACGGCAGGAAGTACAGGGCCGCGCCGAGCGCCCCGTAGAGGAGGAGCGTCAGCACGTTGGTGCCGGCGAACACGCGCGACCGGAAGAGCGACAGCGGCACCATCGGAGCCTTGGCCCGCGACTCGAAGACGACGAAGCCCACGAGCACCGCCGCACCAGCGGCGAGCAGGAGCGCCTCACCCCGCGCCCCCGTGGTCGCGCCGTCGTCGATCAGCGCGTACACGACGGCGCCGAGCCCTGCCGCCGCGAGCGTCGCCCCGATCCAGTCCATGTGCGGCGGTGCCTCCTCGTCGCGCGTCTCGCTCACGCCGCGGTACGCGAGCGCCACGACGACCGCGGCAATCGGCGCGTTGAAGAGGAAGATCCACCGCCACGAGGCGTGCGCGACGACGTACCCCCCGGCAACCGGTCCCGCCGCCCCCGTGACCGCCGTGAACATCGACCAGATGCCGATGGCGCGCCCACGCTCGTGCGCCGGATACGCCGCCGTGATGAGCGAGAGACTGCCCGGGACGAGCAGCGCCGCCCCGGCTCCCTGCAGAGCACGCGCCGCGACGAGCAGGTGCGCACTGCCCGCTGCTGCGCACACGAGCGACGCCAGCGTGAACAGCGCGACACCCGTGACGTACACGCGCTTGCGTCCGTAGCGATCGCCGAGAGCGCCGCCCACCAGTACGAGGGACGAAAGGAACAGCGCGTAGGCCTCCACGATCCATGCGGCGAGCCCTGCGCTCATGGCGAGCTCCCGCTGGACGACCGGCAGCGCGACGTTCACGACCGAGCCGTCGAGGAACGCCATGCTCGAGCCGAGAATGGCGACGACGAGCGTGCGGCGCGAGCTCCCCACTGCGCGTCAGCGTACCGCGGCTACAGTGACTCGGTGGCACCGTCACGTCCGCGCTGGCGCGGGTGACGTGATGTCACGTTGATTCTCGACGTCACTGGAAGTTGGCCGAGACGGCCGTGAAGGGAAGCACGGTGATCGCGATGGAAAAGGGGCCCGCGTAGAACGAGGCCTCGCTGAATTGTCCGTACGTCACGTAGGCGCTCATGCCGGAGAAAGGCTTCAGCGCCGCCGCCGGGACGGTCCCGTGATCGTCCGAGCCGTTCCACGTGCAGTACGTCCAGGTTCTTCCTTCCATCGCGAGCACCTCGAAGAGCATCGTGGCGTCGGGCTGTCCGCCGCTCCAGGTGAGCGGAAGGTCCGCGCCCGTCGGGATGACCGTGGTTCCGCCGTCGAGAGCCAGCGCCGGGCTCGTGAGCTGCGTGAGCGCGGGCGCCACGATGAGCTCCGGGCCGAACGCCGGCACCGTCGCGCCGGACGCACTGACCGACAGCGTCTGCCCCGCGGTGTAGCCGGGTGAGGAAGAGAAGTACGAGTACTCGTTGCCGCCGGGGAGGGGCGTCATCGTGGCCGGCGTCGTGAGCAAGCCGCCGGACACGGTGATGGCCCCGGCGCTCACGCCTTGCGGCGACACCTGGCCGGGGCACGAGTAGTAGATGCACGAGCCCGCGGGAGTGCCGGTGCACCCGACGTTGCTCTCGTCCATCGTGTAGAAGGCCGCATCCACCTGGAACGGCGGCGCTCCACATGCGGCGGCGGAGCCGGTGCAGTCATTGATGTAGATGAACCCGTTCGGATAGCCGTTGCCTGGTCCGGAGCTGCTGCCCGAGAATCCGCTGCTCGAGCCGGAGATGCCGCTGCTCGATCCGGAGAATCCGCTGCTGGATCCCGACGGGCCGCTGCTCGATCCGGAGAACCCGCTGCTGGATCCCGACGGGCCGCTGCTGGAGCCGGAGCCGCTGCTCGATCCCGAGAACCCGCTGCTGGAGCCGGAGACGCCGCTGCTCGATCCGGAGCTCCCGTCGCCACCGTCGTCGTTTTCTCCCGGGGCGAACACTTCCGCCCGGCCCCCGCATCCACCAGCCGACAGCGTCGGCGCCAGCACCGACAGCGATCCCCACAAGACGAGCCGGGAAGCTCTCATGCCCTCCTCTATGTAGGGAGGGCGGGTTTCGGATCACGGAAAGCGCCCCGCAGGGCCTGTTCAGCAGCGTTCTTGACCGGCACTGAACATAAGAGTAGTTGTCGAAGTGTGCCCCTCGAAACCCTGAGCGCGGCCCACATTCGCGTGACGTGCGACGCGTGTCGCACGGCGAACGCGGAAGTCTGTGGAAAACGCGACCTCCCGCTGATGGCGCGCACCGCCGCCGTCCGGAAGTTCCGCGCCGCGGGATGGGGGCACGAGCCGCACGAGTACACGCGCACCGAGGCGCTCGGCGAGGCGCGCGGGAACGGTCTCGGCCGCTGGTTCTGTCCGGCGTGCGCTCGAAGCAGACAACCCTGAAAGGAGAACCCCCATGGACCATGCAGGAGACACTCGCATTCACTCGACGTCCGTTGCGATCGCGGTCCATTCGCGGGCTGCGGGGGATCTGGCCGCGCAGCGGGCGAAGCGACGCGATGCCGCCATCGAAGAGCGACAGCGTCTCTTCATGATGCAGTTCGAGTCGAAGAACCCGGACGGCTGGCTGTACAAGGGTGCGACGCTGATGCGCGCGAGCCTCGCGGTGCAGAGGCAGATGCGGCTCGATGCGCTGACGGCACGAACCGCGCGGCTCGCGGCGGGTCGGCTCTCGCGGCCGTATCGCGCGCGCCTTCACCTGCCGGCGCTGATGCTCGCTGCCCTGGGCATCGAGCACGCGCTCAAGGGGGCGATCGTCGCCAGGTCCGGGGTGGCGGCGGGGCACGATCTCGAGGAGCTCGCGCGACGCGCGAAGGTGAAGCCCGCGAACGACGTGGAGGCCGAGGCGCTCGAGAGCGGACGGCTCTACGTCGAAGAGATGGTGCAGGACGCCGGGAGCACGCGAGACCTCTGTCCCGCGTATCGTGCGCTCTTCCTGCGTGCGGTGGACCGTGCGGCGCGGGCCTTGTGGAACCGCACGGA
This sequence comes from Polyangiaceae bacterium, assembly GCA_035499695.1. Lineage (GTDB taxonomy): Bacteria > Myxococcota_A > Polyangia > Polyangiales > Polyangiaceae > Palsa-1150. The sequence continues at coordinate 7,223 of DATJYG010000536.1, forward strand.
GCATCTGCAGCAGGACGTCTCGCTCGGCGAGTACGCCGCCGAGGAGGTCGCCGTGTACCGCATGTTCATCGACGGCGTCTACGCGCCGAAGGCGGGCGAAGAGGTGCTGGATCTCTTCTGAAGCCCGCGACCTAGTTGGTGTCGATCTTGATCGTCCCGACGTAGTAGGCGGGGGAGTTGTTCCAGCCGTCGGGTTCCCCGCCGCCGTTGATGTAGAACTGCCAGTTCGTGTTGTCGCTGTTCGTGACGACCCACTGCGGCGATCCGCCCACCTCCTGGCAGCTCCACGCCGTCGCCTTCTCGCGGTACCCGGTCGCGAGACCGTAGTGGGCGTTCGAGATCACGTTCGCCCCCACGCAGTACCCGTAGATGACGGCGTAGCCGTGGTTGATGATCCAGTCTCGCGCGTAGTCGAGCGTTCCGTAGTCGTTCTCGTAGTCGGGGAGTATCGAGTCGCCGGTGCCGTGTGTCTCGTACGTGTACGTGAAGCCGCCCGCCGTGAACGGTGTCGTCGGACCGGACGGCGAGTACTGGCTCTGGGCTCCGTTCGCCAGGTAGTCGTAGCCGTGAATCATCCACGACGGCTCCGTGTACGATTCGTCGTTGAACGGCTGTCCACAGGACGTTCCCATCCAGTGCGAAACGTCGATCGTGATCTGCGGGTAGTTTCCGGTCGGCCAGCCGAGCGGGCCACCGCCGGTCTGGAACCAGTCCGGCTGGCTCGTCCACATCGGCGCCTGCCCGGCGCTGGCGCGCGCGCGCCACTTCGTGTCGGTCTGGGCGAAGAACATCGCCCACGCCGTCGGCCCGCACCCGCTGTAGCAGTTGCTGAAGTTGTTCGGGTACTGGCCGGGGGCCAGCTGGTCGAACTCGACGTCCTGCGCGCCCGGCACCCACCACGTCACGTACTCCGGCTGCGCGCCGGTGCACGTGGGAGGGGGCGGCGGCGGCGGCTGGTACACGCACTTGGCCGTGTACCGCGTGAGGACGTCGTCGACGTAGTGCGTGCAGATCATCGTGTTGTTCGGCTGGCAGGCCCCACAGCTCGGCGTCGGGCGAGGCGGCGGCGGCGGGGTGCAGATCTGGCCCGGGCGGCAAGGAACGATGTCCTCGCTCTTCGAGTCGGTGTTCTCCCCTTGCCCGGTGGCGCCGGCGCCGGAGCAGCCGGACGTCGCCGGGGCGAGCATCGAGATCATTGCCAGTGCGAGCGAGGATGCGAATGCGGACTTCATGGAGGCGCCCCAGAGCAACGGGCGTGCCTCGGAAAAAACGCCGTCGTTGTCGAGGCGCGAAGCTCGACGCGCTTCATCGGGAGTAGCTTCCGGCGCTACACCCGTAGCGCGCGGAGCTTCGCCGAGGTCTCCCGGGGTTGACGGCTCGACGGGGCCTGGCGTTCACTCGACTCTCGATGAGGCTCTTCTACCACCCGTTCTCGGTGAACTCGCGCCGCGCGCACATGACTGCGGTGCACCTCGGAATCGAGCTCGAGCTCGTCAAGGTCGATCTCCCGAAGGGAGAGAACCGGACCGCGGGCTACCTGCGGATCAACCCCAACGGGCGCGTCCCGGTGCTCAACGACGAGGGCTTCGTGCTCTGGGAGTCGCGCGCCATCATGCAGTACCTGGCGGACAAGACGCCGGGACAGACGGTCTACCCGCAGGAGCTGCGGGCGCGCGCGGAGGTGAATCGCTGGCTGTTCTGGGACGCCGCGCACTTCTCGCCCGGCATCGGGACGCTTCTGTACGAGAATGTCATCAAGAGCCTCATCGGCGCGGGCGTCCCGGACAAGACCGAGGTGAAGCGCGGCGAAGGGCTGATCGCGCGCTTCGCCCCCATCCTCGAAGCGCACCTGGCGTTCCGGGAGTGGGTGGCTAACGACGGCGTTTCTCTGGCGGATCTGTCACTGGCGGCGCCGCTCGCCTTCGCTCAGCAGGCGAACGTCTCGATCGCGGGCTTCCCGAACATCACCAAGTGGCTTGCTCGCGTTCAGTCGCTCGAGGCGTGGCAGAAGACCCTGCCGAAATGAGGAGGGGCTGAGACACCACGCGCCACCAGGGCTCGACGTGCTCGGCGCGAGAGGGCTCGACCGGCTCGCCGAGGCGCGGCATCACGAGGTGCGCTCCACGCTGCGGCGCGAGCTGCACGAGCGTCTCGGCCGGCTCGTCCCATGCGTGCATCGCCAGGTTGAAGGTGCCCCAGTGCACCGGCAGGAGGCTCCCTCCGCCGAGCAGCGACAGGGCCTCGAGCGCGTTCTCCGGCCCGAGGTGGATGTCACCCCACGCGGGGTGGAAGGCGCCCACTTCGAGCATCACCAGATCGAAAGGCCCGAGGCGGCGGGCGATCTCGGCGTACTGCGGGGTCAACCCGGTATCGCCGCTGAAGAAGGCGGAGTGGATCGGGCCGCGCACGACGAACGACGACCAGAGCGTGGCGTTGCGTCCGCCGCGCACGCGCCCCGAGAAGTGCTGCGACGGCGCCGCGGTGACGCTCACGCCGCCACGACGCAGCTCGATGCTCTCCCACCAGTCGAGCTCCGTGATGCGCTCGGCCGGGACGCCCCATGCCTCGAGGTGCGCGCCGACGCCGAGTGACGTGACGAAGGGCACGTCGCGCGTCTTCGCGAGCTCGACGATCGTCTTGCGATCGAGGTGGTCGTAGTGATCGTGCGAGACGATCACGGCGTCGATCTCGGGCAGCGCCGACAGCGGCACGGGCACCGGCTGGAACCGCCTGGGGCCGGCGAAGGACACGGGCGACGCGCGCCCGCTCCACACGGGGTCGGTGAGGATGCGCACGCCGTCGATCTCGAGGAGCACCGTCGAGTGGCCGAGCCAGGTGGCGCGCAGACCGGTTTCGGCGCGTTGCGTCCAGCCGGCGACGCGCGGGTCCACCGAGGGCAACCCCCTCGGCGGGGTGCGTCGCTGCCCACCCCAGAGGAACTCGGCGATCGTGGGCATCGCGGTGCCCCTGCGGAGCCCGGGGGTCACGTGGCTCGGGTTGCGGAAGACGCCGTCGGCCCATTGCGCCGAAGCGCGCACTCGTTCGAGCCGAAGTCCCGCGCCGCCCCTGCCGATCGATCCGGCCATGCACCATGAGATGCATCACAGGGCTGGACGGTCGCGGGGTAGGACCAGCCTCGCTGCGGGGTAGGATGCCGCGTGGTCTCCGGTCGCTCGATGCTGCTTCTGGGCGTCGTCGTCGTCGCTGCGTGCGGGTCGCGGTCGCAACTCGAGACGCCGGGTCCTTCGCGCGACGCGGGGGACTCGAGCGACGCCGCGCCGGAGCCGACAGCGAGCGCAACTGCGAGCGCCGACGCGCAGCCGCCGCCCCCGTGCACGGGCGGCGTCGTCGTCGACTCCGCCACGAGCCCGTGGTTTCTCGCCCTCGACGCGACGGACCTCTACTTCATCGACGAAGGCGACCCGTCGGTCGCGGCCGACGGTTCCATCGGACGCTGCCCCAAGGCGACGGGCTGCGCCGGCGAATCCACCGAGACGGTCGTCGGCGGCATGAACGACCCCGTGGGCTTCGCCCTCGACGACACCCACCTC
>DATJYG010000537.1:0-2103 GCA_035499695.1 Polyangiaceae bacterium
AAAGAAGAAGAGCGCGCACTGGCGCGACCGGCCGGTGCTCGTCACCGGCGCGACCGGGCTGCTCGGCGGCTGGCTCGTGCGCCGGCTCGTCGACGAAGGGGCGAGCGTCGTCACCTTGGTGCGTGACTGGGTGCCGAAGAGCACCGTGCTCGGCTCCGACCTGCTCCAGAAGGTCACCATCGTGCGCGGCGACGTCAGGGACCAGGGCGTGCTCGAGCGTTCCCTCGGCGAGTATGAAATCGACACCGTGTTCCATCTCGCCGCGCAGACGATCGTCGGCGTCGCCAATCGCAATCCCGTCTCGACGCTCGACAGCAACGTGCGCGGCACGTGGACGCTGCTCGAGGCCGCCCGCAGGAGCCCGCTGACCAGGGCCGTGATCGTCGCGTCGAGCGACAAGGCGTACGGTGATCACGAGGAGCTGCCCTACGACGAGGACGCGCCCCTGCAGGGCGAACACCCGTACGACGTGAGCAAGTCGTGCGCCGACCTGATCGCGAAGATGTATGCGGTGACGTACGGGCTGCCCGTGGCCGTCACGCGCTGCGGGAACTTCTATGGCGGCGGCGACCTCAACTGGAACCGCCTCATTCCCGGGACGATCCGCTCGGTGCTGAAGAACGAGCGGCCGACGATCCGTTCCGACGGCACGCTCATCCGCGACTACTTCTACGTCGAGGACGGGGCGGCCGCGTACATGCAGCTCGCTGAGGCGCTGCACGCCAGGCCCGAGCTGCGCGGCGAGGCGTTCAACTTCTCGAACGAACTGCAGCTCGACGTGCTCTCGGTCGCGACGAAGATCCTCGAACTCATGAAGTCGCCGCTCGAGCCCGATGTCCGTGCGGAGGCGCGCAACGAGATCCAGCATCAGTGGCTGAGCGCGGCGAAGGCGCGCCGCGTGCTGGGCTGGACACCGCATTTCACGCTCGACGAGGGGCTGGACCGCACGATCGCGTGGTACCGCGACTTTCAGGCGCGTGACTGAACTTGCCAGGCGAGACCTGGCCCACGTGCTCGAGCACACGCGCGACGCGTGGGACGACCTGCGCGGGGCGCGCGTGTTCATCACGGGCGCCGGAGGGTTCGTCGGCAGCTGGCTGCTCGAGTCCCTGCTCTTCGCCAACGAGGCACTGAACCTCGGCGTGCTCGCGAGCGTGCTCGTGCGGGACGCGGACACGTTCACGCGCCGGCTCCCGCACCTCGCCGTGTCGCCGGCGGTCCGTCTCCAGATCGGCGACGTACGCGCCGCGCGCACGCCGACCGGCGGGTTCACGCACCTGGTGCATTGCGCGTCGGCGCTGCCCGCCGAGGCCAATGAGAAGCGCCCCAACGAGGTCGTCGACGTGATCGAGCGCGGCACGGCGCGGATGATCGCGGAGGCCGAACACGGCGACGGCTCACGGTTCCTGCAGGTGAGTTCCGGGTCGGTGTACGGACCGCAGCCGTCCGGGGTCGCCCGCATGAGCGAGGGCTTTCCGGGCGTCGCCAATCCGGCCGATCCCGCCCAGCGGTTTGGCGCCGCCAAGCGCCGCGCGGAGCTGTACGGCGAAGCGGCCGTTCCCCGCGGCGTGCATTTCGTCTCCGCGAGAATCTTCGCGCTCGTGGGGCCGCGGCTTCCGCTCGACGGCCAGTTCGCCATCGGCAACTTTCTTGGCGACGCCCTCGCGGGGCGCACCGTGCGCCTGACGGGAGACGGGACGCCCGTGCGGAGCTGGCTGTACGCGGCCGACATGGCGGCGTGGTGCTGGACACTCCTCCTGCGCGGGCGGGCCGGTGCGGCGTACAACGTCGGCTCGGAGGAGGAATGCACGCTCTGGGACGCCGCCCGGCGCGTCGCCGCGCTGGCCAGTCCGGCGGTGCCGGTCGAACGCGCGCGTGAACCCGATGCGGCCTCGTGTCCTTCGCGTTACGTTCCGTCGATTCAGCGCGCACGCGATGAACTGGGGCTCGACGCATGGATCCCAATCGACGACGCGCTGCGTCGCACGTGGGACTGGCTCCGCGCCGGAGACATCGCAACCGGATGACGACAAGGGAACGCCACCTTCAGGTCGGGTCGCGCCGCATCGGCCCCAACGAGCCGTGCTACGTGATCGCCGAGAT
>DATJYG010000538.1:0-7140 GCA_035499695.1 Polyangiaceae bacterium
ATGCAGCGCGGAGAACGAGGGGCGAGAGAGCATGCGGCGTGCCGCTTCCTCGTCGCGCTGCGGGATACCCCACCTTCGTGCTCGGTCGCTGGCACCCCCCCTATGCGCCGAGGATCGTGAGCGGGGGGCCGGGGTCGTAGACGACGACGTGGTCGACGTCGAAGCGGGCGACGTAGCGGCGCTGGTCGTCGCAGAGGCCACGGGGTTCGATGAGAGCGCCCGTGGTGAGATCGAAGATGTAGCCGTGCATGGGGCAGGTGACGCATTTGCCGAGGCGGCCGCCTTCGCTCAGGCTCGCGCCGGCGTGGTTGCACGCGTCCTCGATGGCGTAGGGGACGCCGGCGACGATGGTGACGAGGACGTGGAAGGGCGGCCAGTCGAGGCGGACCATCTCGCCGTCCTCGAGCTGCGCGCGCGGCACGCGACCGACGAGCTTCACGCGCCGCCGACCCCGAGCACCTGGTAGACGAGGGTCTGCTCCACTTCGCCGCCCGCGATGGCGACCGTCTCGACGCGGGAGCCGTGCGCGCGTTCGCCCCGCGCCGTCATGCAGCCGTGCGAGAGGACGATGCGGCACGCGCTCCAGCGCGGGGCGAGGTGCTTCTGCAGCGCTGCGACGACGCGCTCGCCCATCTGCTCCTGCAGCGCGAGGCGGCGCGCGAAGGCGTCGACGAGGCGCGCCACGGTGCCGACGCCGACGAGGTGCTCCTCGGGCGCGTACGCGACGGTCGCGATGCCCACCGAGGGCATCAGGTGGTGCGGGCACATCGTCGCCACCGGCACGTCGCGCACGACGACGACGTCGGACCCGCCCGGGATCACGTTGGCCGAGACGAGCGCGTCCACGTCGACGGCGTAGCCCGTGAGCAGCTCGTCCGCCCACGCCGCGGCGACGCGCTCGGGCGTGCCGGCGAGCTCCGGCTCGCGCGCCGGGTCTCTGCCGAGCGCCCTGAGGAACGACTCGATGGCTCTCGCCGCTGCGTCTCTGTCCATCACTCGTCTGGTGTTCGAGTCCGCACTCTGTCGAGCGTGCGGCACTCAGTTAAGATGCCGCGTGCGCATCGTCGGCTCGATCGGCTTGCGGCCCGAGAAGCCTTCGTCCAGGCCGTGATAGTGCGTGACCTGACTCTCGCCGTACTTCCAGCACAGCCACACGAGCTTCCCGTCGACGTGCCCGTAGAAGTCGACCAGGCCCGTGCGCGGGTCCTTGAGCACCGCCCCCATCTCCTCGAGCTCGCTCCACGCGGCGTGGTAGCGCTCGACGCGGCTGACGATCTCGCGCTTCAGCTCGCGCACGTCGCCCGGGTCCGCGGGGTCTTCCTGGATGGCCTCCGGCGTCTTGCCGAGTCGCTGCGCGAGGCGCTCGAGGAACTTCTCGATCTCGCCGCGCCGCTCCATCTGCGCCGCCATGAGGACCTGCAGGCGAGGCACGAGCGCGTTGACCGCCTCTATCGTGAAGACCTCGGGCGCCGCCATGTCACATCGCTCCCGTGGACAACTATGGCCTCAGGGCGGGAGGAAGGCCACGAAGATCCGCGTGAGGAAGTAGTCGGCCACGAGGATGGCGATCGAGACGACGACGACGGTGCGCGTCGTGCTCTGCCCTACGCCTTCGGTTCCGCCGCGCGTCGAGAGACCGAAGTGGCAGCCGACGATCGCGATGATGAAGCCGAAGACGGGCGTCTTCGCGAGGCCCGAGATCAGGTCGCTCAGCAGCACCGTCTCGAGGGCGCTCTGCATGAAGAGAAGCGGGCGGATGTTGTACTCGACGGACGAGACGAACATCGCGCCGAGCGTCCCCAGCGCGTCGGCGAAGATGCTGAGGAAGGGCATGACGATCATCGCGGCGGCGACGCGCGGGAGCACGAGCTTCTTGGCGGGCTCGCCGCCGAGGGCGCGGATGGCGTCGACCTGCTCGGTGACGTTCATGGCGCCGACCTCGGCCGCCATGCCGCTGCCGATGCGACCGCCGACGATGATGGCCGTGAGCGTCGGCCCGAGCTCGCGGAGGAAGGAGAGCACGATGACGCGCGGGATGTACTCGAGCCCGCCGAAGCGCTGCAGGCCGAAGGCGAACTGGATGGTCATGACCATCCCGATGAAGAGGCTCGTGACGGCGACGATGCCCATCGAGCGAACGCCGAGCGAGTCGATCTGGTAGATGGTCGCGCTCACCTCGAGCGGGCGCTTGAAGAGGGAGCGGGCGGCCTTCCACGTGAGCGTCCCGATGTCGCCCATGTGCTCGACGAAGCGCAGGATGCGCTGCACCTGGCCGTCGATGAAGCCCTCCTGGACCGCCGGCGGAGGGAGCCCCGAGATGCGCCCGCTCGGCGGCGGAATCGACGGCGGGATCGACGGCGGAGGCGCCGGGATCGACGGCGGGGGCTGCTCCACGTCGCTCATGGGTCGTTCGCGGGCGCGGCGTTGCGCCCGCCCACTCTCTCGTTGGCCTCGTTGGGAGTGGCCGCGTGCAGACCGCGTGCGAACGCCTCGAACGCCGGCGCGCCCTGCGAGAACCGGTCGGGCGGCGCGACGTAGACGAGGTCGTAGACGCAGCCGTTCTTCTTCATCACGAAGATGTCGTACTGCATGGGCACGCCGTCGAGCTTGGCGCGCATGAGCGTGTGCAGGGCCTCGCGGCCGTCGAAGGGCACCGTCTCCTGCGAGTCGTACTCGCGCTGGGTGGTGCCCATGATGAGGTGCTCGGTGAGCACCGAGAGCGGCGCGTCGTCGTCGCGGGCGCCGCAGCGCACGTCGAAGAGCGTGGACCCCTGCCGCGCTTCGTCGCGGTAGGCGACGTCGGCGCCTTCGACGTGGATGGGGCGCCACTCGGGCGGGACGGGGCCGAGGTGGATGCGGGTGTCGCCCTTCTCGAGCATCCCGTCGTGCAGCGCCTCCGTGTGCCCGCAGGCGCAGAGGACCAGGCAGACGAGGAGGCCCCGGACGCGCATCGCCCAGGGAGGAATAACACGCGCATGTGGTAGTAACAGACGCTCGATGAAGCCCCAGGGGAACGTGCGCCTCTACAACACGATGACGCAGCGGCTCGAGCCGCTCGAGACCATCGAGCCGGGTCACGTGCGCCTCTACGTGTGCGGCATGACGACGTACGACCACGCGCACGCGGGGCACGCGCGCACGTACACGGCGTTCGACGTGCTGGTGCGCACGCTGCGGGCGCGCGGGTGGCGCGTGACCTTCGTGCGCAACGTGACCGACGTCGACGACAAGATCCTCAAGCGCGCCAACGAGCGCGGCGAGCCGCCGATGGAGTTCTCGCGGCGGATGAGCGACCTCAACGACGACGAGCTGCGCGCCATCGGGTGCCTCGAGCCCGACGTGCAGCCGCGCGTCAGCGGGACCATCCCGGAGATCGTGGCGCTCATCGGGGAGCTCGTCGCCAAGGGCGCGGCGTATCCGGCGCAGACGCCCAAGGGGACGGACGTGTACTTCGCGGTGCGCGAGTTCCCGGGCTACGGCAAGCTCTCGAAGCGCAACCTCGACGACGAGAAGGCTGGCGCGCGCGTCGACGTGGGCGAGGCGAAGAAGGACCCGCTCGACTTCGCGCTGTGGAAGGCGTCTTCGGCCGAGGAGTGGGGCTGGGACTCGCCGTGGGGACGCGGGCGGCCGGGGTGGCACATCGAGTGCTCGGCGATGTCCGGCAAGGTGCTCGGGCACCACATGGACATCCACTGCGGCGGGATGGACCTCATCTTCCCGCACCACGAGAACGAGATCGCCCAGAGCGAGGCCGCGTGGGGCGAGCCTTTCTCGCGCACCTGGCTGCACTCGGGATTCCTCCAGGTCGACGCCGAGAAGATGAGCAAGTCGCTCGGCAACTTCGTGACGATCCAGCAGGTGCTCGATCGCAACGACGCCGAGGGCTTCCGGTACTTCCTGCTCGGCCAGCACTACCGCAGCCCGGTCAACTTCGACGTCGAGAAGAAGGACGACGGGCGCGTGGTCTTCCCGAACATCGACGAAGGCGAGCGCCGCGCCGAGTACCTCTACGTCACGCGCGAGTCGCTCATCGCGGCGGCGGCCGGCGCCACCCCGAATGCCGAGGGTCCCGCGCACGCCGCGAAGGTGATCCGCCACGCGCCCGAGAACGTGCTCCAGGCGCTCGACAACGATCTCAACACGTCGGTGGCCCTCAGCGTCATCGGCGAGCTCGCGAAGGTCGCGAACGAGATCGCCGCCCAGGTGGGGCGCCTCAAGAAGGATCCGAACGCGCAGGCGATCCAGAAGGGCCTCGCCGCGGCGGCCGCGAACGCGCTCGACGCCTGCTGCAAGCCCCTGGGCCTCATGCAGGCGAGCGCCTCCGACTTCTTCGCGCGGACGCGCGCGCGCCGCCTCAAGCTGCGCAACCTCGACGAAGCGGCCATCGAGGCGAAGGTCCAGGAGCGCATCGCCGCCCGCGCCGCCAAGGACTTCGCGCGCGGCGACGCCCTCCGCGCCGAGCTCGCCGCCATGGGCATCGAGCTCCAGGACAACCCCGCCGCCGGCACCACCGCCTGGCGCGTCTCGGTGTGAGCGGCACTCGGGATCTGTTCCTAACCGCAGAGGCGCAGAGAGGAGAGGAGAACGCAGAGGGTTTTGTGTGGGTTCGAGCGGTGCGACGGATGGCGCCGTCCGCCACTAAGTCGGGATGTCCCGCGCACCCACCCACAAACCTCTGCGCTCTCCTCTCCCCCTCTGCGCCTCTGCGGTTAAGAACAAGCCGCGGGCGCCTTTGTAGTCCGCTCCAGTTTTTTCAATGTGGCGCGCTGCCAAAGGACGACCGCCGCCAGGGCGATCGTCACGGCGGGCCACACGACGAAGAAGAGGAGCGCGTTGGCGTCGCGATAGGTGAAGCCGAAGAGACGCGCGGCGTGCAGCATGAAGTCGACGCACGCGCAGTATGCGGCGAGGGCGAGGGCCGTCATGCGCGACTCCGTCGCAGCGCGATGATGCGGGCCCGCTGGCGCACGGCGATGACCCAGAGCGCGAGCATCGCGCCGGGCCAGAGGGCGCAGAAGACGGCGAGGTTCACCGCGCCGTAGCCGAGGCCGGCGGCGCGCGGGGCGACGACGTCGCCGGCGGCGTGGAGCGCGTCGACGGTCCACCCGAAGAGGCCGTCGTCGCCCGAGAGGAATGCGCCTAGATGCGGGTGGTGTGGGCAGCCGTGGTTGTGGCAGTACCAGGTGCAGCGGGTCGGCTCGTACCCCTCCAGGGGCAGGGCGCGCCGCGCCAGGGGCGCCGGCTGCGCGCCGGAGCGGATGACGGCGAGGAAGAGCAGGGGCACGAGGAGAAGCGGCGCCAGCGAGGCGGCCATGACCGCGAGGCGCGCACGGTTACCCACTCTCTGCTCTACGTGCCCCTCTTCGCAGGCATTCCCAGCCGCGTAGCATCGAACGATGGGAGGAGTGCGCGCCTCGGCGCGTACTACGAAGAAATGAACCAGGGCGGCCAGCAACCACCGGGGTACCCGCCGGGCTATCCCCAGGCTCCGCAGTACCAGGCCTCACCGTACGCGCCGAACTACGGCGCCTCGCCCTACGCGGCGCCCGTGCCGGTGTCGCCCTACGCCCCGCCGGGCGTCCCGCCCGCGCAGCCGCACGGCCCGTACGGCGACCGCGCCGGTGAGCACCTGCGCATGAAGCGCGGGCGCTTCCGCGCCACCGTGTACGTCTTCTTCGCGTTCCTGATGCAGATGGCGATCGTCGCCGGGGTCTTCGCGCTGATCGGCGGCATCACCGGCGCGGTCGGCAACCTCGACGACGACGTGACCGGGATGCTCACCCTGGGCCTCGGCTCCACGGGCGCCATCGGCGGCGGCATCCTCGCGTACTTCGTCTTCCGCGACCGCTGGAAGTGCATCGAGGCCTTCTCGAGCCGCTTCTGCTCGGGCCTCATGAACCTCTCGGTCATGTACGTCCCGTTCATCGCGCTCGTGTACGCGAACGTCCGGGGCATCCAGAAGCTCTCGGGGAAGTAGCGCTCCTCCGCGGCGCACACGGCCCGTTCCGCCGGGCTCGTCGGTCGTTCCGCGTGCTTCGAGCGATGCTCCGAGCACTTCGAGCGATGCTCCGCGAGGAGCGTGGTTCGAAGCGTGCACTTCGCTCGATGCTCCGCACACTTTCATCGATGCTCCGTGAGGAGTGGGCGATGATCCATGCGGATCGGTCGATGATCCTCGGGGAGCATGGCTCGAAGTGTGCGCTTCGGTCGATGATCCTCGGGGAGCAAGCCATGCTCCTCACGCTTTCACCGATGCTCCCTGCGGAGCGTCGTTCGTTCCTCGAGGAGCGTGCGACGTTCCTCGAGGATCGCGTCGCGATCCCCGGGGATCGGGCGCGGATTCCCGAGGGAAATCCCGAGCGCGCCAGAAATCGTCCTCGATCCGCGGGACCAGATCGCGCCCTTTGCGATTGGTACGAGTGAAGGGGATCGAGGGAACGAAGAAAGTCGGTCACGAAACGCCGGGTCGTCCGGCCATGTTCATGGGACCCGAGGTCCTCTTCGAAAAATAGTCGGGGATGAAATCCCGACTCGCACGTTCACTGTGATCAGGAGGGCCTGCTGGCCCACAACAAGGAGAAACCGCCACGACCACCAACAAACGCACCAGCAAGTACATCGCGCAGCTCATCGGATACATCGCGGGCATCGGGAAGCACTACACGACGCCCACCAACCTTCCGCTCAACGGCGGCACGGTTTCCAGCACGGACCTCGCGAGCGAGTTCCAGGGAGCCGTCGACGCCGACTCGAACGCGAAGGCGGAGGACAAGAAACGGCAGGCGGCGGTCGCAGCAGCGAACGCCGCCGCGGACGGGACCAAACCGCGAGCCAAGGCGTTCAAGAGCTACCTGCTCGGCGCCTTCGCGGGGAACCCGACGGCGCTCGCCGACTTCGCGCTGGAAGAAGCGAAGAGGGCGACGCTCACCTCGGCGGAGCGCACCGCCGCGGCCCAGAAGGCCAAGGCGACGCGCAAGGCGCTGGGGACGAAGGGGTCGAAGCAGAAGAAGGAGGCGAAGAAGGCGCTCGCTGCCCAGCAAGCGCCCGACGCGCCCGCCGCCGAGCCGGCACCCGCCGCGCCGGCGCCTTCGCCCGCGCCGACCGCCACGCCGGCGAAGTCCTGACCGCGGTCAGGCCTCG
>DATJYG010000539.1:0-5467 GCA_035499695.1 Polyangiaceae bacterium
GCTGGGAGGCGCCGTACCATTCAACTCGGACACGCTGGGTGCACTCATGGCCAGCGTGCTCACCGAGCCGCCGGCTCCCCTCGTCACGCGGCGTGCTGGACTGCCGCCGGAGCTCTACGCGATCGTCGACCGCTGTCTGCAGAAGGACCGGCAGCACCGCTGCCAGAACGTCGCCGAGCTCGCGATGGCGCTCGCGCCCTTCTGTCCCCCGAGGACGCACCCCATCGTCGAGCGGATCACTGGGATGCTGGGGAACTCCGTTCCGCGCATCGCGATGGGCAACCGTCCGCCTAGCGCGCCGCTCCCCACCGGCGCAAAGACCGGGAGCGAAGGCTGGGACGCGACGGACCGGACGCGCACGCGTCCGACCCAGGGCAGGACGGCCCTGGTCTGGGTGGGCGTCTCGGGCGTGATCCTCATCGTGCTGGGTGTGGGCGGCTTCTTCGGGCTCCGCGGACGCATGCACGCCAGCGCGGCCGGCGGTGCTCAGAGTGCCGCCGCTCCTGCGGCGGCGGCTGCACTCTCGGCCTCGGCCCCGGCCATGCCATCCGAGGCCGCCACCCTCGCGCCGCTGGCCAGCGCGGATCCCGCGCCGACGTCGAGTGCCCCCGCTCCCGTTTCCTCGGGCAAGACGTGGCCTGGTCGCGGACAGCCGCCGCACCCGTCCCCGGCGGGCAAGGGCGGGGCGCCAGCCACTCCGGCTGCGACGGCGCCAGTCCCCGCGGCGCCGCCGACTCCTCCTCCCCCCGCGACCACGGCCCAGAAGCCTGGCATCCTCGACACGAGCAACTGATGTTGCGACGCGCCCCCGCCTTCGTCGCCGTCCTCCTTCTCGTCGCGTCGCTCGGTGGCGTCCGTCCCGCGCGCGCGCAGGACACCTCGGCCACGGTGGAAGCTCTCTTCAACGAGGGCAAGAAGCTCATGGCCGACGGGAAGATCGCGGAGGCGTGCCCCAAGTTCCTCGCCAGCTACAACCTGGAGCACCGCGTCGGCACGCTGCTCAACCTCGCCGACTGCTACGAGAGGAACGGGCAGATCGCGAGCGCCTGGGCGCGCTTCGTGGAGGCCCGCACCCTCGCCGCCCGCAACAACCAGCCCGAGCGAGTCGACTTCGCGACCAAGCACGCCGCAGCGCTCGAGCCCCGGCGGAGCATGCTCACCATCACGGTGCCACACGCGGAGCAAGGCCTCGTCGTGAAGCGCGACGGGGTCGTCGTCGATCCGGCGGTGTTCGGGATCCCCGTGCCGGTGGACGGCGGGGCTCATTCGATCGAGGCCACTGCACCGGGCAAGAAGCCTCTCAGCGACTCCATCTCCTTGAAGCCCGAGTCCGACAACCAGAAGTACTCCCTCCAACCGCTCGCCGATGCCCCGCCCGCCCCGGAGGAGCAGGGCACTCCTGCATCGCCGCCGCCGTCCGGGTTGCGTCCGCGCGCCATCGTGGGCATCGCCATCGCCGGCGCCGGCGTGGTCGCCGCCGGAATCGGCGCCTACTTCGGAGCAACCGCTCTCTCGAAGAACAGCGACTCTGCCCCGTACTGCAACGTGGGCGGTGTGAAGGACGACTGCTGGGGCCCAGGCGTCTCGCTGCGAGGCGACGCGGTCACCGACGCCACGATCTCGACGGTGCTGATCTCGGCAGGTGCCGCGGCTGTGGTCGGCGGCGTCGTCTTGTGGCTCACGACGCCTTCCTCGTCCGGCGCCCCCGCCGCGACCATCGGGTTCGACGGACACGGCGTCCGCATCGGAGGGACGTTCTGAGATGAGCCGGTCGAGCGTGTTCGCGGCGGCTCTCATGGGCGCGGTCGCCTGCGCCTGGTCCGGTTGTGCCCAGATCTTCGGAATCGACGCAGCGAACGAGGTTCCCGAGCCTTCCGACGGCGCGCAGAACGACATGACGCAGGGGGAAGCGTCTGGCGACGACGTGCGCACGGGAGACGGTCCAGCGGCCGATGCCGACGCAGGTCACGACGGCGATGCGACGAACCTCACGGACGGGCCCCCGCTCGGCGACGTCAACCAGGGAGACGGATGCGCCGCCGTGCTCGCGCGCATGCTCTCGGCACCGATCTCCGCGCCCAACCAGTGGGCCGGGATCGACTTCTCCAACGGCGGTGCCTCGAACGACGTCCCTGGCAGCGGTGGCATCACGTTCACGCAGGCTGGGGTCGCCTCGTGCGCCGGCTGGATGGAGCCGAGCGTCATTGCGAACGCGCAGGGGCCCAACAACCCGGGATACCGCATGGCGCTCTTCGGCTTGCTCGACGCGGGGCCCGACGCCGCCTACCCCCTCACTTTGTACGCGAACATGCAGTCGGGCGCGATCTACCAGGCGCTGGCCTCCGATGGGTACAAGGGCACCGTCAGCTTCCACAGCCGCAGCGGCGGCGCGTACGGTAGCCACACCTACGAGATCGGCGTCGGCACCACGACGCTCGACGGCGGACCGGTCGGAGCGGGCGCCGGCTTCGTGCATCGCGACGGTGTCGACTTCCCGGCCGACTGGACGACCCCGATCGGCGACGCGGGCAAGCATCTCGCGAGCCCTTGGATGAACGAGCTCTACGACGGCATGATGGCCACCTTCTCGCCCGCCACCCCCGCCATCGGCGACTGCATGACGACGCCGTACGTCGGCTACAACAACGGGGACGGTCTCGCGACGCACCACTCGGGGTCGTGTCTCGCATTGCCCAACATCGGCAACGGCATCGCCGCCTTCGGTGCGCGACCGATTGCGCTCTACTTCTACTTCAACGTCGGGACGAACCAGACGAGCCTCATGTACGGCGAGTGGCTGGGTGGGGTCGCGACCTGTTCGACCCCCGTCGCCGCGACGGAGCGGATGGACTGGGGGAGCATCAGCTACGAGTCGATGGGCGATCTGGTGCAAAGCGAGTACGTCTCGACCCAGGCCGGCCTCACCTTCACCGAGGCCAACGCCGTCGAGTGCAACGGCACTCCGACGACCGCGCCCGATCCCGGCTACGGCGGAATCACCTGGGGTCAGAGCGGCGAGCTGACGATGGAGTACAACCTCGACTCCGGGGTCAACTACAAGCTCTTCGCGCAGAGCGGCTACAAGGGCAGTCTCAACTTCGCGGACGCGACGGGAGCGACCCTGTACACGGTCGCCGTCGACACGCCCATAACGGCCAACGGGTCGGCCGTCGCCATGAACTGGGCCAATGACGCCGTGGCGACGACGCTTTCGAACGCGTTCTGCGGGGCCGCCGACACCGACTGCGCCGCCGCGGCCGATTGCACGTTCGTCGCGAACGACGGATCCGGTCATTCCTATCTCGGCTTCCCGTGCGGCGCGGGATTCGACGCGGTCGGCATCCAGTTCCCGCAGGGGAGCAGCACACCCAGCCGGATCATCACCGTGAACCCGCTCGGACAGTGACGGCTTTCGGCCGCCCCCGAGCGCGTCACTCGTAGCGCACGCGCAGCTCGCACGCTTCGTCACCACGCCGGCGGCAGGCGACCTCCTCGGCCGAGACGAGCTTCGCGCCCGAGATGGTCACCGTCGCCTCGATCCATCCGAGCACGGAGAGGCAGTGCACCGCGTGGGGCGTCGCGAAGTCCTCGACGACGATCGCGACCTCCTTGGGGCCGACGTCGCGGGTGGACGCGCGGCCCGAGTCGTAGTGCTCCGACCACACCGCCGTCGCCTTGCCCAGGATGAAGCGCACGCTGCCGAACTGGTAGAAGATGCGGTAGAGCGTCGGCAGGTTGACGCGCGCCGAGTAGCGTCCGAGCTCGCGACAGAGGGCGAGGTCCCCCTTGCCGTAGCGCGCGTCGATCGCCGACGACAGGTTCACGTACGCGTCGAAGCTGACCCACTCCGCAGGGTCGACGACGCCGCGGATCTCGGCGGCGAGGCCCGGCGCCATCGCGGCGAGCGTCGCGTCGAAGGCCGCTTCGCCGTGGTGCTCGACGACCCACTGTAGGCGCGCCAGGACGGCCGGGCTGCGGACGTGAACCATCTCCCCCGAAGTGTAGCCCTGGTGACGTGAGCCCCAGTGAACGGCGAGCTACTCCGCGGCGCATCTACGCGAAAACGCCGGAGCCGAGGTCGGTATGCTCGTCGCAGCGTCCGGACCGAGGTATCGCCCAGATGCGCACATCCCTCGGTTCGTTGCTCCTTTTCACCGCGCTGACCCTGCAGACTGCATGCTCTGGTACGCCGTCCTCCGCTGCGGACGTCTCGGGCAGCTGGACCGGCACGTACGCCGACACGAAGTCGGGCGTCACGGGCCCCCTCGCCGCGTCCTTCTCGCAAGAGAACGGATCCTTGAGCGGGACGCTGACGATCAGCACGGGCTGGCTCTGCTCGGTCGCCTCGCAAGGGAACGTGAGCGGCAGCGTCGATGGAACCCAGGTGCAGGCGTCCGCCAGCTTCGGGGTGGCCACGGCCCTTTCGTTCACGGGGAACGTCACGGGCAACACCATGAGCGGCACGTACCAGATCACGAGTGGCGTCTGTGCCGGCGGCACCGGCTCCTTCTCCTTGTCGCACTGAGCACGGCGCCATCGCGCTACACTGAAGGCGATGCCCACGGGGGTGGCCAAGCGCCTCGTCGGATCCGTCGTCGCGTGCGTCGTCGGCGCGGCGGCGTGCCACGGCAGCGTCGCCGACGGAGTGCCTCCCGCAGGCGACAGCGGCGCTCCGCCTCACGCGGTGCCGCTGACTGGATATGCCAGCGGCTCTCGCCTTCGCGCGCGCGTCCTCGATGGCGGCGGCGAACCCGTGCGATTCGAAGGGTTCGTCGACACGAAGCTCGGAGTGCGTTGCGACTTCGCCGTCGCCCAGGACGGCGTCGTGCGCTGCCTGCCGACGGGCGATTGGAGTACGTACTTCGCCGACTCCGCCTGCTCGCAGCCGCTGATCGTCGCGGCCCCCGGTTGTACGGCGCTCCCCCCTTACGTGCGCATGTCCTCCGGGCCAGCGCCCTTTTGCAACTGGGAGCCGCGCCTCGACGCAGGCCCGGACGCGGTCCTCGCGCCAGGGTCGGCGCTCGGTTCCGTGCCGTCGGCGCTCTACGCGACGAACGGCTCGTCGTGCGGTCAGGCCACATCGCCTCCCGCGGCGGGCAGCACGTTCTACACGGCGCACGTGATCGGCCCCGGCACGTTCGTCGCGGCGAGCGAGTCGACCGATCGGCGCGGCGCGCGCATCGGGGCCCGCGTGCTCCTCGCCGAAGACGGCGCCGCGCAGGTCATCGGCTACTTCGACGAGAAGGACCACGCGCCGTGCGACGTCATCCAGGAGTCGATCGGCTGGTGGAGCGATCTCTGCATCCCGACCACCATGGCGTGGGCGAACGATTGGGCGGATGCGGCCTGTACCCAGGTCGCCGCGCACATCGGCCATCAGTGCCCGAAGCCGACCATCGCGGTGGACGCGACGTTCACGGGCAACTGCTACTCCGAGCCGGTGATGCACACCTACGCGATCGGCGCA
>DATJYG010000540.1:0-6898 GCA_035499695.1 Polyangiaceae bacterium
CCATGACCGAGGCGCAGGCGGCGAACCACGCCAAGACCGCGTTCCTGAGGAACATCAGCCACGAGATCCGCACGCCGCTCAGCGCCATGATCACGCTCGCTCAGCTGCTCGGCACTCCCGGGCTGAGCGAGCCACGCCGCGGGGAGATTCAGAAGCGGATGCTCGCAAACGGGCGGGCGCTCATGGCGCTCATCGACGACCTGCTGGACGTGTCGAAGGTGGAGGCAGGCATGCTCGATTTCGAGCCGGCCCCCACCGCGTTGCTCGAGACCGTCGAGGATGCGGTTCGAGCCCTGGAGCCCGAGGCGCACCGCAAGGACCTGGAGCTCTCGGTGGAGCCGGTGGGCTCGCTTCCGCTTGCGATCGTCGTCGACCCCGGACGATTTCGTCAGATCCTCACGAACGTCTTCGGCAACGCGATCAAGTTCACCGAAAGGGGTTCGATTCGCGTGCGGCTCGAGCGCGCTGGCGACGACGCAGTGGCAATCGACGTCATCGACACGGGGATCGGGATATCGCCGTCGCAATCCGAAGCTCTGTTCGCACCGTTCCAGCAGGCCGATGCTTCGATTGCGCGACGCTTCGGCGGCACGGGGCTGGGCCTGGCCCTCTCCAAGCACCTCGCCCAGCGAATGGGCGGTGACGTGCTGCTCGTCGAGAGCCGACCGGGGCTGGGATCCACCTTTCGGATCTCCCTTCCTATCGGCGTTGCGCCGGCGCCGAGCGGGACCGAGGTTGGGGCAGAGCCGGAACTCGCGGCGGTCCTCGATGGCGTCCAGATCCTGGTGGTCGACGACAACGACGACCTCCGCTGGACGCTCGCGGAGCTCCTCACGGTCGGCGGAGCCAGCGTCGTCGCAGCCAGCGAGGGCGAAGAGGCCGTCGAGCTGGCACTCGCGAATCGCTTCGACGTGATTCTCATGGACGTCCGGATGCCCATCCTCGATGGTCTCTCCGCGACGCGACGCCTGCGGCAAGCGGGATGCTCGTCTCCGATCCTGGCGCTCACGGCCGACGTCGTCGCAGAGCAGATCGCGGAGTGCATGGCCGCGGGCTGCAACGGCTTCGTGCCGAAGCCGACCGACTTCACGCGCGTGGTGGATGCAATCGCGCGCGTGCGGTCGCCCCGTGACGGCTCGTTCTGACCCTACGGCGACAGCGGACGCCTGCCCGACACGAGGGTTTCGGGGAGCGGACCGACCGCGGGCGCGGCGCGCAGCACGCGGCTGCTGTTGGTCTGGGTCAATGCCGGGGCTTCTCGGGCGTCTGCAACTTCGCGCAGCCCGATCGAAAGCTCGCGCGCCGACGGTCGCGTCAGCGGATCCTTCTCGAGACATCGAGCGATGAGGGTGGCCAGCGAGTCCGGCACGCGTCCGACGATGGTGCGGACGTCGGGCGGCGTCGCACCGAGGTGCGCGTAGGCGATTCCCTGCAGCGTGCGCTCGTCGAACGGGAGCCGGCCGGTGACCAGGCGGAAGAGGATGACGCCCGTCGCGTAGAGGTCCGTCGACGTGGTCACGTCCCGCACGCCCTCGACTTGCTCCGGCGACATGTACGCCGGCGTGCCCAGGATGACTCCCGAGCCGGTCGCACCGTTGCCGTCCGCGCGCGCGTCCTCGTAGAGCTTGGCCACGCCGAAGTCGAGCAGCTTGAGACCCGGGGCGGCGCTCGTCAGCATGATGTTGCTCGGCTTCACGTCTCGGTGGACCACCCCCACCTCGTGGGCCGCCGCGAGCGCATCGCACAGGACCGCGCAGGCACGGGCTGCCACCCCGGCGTCCCACGGCTTTCCGTCCTCGATCTGCCGCTGCAGCGTGGTCCCTTCGACGAACTCGTGCACCTGGAAGAGCATGCCGTCGTCGGTCACGTCGACGTGCAGCGCGCGCACGATCGCGGGATGCGACACGGTCGCCGTCGCCCGCGCCTCCCGCAAGAAGCGGTGCAACGCGTCGAGCTGGCGTGCGGAGCTCGCCTGGATGACCTTGATGGCGACGCGCTCTCCGGTGGTGCGGTCGACGCCGGAGTAGACGAACCCCATTCCGCCCTGGCCGAGGAGCTCTCCGACCTCGAAGCGGTCGCCGAGGACGGAGCCGGGGCGAAGCGAGCCATCGCCTTCGCGCCGCTGCGCGAGGAGCGCCAGGGCGATCGACAGCTCGCTCGAGCGGGCTCGCACCAGGCCCTGGAGCTGCGCGTTGAGGCGCTCGACCTCCTCGGCGCGCGTGACGATCTCGGACACCTGGGTCGCGACGCGGCGCTCGAGATCGCCGTTCATCGCCTCGAGCACCTGCTGCTGACGCTCGATCGTCTTTCGCTGACTGAAGTCTCGGCGCCGCGCGGCGTGGAAGAAGAGCGAGAGAACGAGGCTGACCAGGGTGATCGAGATGCCGTTCGGGAGGAGGGCCATCCGGACGCTCGACAGGGGCTGCATCTGCGTGAGAGCGACCCAGAAGACTGCCGCGGCCAGGGAATACAGCGCGACGGCCATGGCGGGCGTGAGCGTCACGACGAAGGACATGAAGAGGCAGTAGCCGATGAACGGCGCGACACCGTTCGCCCCCATGACCTGGAGCTGGTCCACGCCGGCGATCGCGGCTCCGTGGACGAAGTAGATCAGCGCGGCGGCCGGCCCCAGGAAGCGAGCCGCCCGGGTTCGCCCCCAGAGCACCATGGCCACGGCGAGAGACAGCGTGAAGACGATCGTGACGGCGTGCACCAGCGCCACACCGTTGCGCCAGTGAGCCATCTCAGGGGACATCGTCGCGCGGGTGGCCGCCGTCGTGTGGAACACGACGACGTGCACCGCGTGGCCGACGAGGACGAGCGGCGCGATGACCAGCAGCCGGCGAACGTTGGCGCGCGCGAAGTCGTCCTGGAACGCCGACTCGAGACCGGGCGGCAGCGCGGGAACGAGCCACTCGTGGGCGCGCGCCAGCCAGGTCGCCTCGCGATCCGAGCGGCGGCTCGATCCCATGGCATGACAGTCTACGCGAGACGCAGTGCTTCTTGCGTGAGCGGAACGGCCGGGAGAACCTGACGCCCTTCGATGTCTGCGGCGTCGACCCATCCAGCGAGCCCGCGAGCGGACGAGCTCCGACGAGTGCTCTCCGTGGCCGACGGCATCGGCATCGGAGTCGGCTCCGTGATCGGTGTCGGGATCTTCAGGACGACGGGGCAGGTGCTCCGCGCTTCCGGCGGTCGGTGGGGAGCGGTTCTCGTCTGGCTGGCGTTCGGTCTCCTCAGTCTCGTCGGGGCGACCGTATTCGGCCGCGTTGCGCTCCGGATCCCGGAGGCCGGCGGACCCTACGCCTACGTGCGCGAAGCCTTCGGACCGCGTGCCGCGTTCGTCGACGGATGGTTCGGGGCGACCTTCGCCGTTCCACCGCGGCAGGCCGCCCAGATGCTGATCGTCGGTGAGATCTTCGCGCTCGAGGTGGGCGGTTCTCCGCGTGCCTGGGCCTTCGGGTGGCTGATCACCCTCTTCGCATTCCACCTCGGGGGCGTTCGCATGGGCGCGAGCCTCCAGCGGCTCGTATCGACCGGCAAGATCGCGTTGCTCCTCGGCGGGGTGCTCGTGGCCCTGTCGAACGTCGGAACGCACGCACCGTCCGCCTCGGCCGCACCGGCCGTGGCGCTCGGCCCGCTCCCGCTCGGCGTCGGCCTGGCGGGCGCTTTCTACACGTATCTCGGCTGGCAGGACGTCACCCAGCTCGCCGAGGAGCTCCGCGAGCCCGAGAGGTCCCTCCGACGGGTCCTGTGGGCGACCGTCGTCATCGTCACCATCGCCTACGTCGCATGGGCCGCATCGTCGGCGTTCGCGGGTGGAGACGAGCCGATCGCGAGGAGCGATCTCCCCTTGCGTGACCTCGCGCTCGCCAGGTTCGGACCCGCCGCGCTCTCCGTCGTGTCGTGGATGATGGCCGCCTGCATCCTGGGGGCGTCCGCGGAGAACATGCTCGTGCGCCCGCGACTCTGGTTCGCCCTGGCCCGCGACGGCTTGGCCCCTCGCGCGCTCGGGCGCGTGAGCCCACGCGGAGTTCCGTGGACCGCCCTCACGGCTCAGTGCGCGCTCGTGGCAGCCTTCATCACCCTCGCGGGGTCCTTCACGACGCTGCTCGTCGTCCTGTCGATCGCGCAGGCCCTCACGAGCACGCTCGAGGCGCTCAGCGTCGTCGCCCTCGAGCGCCGCGGTCGTACCGGCCTGCCCGTGGGCGCAATCGCGTTCGCAGCGGCGAACGTGGGGCTCGCATGCGTGCTCGCGGCGCAGAACGTCGAGGCCTTCCTCGTGTCCCTCTCGATGGCCGGGCTCCTCGTGATCGCCGCGGCGCTCCTCAGCGGTACTTCAGCCCGGTCCCGGTGTTGAAGACCACGACGACGTCGGCGGGGCGGATCCACCCTGCTCGGCGCAGCTCGAGGGCCCCCGCCCACGCCGCGCCGCCTTCCGGACAGACGTCGATGCCCGTGCGTGCCCCGAGCGCGCGCGTGGCCTCCGCGATCTGCGCCTCGCTGACCGAGACGGCGGTTCCGTCGGTGGCGCGGAGCGCACGCAGACACAAGAAGCCGCCGAGTGGCGCTGGAACGCGCAGCCCGTAGGCACGCGTGGAAGGGTCCGGCCAGGCCGCCGTGACGTCCGCCCCTTCGCGGAAGCCCTTCACGACAGGAGCACATCCCTCGGCCTGCACGGACACGAGGCGAGGCCGACGCGAGCCGATCCAGCCGAGCTTCTCCATCTCGTCGAAGGCCTTCCACATGCCGACGAGCCCCGTGCCTCCGCCCGTGGGGTAGACGATGACGTCCGGAAGCGAGCCCCCGAGCTGCTCGTGCAGCTCGTACGCCATCGTCTTCTTCCCCTCGATCCGGTGCGGCTCGCGCAGGGTCGAGACGTCGAACGCGTCCTTGGGCCCGTGCTCGCGCAGCCATCGCCCCGCGTCCGAGATCGTCCCGTCGACGAGCTGCACCTCGGCCCCGTAGAGCCTGCACTCTTCGACGAAAGCCCGAGGGGTGTCGCGAGGCATCGCCACGATCACGGGCAAGCGCGCCGCGGCGCCGTAGGCGGCCAGAGCGCCCGCGGCATTTCCAGCCGATGGTGCCGAGAGAGCCCGAACGCCGTGCAACCGGGCCACGGACACGGCGACGCTCATCCCGCGGGCCTTGAACGACCCGGTCGCGTTCCGCGACTCGTCCTTCACGAACTCGCGATCACCGGCCGCGATCAGCGGAGTCCACCCCTCGACGAGCGAGACCTCACCGGTCGCGAGCGGGAGCACCTCGCGATAGCGCCAGAGGGACGACTCGCGTCCCGCGAGGTCCCCGGGACGGAGCCGGATGGACGCGAAGTCGTAGTCCACGCGCAGCGGCATGCCGCACGCCACGCAGACCCCCTGGAGCGCGGACGGATCGTGGTCCCGCTCGCAGCGAAAGCAGCGGACGTCCGTCCAGGCCGGGTTGCGGCTCGGGAGCGTCGCGGACATGTCGACGAGAGGCCCCGCTCAGCCCTTGAGGACCGACGCGAGCTCGCCGTTCTGGTGCATCTCGGTGACGATGTCACAGCCGCCGACGAACTTTCCGCCCACGTAGAGCTGCGGGTAGGTCGGCCAGTTCGAGTACTCCTTCAGCCCCTGACGGACCTCGGGATCCGCCAGGATGTTGAAGGTCTCGAAGGACACCCCCTCCTTCTTGAGGATCTGCACCACGGCGTTCGAGAAGCCGCAGGCGGGGAACTGCTTCGAGCCCTTCATGAAGAGCATGACCCGGTTGTTGCGGATGAGCTCCTCGATGCGCGTCTTGGGGTCGTCGGACATGGTGTCTCGCCTCTCTAGCTAGCTCGCCCGCGTGGTGAGCGCGAGGGCGTGGATGGGGCCGTGCATCAGGTCCCCCAGGGCGGCGTAGACCATCTGGTGCTGCTCGACCCGCGTCTTGCCGTCGAAGGCGCGGGTCACGACGACCGCCTGGAAGTGGTCCTCGGTGCCGGTGAGGTCGGTCACTTCGACGTGCGCGCCGGGGAAAGCCTCGCGCAGGCGCTCCTCCAGGACTCTCGGGCTCGGCATGGCTTGAGGGGGGGAGCAGTACTGCCCCGGAGCGCGTTGTCAAATTCCCCTTGCATCCCCGCGAAATCGGCGCACAAGGTTCAGGTAGAAGGCGTTGGCAATCGCCGAGATACCCCGGGCATCGGCGCTGAGCTCCACCGAGCTCGCGGCCGATGAAAACGACGTGGACGTTCGACTCGACGTGCACGATGCGTCGCGCCTCGAATGGAGCGTGAGCATCCCGATGCCGGAGAGCGGGTCGGCGGAGTACGCGATCGACGTCGAGCTGGAGATCCCCGCCAACGTGTTCGCCCAGCACGCCCCGTGGGACCAGCTGCAGTCGTGGACGCGGCTCGACGGGCCCGCCGAGGCCGTGCGCGTGAACGCCGCGCCCTCGATCGACGCGCTCCGGCGCGGCGCGATCGCCTTCGCCAACAGGCTGGCGCGGGCGAGCGAGGGGTTCTCGCGGCATTGCCGCCTGGCGGGTGCCGTGTCGGCCGCCGCGTTCACCACCGAGTCCCTGCGCGAGGGCCTGGATCTGTGGCTCGGTTTCGCCGCGGCCACCGCCAACGACGCGCGCGACCGGCTCACGGTGCGCAGCAAGAAGGACTCGGCCGAGATCGCGCGCGAGCGCATTCTCGTGGACGAGTACGTGAGCGTGCGGCTGCTCGAGGCGCTGGCGTCGGCGGAGCGCGCGATCGCCGCGCTGCACGAGAGCCACAACCCGAGGCTGCCCGAGTACGAGCCGGCGCTCGCCGAGGTCGAGGGGCGCCTCGGCGAGATGCTCGAGGGCGAGGTGGCGCATCGTGACTGTCGCGGCTGGCTACATCCGGACCCCCGCCAGCCCGCGTCGCTGGAGAGCTACATCGAGCGGG
>DATJYG010000541.1:0-4635 GCA_035499695.1 Polyangiaceae bacterium
CCTGGTGGTTGAGCGTCTCGACGTCGAGGCTCACGCCGTAGTCGAGCACGTAGCCCGACGCGCGCAGCTCGTTCGCGAGCGCCGCGACCTCGTCGGCCGGGTCGGCGTCGGTCATCTGAAACGCGTAGCAGCCCACACGCATGCCGGCGGCCATCGCCGCCTCGATGTGGCGGTGGAAGTACGCGTCGATCGTCTTGCCGTACTCAGCGCGCACGATGCAGCCGACGACGCCATCGAGCATCGCCTTCGCGAAGTCGACCGAGCCAAGCGGCTGCGCCACCGAGATATCCACGATCTTCTGCACCGTCATGGTTTGCTCTCCGGGTCTTCTGGGAGGGTATCGGGCAGCCGGTCGTAGTCCGCGCCGCCGACGACGAAGTGCGGGCAGTCGCAGAGCATGCAGCCCTCGGCGATGCGACGCTCGTTGATCGCATGCTCGTCGCGGCGGTGGCCGCAGCCGGCGCGCGGGCACACCGCGCCGTCGATGTTGAACTTCCACGCGCCGCTCGACTTCTTCGCGTTCGGCGACTGGGCTGGGGTTTTCTCTTCGTCGTCTTCGTTCATCGCAGCGCGTGGGTGAGCCAGGCCGCGAAGAGCGCGATCCCGGCGACGGTGATGGTGATGCCCGTGGCGGCGAGGGTCGCCGTCACGAAGAGCGCGTGCTCGTCGCGCCAGTCCCAGTATGACTCGATGGCCTTGCGCCACCACGGCAGCGCAGCCCGCCGCACCTTCTCGGCGTCCCAGGCCGCGGCCTGCTCGGCGTAGCGCTCGCCCGGGTCGTCGCTCACGGCTGGCAGGCGGGCCCGCCTGCGCAGGCGCGCGCGGCGTCGGGGCTCGCGGCGTTGGCGATGCACGCGAGGTCGAGCGGCTCCAGCCCCGCGTCGGCGATGTGCGCGAGCACGAGCGCGCAGCGCGCTTGGTTCTGGCCCTCGGGGCAGCCGAGCGCGCCGATGTTGGCGCACGCGCTCTCGGGCGTCGGGGCGCGGGCCGCGTCGCCGTCGCGGTGCGGCGGCTGCGGCTTCGGGCAGCCGCAGATCAAGATGGCGCAGATCGGGTATAATAGACGCATGAAGCTGTCTCCGACTTTCGAGGCGAGATTCTGGGCGAAAGTGAAAAAAGGCAAGCGCGGCGAGTGCTGGCTGTGGCAGGGCGCGACCGGACGGAACGGTTACGGGAGAATGTGGACTGCATCACGGCCCGCTGGCGGCGTGTGCGTCGACGCGCATCGGCTCGCATGGTACGTCGCGCACGGCAGCTGGCCGACGTTGTACGTGCTGCATCGGTGCGATAATCCGCCGTGTTGCAATCCGGCGCATCTCTTCGCCGGCACGCAACGAGACAACCGCGCCGACTGCGTTGCGAAGGGCCGCTCGAATCGCGGCGAGCGCCACGGTCAAGCGGTGCTCACGAAAGATATTGTTCGCGAGATTCGCGCGTCAAAAGAGCGCACGTATGTGATCGCGGCGCGTCTCGGCGTAACCTGGTCTTGCGTCGATGATGCGCGCAAGCGCAAGTCATGGGCCTGGCTACGGTGACAGTTTTCGAGGGGTGGGGCCTGTGTACAAATCCCAGCACGCGCGCAGCCAGTCGGTGGTGACTTCGTGGTGCCCCTTGTCGCCGTACGAGAGCCCCCAGCTGTTCGGGCCGCGGAAGACGATCGAGCCGTCGTCAGCGGTGCGGTAGCTCGTGAGCACCGTCCAATGCCCGCCGCCCGGGCCGGACTGGTTCGGCG
This sequence comes from Polyangiaceae bacterium, assembly GCA_035499695.1. GTDB lineage: Bacteria > Myxococcota_A > Polyangia > Polyangiales > Polyangiaceae > Palsa-1150. The sequence continues at coordinate 1,733 of DATJYG010000541.1, forward strand.
CCCCGACCGGCGCGCCGCCTTCGTACGACATGAACGCCGAGTCGGCGAAGAAGCTCGTGCCGACGGCGAAGCCGCCGACGAGCGCCTGCATCACCTGCGAGACGACGTCGCTCGCATACTCGTCGATGCGGTATTCGGGCGCGAAGAGGTTCAGCGCGCCTTGCTCCAGCGACATGAGGTCGGCCTCGTCGTTGACCGTCGACGGCGAGATGTCGCTGGCGCCAGAGACGCGCGACGGCGAGACGCCCCACTGTTCGAGCGCCGCCATCACGTCGGCCGGGAACGCCCCGCTGTCGCTGAGCGGCTGGTTCAACTGGCCTTGGCGCTCGATCGAGCGCGTGACTGCGTAGAGCGCCGTCGTGCTCGGCACCCACGGCAGGGGCTCGCCCGCGACCGAGGCGTTCGTCATCAAGATCTGCGCCGTGCCGTGCGCGGTGCAGCTCGACGTCTGGCCCTGGTCGAGGATCGGCCCTTCGTGCGACTCCAGCGACCAGAGCCCCGGCATCGGGGCCCCGACGTGGAGCGCGCGCAGGAAGTCGCGCGCCTGCTTCTGCGTGCGACGCTTCTCGTCGTCGCGCTTCGCGCCGAGGCAGTAGACGGTCACTTGTGCGCCGCCTTGTACTCGTACGCTTTTTGGAGCACGTCGCGCAGGTGCGCTTCAGCCGGCAAGACTCCGAGCGCGGCGTCCGCGGCAGCCGCTGCGTCGGGTTGCGACGAGAGCAGCTCCGAGACGATCGCGATGATGTCTTCGACCGTGACGCCGCACTTCGCGATGATGTCGCCGATGTCGACCGGGCCGCCCGTCGCCGCCGTGACGACGTCGACGACGCACGCCGCCGCCGGCTGGATGAGGTTCGTCGCCTGCTGGGTCGTCGTCGGGTTGCACGCGGCTTCCCACACGGGCAGCACGCAGATGCTGGTCAGGGTCAGCGCCCCGCACGCAATGAGCTTCTTCACTTGCCACCGTCCTTCGACTCCGGCAGCGATTTTGAGCCCACGCCTGCCTGCGGGAGAGTGATCCCAGCGTACGCGAAGAGCGGCGCTGCGATGGACAGCCCAATGGCTTGATACGGATGCAGTGAAGGAATGAGCGCAAAAGCGCCCACGATGACTACGCAAGCCGCGAGTGCGGCGTAGTGTTTATAATCGAAATTCTTGAACATAACTTGATCTCCTACTTGTGCAGATAGACCGCCTTGAACGCTTCCCAGGCGATGCCGGCGACGACGATGCCGCCGCTGGCCGCGATGATGAGTTTTTCGATCCGCGCGATGCGCTTCGAGAGCCGCGCGTGCTTCGCGCGCACGTACTTGATGACCGCGACGTGCGAGATGGCGTCGTTGTCGTGGTCGTCTTTCTGGTCCTTGACGATGGCCGCGATCGTGATGCCGGTGATCTCTTCGTCGCTGTCCTCGTCGAGGTCGATCTCGTCGAGGTTGAAGAGCTTGTCGTGCTTCTCGCTCATCGCGTCTCCACGCGCGTAGCCGCGGATGCGGCCGGCGCGCGCGCGACCGAGACGACGGCGAACGCGATGACCACGAGCGCGACGGACGCGACGACGATGGCCCCCGTGACGACTGCTTGTAGCTGCGGCGACATGCGTGGCCGCAGCGCGTCGACGATGACGCCGAGCGTCTGCTCGATGCGCTGCGTGCGTGCGTCGAGCACCATCAGCAGCGGCTTGACCTCGCTGTCCAACTCGTGGCGCTGCTCTACTTGCAGCGTCGCCGCGCGTTTGGCCATCGCCGCTGCATCGATGTCGGAGTGCTTCGTGTCCATGGTGTGGTGGCGTTCCCTTCGTCCCCCGGGTGGCGCGTTACTGGATACCCCCGGCGGCTGCTGCGTTGCGCACGACGTTGTAGACGGCCGTGAGCTGCGCTTGCGTCAGCGTGCCCTGGACGAGGTGATTGCGCGGGCCGCACGAGACTTGCGCGGCGAAGTTGCCGGTGGGCGGGTCGATGCTGACGCTCGTGATGATGCAGTGATCGATCGCGGGGTCGCCGAGCGCGGCGGGCACCGCCGCGTCGAGGAAGATGGAGACGTTGCCCGCGTCGTCGACGGGCATGCCGGCGTCGTTCAGCTGGGCGCCGAGGCGGTGCTGCGGCGCGGCGAGCTTCGCGGGCGGCGGCTTCGCGCAGGCCACGATCGCGGTGGTGGCCGCGGCGAGGACGAGGGAGACGAGCGCTATGAACTTTTTCATCGAAGACCTCACTGCGAACCGAAATTGAACGCCTGCAGCCACACCGTCACGTCGGCCGTCGACGTGTTCGAGTTGTTGGTGACGGTGAGGCGCGCGTTCGTGCCGCTGATCGACCACGCGCACGTCGGGCCCGAGCCCGCGGTGGCGAAGTCGCTCGCCTGCGCGTGTGCTGCGACGAACGTGGTCGTGGTGTTGTTCGCCGGGTTGTTCGAGCTGGAGATCGCCGTCGGCGCCGAGACCGTGCCATTCTTGTTCTCGACGACGTATTCGCACGTGATGAACGCGCCAACATTGAGGTGCCCGCCGGATAGGTTCGTGAGCCCGACGTTGGCGACGATGCGCGAAGCGCGATCCGTCGTCGTCGCGTAGTCGCATGTCATCGTGCCGCCCAGCGTCGCCACACCCGTAGCGGTGCAGACCTTTTGATCCACGACGAACGCCGTCGGTGTGGCTTGCGCGTCGTGCGCGGGCTGCAGCGCGAACGCGGCGAGGAAGAGGAGGAGGTAGCTGGTGGGTTTTTTCATTGGTGGTCTCACGGTGCCAGCACGAAGATGTTGCCCGAGTGGTCCTGCGCCTTCAGCTTCCCGTCGGCGCTGTCCGTGTAGACGCGGACCGTGTTGGCGCCCGGGTTGCTCGGCGCGCTCACGGGGTCCCAGTCAGCGAACGTTTGGTGCTCGAAGAACGTCGAGAGCTTCGCGACATT
>DATJYG010000542.1:0-2761 GCA_035499695.1 Polyangiaceae bacterium
TCTGACAGGGCTGGCCGCCGAAACCGCACGCGTTGCTCGACGTCCCGCCAACGCAGGCATTGCCGTCGCAGCACCCCTTCCCGCAGTTCTGCGCGTTGCAGCTGGTCGCGGTCGTGCACTGACCGAACGAGTTGCAGGTCATCCCGTTCTTCGTGCAGTCGTCGCACGGGAGGCCCTGGACGCCGCACTCGGTGGGCGCGGTGCCGGGCAGGCACGAGTTGCCCGCGCAGCAGCCGTTGCAGTTACCGGGAGCGCAGCTCTCCGACGAGCACTGGCCGCCGTTGCACGTCTGGCCTTGCGACTGGCAGTTGGTGCACGACCCGCCGCCGACGCCGCACTCGGTGGGATCGGTGCCGGCGAGGCACACGCCGCCGACGCAGCACCCCTTGCAGTTGGTCGGCCCGCAGTCGTTGACGGCGTTACCGCACGCCTGCGTCGTCTCGTAACAGAACTCGAAGCCCTCGGCCTGGCAGTTCTGGCACGCCTCGCCGCCGGTCCCGCACGCGTCGATCGCGGCGCCGTTCAGGCACTCGCCCGAGGCGCTGCAGCAACCCTTCGGGCACGTCGACGCGTTGCACGACGGTCCGTCGGGCTGGGTGGAATCCCCCTCTTCGTTGACGTCGGACAGGCCGCCCTCGGGGAGCACGCCGAAGGGCAGGTCCGACCGGCCGCACGCGGCGGCCACGACGGCGACCATCGCCAAGAGGGCAGAAAGAACCGTCAGACGAAGAGCGAAGGAAAAGGCGCGAGGCACGGGACCCTCCTCTCGGCGCGCATCTACGGTACCTCCAGATGGCCGCCGGGCCACATTACCGTCTGAAAATCCCGTGCCAGCGTGCGGCAAATCAGCGGGTCAGTTGCGCCAGAGGGCGATGCCTCCGAGCAGCCCGGCCTCGTTGGACGTGATCTTCACGTGCAGGGGGAGGCCGATGGTCAGGTGCTTGGCGTTGCCGCCGCCGATGTAGAGGCGGTCCGGGTTCCAGATGGGGTCGATCTGGGCGACCGCCTTCGCCACACGCTTGTTCCACTTCTTCTTGCCGACCTTCGCGAGGGCGCGGGCGCCGAGGTAGTCCTCGTAGGTCTTCTTGCCGCGGAACGGGTGGTGAGCGAGCTCCAGGTTCGGGATGTAAGTGCCGTTGTAGAAGAGGGCGCACCCGAGGCCGGTCCCGAGCGTCAGCACCATCTCGAGGCCCTTGCCTTCGATCACGCCGAACCCCTGCACACCGGCGTCGTTGAGCACGCGCGCGGGCTTGTGCAGACGCTTCCGCAGCGCATCGGCGAGCCGGAATCCGGACCACGATGGATCGAGGTTCGGGGCGGTCTTGATCACCCCGTCGAAGACGACGCCCGGGAAGCCCGCCGAGATGCGGTCGTACCCCTTCAGGTGCGCCACGAGGGCCATGAGGGCCGACATCACGGCGTCCGGGGTCGCCGGATGCGGCGTTTCCACGCGGACGCGATCCGTCAGCGGATTGCCTCGCGGGTCGAGCAGCTCCGCCTTGAGGCCGGTCCCGCCGATGTCGATGGCCAGCGTGACCGGGTGCGCGTGGGAGGTCGACTGCGCCGCTTTGCGAGGTCCGCGTTCGAGCATGGCGCGCGAGAGTAGCCGAGAAACGGGCGGGCCAGCGTGTGCCAGAGGAGGACGCCCGCGTCAGTGGTAGTCTCCGCCGGCCGTGGGCCCCGAACGGCGCAAGACGACGCTCGAGAGCTACGGCGGCGTGAAGGTGCGCACGACCGTCGTGAAGCCGTGCGACGCGGGGGAGCTGCGCGAAGCGCTCTCTAGCGACGACGCTCGCTGCGTGACGTTCCGTGACGGCGGGCACGCGTTCGACACGCAGTCGCTCAACGACGCGATCGTCGTGTCGCTCGAGCAGTTCCGGCGCATCGACGTCGACGCGGCGAACGCCACGGTCACCGCGGGCGCGGGAGCGCGCTGGGGCGACATCCTGCGCGAGACCAGCAAGCACGGCCTCGTGCCCTACGTGATGGTGACCACGAGCTACGCATGCGCCGCCGGGACACTCTCGGCGGACGCGCTCTCGCGCTTCTCGCCCACGCTCGCCCGGGAGGGCCACCACGTCGAGCGGTTCTCGCTCGTTCCGATGCGCGCCCCGTACGCGCCGGTGGAGTGCTCGCGCACCCAGAACAGGGAGCTCTTCGACACGGCGATCGGCGGGCTCGGTTACGTCGGCGCAGTCGTCGACGTCACGCACAGGTTGCTTCGCGTGCCGACGAAGCCCGGCGAGATCATCGCGGTCGCGACCACGTTCGAGAAGGTCCAGGGCCTCGAGCAGATCGCGGCAGCCTGCCTGTCGAATGTGCGCCGAGACGCCCACAAGGGCGGATGGCGCGGGTCGAAGGAGGCCGTCGCCAAGGCCGAGCAGGACCCGCTCGGCGAAGCCTGCGCCGTCTCCTTCGCGGTCAACTTGATGTGGAAAGAGACCGGGCTCCTCGCGACGTCGCGCTACGTCAGCGTCCCGCCGAGCGCCCTGAAGCGGTCGGTGTTCCACAGTCCGAAGTCGATCGGCTCGTGGCTGCTCCAGTTCGCCGCGCTCTTCCCGCTGCTCCGCAACCTCGGCTTCTGGCTCGTCTTCCAGTGGGGCTACAGCAAGCCCGCGAAGTACGTCGACGAGCTCTCGGGGTACACGTTCTTCGAGGACTCCAACCGCAACCTGCGGTACCTGCTTCGGCGCCTCGGGTTTCCGATGGGGATCCGGCAGCAAACGTACGTCGTCCCCTACGACCCCGAGACGCCGGACGA
>DATJYG010000543.1:0-3626 GCA_035499695.1 Polyangiaceae bacterium
TCGCCTCCGTCCGTTCCCGCGTCGTCGAAGGAACCGCCGCCTCCCGACGAGCAAGCGAGGGCGAGCACCGCAAGAGCGGCCGACGACAGCAGGAGCAGCCGCCTCGCGCTCACGACGGCTTCGGCGCGTACCGCACCGCCGCCACCCCGGGCTCGAGCTCCTCCCTGCTCACGAGGGCCAGCTCGATCCGCTTCGGCAATCTTGCACGCCCCCGACCATCACCCCCTTGCCGGGTGCGTCCTCGAGCTGCTGGACGGCCGTGGGGCGTCACGTCACTGGACATCGACGCCCCAGCCGACTTGCTCGCCCGTAGAGACCGAGGGGGAAGCTGTGATCTGCACGTAGGAGGTGAACGTTACCCGGCCGTCCTGACGCGCGATCGTCACCGGGCACTGGATCCAGCTCGTCTCGTTTCCGGAGGGGTCTAGGTCGGCGCGCAGCATCGGAGGATCGCAGCGCGCCGAGATCGCCCACCGCTCGTTCCTCGCCACGACGATCCGCAGGTTCTGCAACGCGCCCGCCTGCTTCGTCCCGGCGGAGCCATCGCCGGAGAAAGCGGCCGGACCGTGCTCGAACGTCAGGCGGAAGGCCGGCGACCCGACCGCATCGATGGCGGGGCCGCGATCCCGGAACGCGTACGTCTTGTCGAAGGTCGCGAAGGGACCCCGGCGGCTGCCGAGCCCGGGAGGATCGACGGATGCGACATCCAGGATCGTCGTCCCGACGGGCGTGGGGCGTGTGCCATCGCACTGCAGGAAGACAAGAGCCACGAGGAAGGCGAGCGCCGAGCTGCGCATGGCCGCCAGATTGTAGCCCGCAAAGCGCGGCTGCAGCCTTGCCGGCCCCGGCTCAGTAGCAGCCGAAGATGATGAACGATCCCGCTGCAGGGAGGCCCATCGTGAAGTCGATCTGCGAGGCGCATCCCGGCGGCAGGTTCGCGCCGGTCACGTTGCACCAACCCGCCTGCATCCCCGTGGCGCACGGAGCAGCCAGCTGCGGGACCTCGCACAGGTTCTGGGGGATCATCAGCGTCGGCATGTCCTGCTGCACCGACTTGACGATCGCCGGATCCGTCGCGGTCAGCCCCGGCGTGTCCGAGCACGATCCCGCGTCCGCGAGCGGCATCAGCGCGACGCACGTCGCCTTCCCGCTCGCGTCCGTCGGCGGCGCGAAGGGCAGGCAGGTTTGTCCGCCCGTGAACGCCGACCAGAAGTACGTCATCTCCGCACCCGCGTCGGCCGAGGTGGTCGTCTCGGCCGCGTTCGTCGGGCCGCAATACCCGGGTAGCCCGGTCTTGGTCGTGGGATCGCAGCCGGCGAGGCCGGTGCACGACGTGAGCGAGTCGTAGGCGGTGCCGTTCGCGATGCAGTACGCGCCAGCAAGCGGATCGCCCACCGTGAGCTCGGGCACCACCTGCGTGCACGCGAACCCGCCCGGGCACGAGCAGTACTGCGCGCCGTCGTCGGTCTTGCCGGCCGCGTTGGCGCACCGGCACGAGCACGTGACCGTCTTTGCCGACGGACGGTCGGGGCACGCCGGCTGGACCTGCGACTGCGTCGGCATGGCCGACCCCACGTCCTGCGACGCGAGGACGGGCCGATCGCTTCCCGGCGTGCAGCACGCGCTGTTCTGATCGCCCGGCTTGGTGCCTTTGCACGGCTCGTTCGCTCCCGTCGGCGAGAGGCCGGCACCCGTCGCCGTCGCGTTCTGCCCGTACGGGCACGTGACGCGCCCCCGGTAGTGGTTCACGAGACACACGCCGCTGCCGCACGCGTCGTTGCCCTCGTCGAGAACCACCTCGCGCTCGTCGAAGCCGAGGAACGTCGTCGACAGCTCTTGGGAGGGTATGCACGCGGCGCCGATCGCGACAGACGCGCCCGTGCCACTGGAGCCGCCGGAGCCTCCGTCGCCTAGCTGTCCCCCGACAGGAACCTGGTCTCTGCACGAAAGGAGCATCGCCCCGACTGCCAGGGCGAGCGCACGATGAGCTAAGCGCATGGAGTACCAATCGCCGACCCTCGACGGATCGATCACGGATTCGTCGTCCCGAGCAGCGATCGAATGCGGTCCAGGTAGGGGCTCTGGGGATAGGCCCTGCGGTACGCGTCGGCCGCGCGCTGCGCAGCGGGCCGGTCGCCCGCTCGCACGAGGGCCTCGATCCGGAGCACCGCCGCCTCCTGCGTCATGGCTCCGTGAGGGAATCGCGCACCGTACGCGTCGAGCATCGAGAGAGCGCGCGCGGGATCGCCCGCTCCGAGCGCCGCCCGCGCTTGCTGCAGCGCCGCGAGCTCGCTGGGCATGCTCGACGTGGCCGACGCCGTAGGCTCGGGCGCCACGGGCGCCGCAGGCGTCGCCGCCCTCGGCGGGGTTACGGACACGCTGCCCATCGGCCTCGCCTCGACCGATTCGACAGGCGCGGGCGCGATGTCTTCGACAGGCGCAGGCGCCGCGACGCTGGGGAGCGGCGCCGGCTTGGCCACCACGGTCGGGGCCCGCTGCACCACGACGGGCGCGCTCTGCTCGTCGGGCGGCGGCTCGCTCGTCCGGTGCCGCTGCTGCAGCGCCATGGCTCCCCCCATCGCGGCCAGGCCGGTGAACGCGACCACCGCGATGACTTTCCCCCCGACCATGGATCCCGCCTTTGCCGCGACGCTTCCTGCCGCCAAGGTCGACGACGCCAGGACGCCCGAGGCGGCAATCCACGCACGCTCTCGGGCGGCGCGCGGCGCGCGCGGGCGCCCCGCGCGGAGGAGCAGCTGCTCCGTCTCGTCGTCCGTCTCCAGCGACAGTCGCCTGAACTCGGTCATGGCTCTTCTCTCCGCTGTCGTGCCCCGGCCTTCATGCGACGCACGATCGCCTGGAACGTCTCGCGCGCCCTTCGAAGCCTGGACGCGACGGTGCCCACCGGGATGCCCAGCGTCGCGGCGATGTCGGGCGTCGTGAGCTCCTCGAGCTCGAACAGGACGAACACGACACGCAACTCGAGCGGCATCTCGTCGAGCACCCTCCGGAGCACGTCGTGCGCGCGCCGCTCGTCGAGCAGCTCTTCGGTGCCGGGCATGGAGTGCGCGAGGGCGTCGACGTCCTCGTCCGTGCTGACCCGCGGGCGGCGTCGATCGGAGCGGCGCATCGTCGCCGCGACTCGCAGGGCGGTGGAGAAGAGGAAGGCTCGCTCGGCCCCCTCCTCCACGTCGTCGAGACGACGGGCGAGCACGCACATGACTCTCTGCGCGCCGTCCTCGGCGTTCGCGTCGGGGACGCCCAGGTACCGCAACGTGCGCCACACGAAGTCGTAGTGATCGTCGACGAGCGCACGAAGCCGATCGTCGCCCGCCGATCGGGCGCGGGCCGGGTCGGCGAGCTCCGCTCGGGACGGAACGGGGGGACAGTCGGAATCGCTCATTCTTCGGGTGCCGACGTGACCATGTCCGCGCCGCGGCCAATCGATCACAGAAAATGCACCCCGATCCCGACCGAAGCGTCGAAGCCCGCGTAGGGCACTTCGTAGATGGTGTTGTCGGGAAGGAAGTAGAAGCGATCGGCCGTCACGCGGAACATCGGCGCCACGTCGGCGTCCAGGTACAGCGGGGGGAGAAAGGCCCACTCGACCCGCACCAGGGGACCTG
>DATJYG010000544.1:0-2075 GCA_035499695.1 Polyangiaceae bacterium
AGGCGAGCGGCGCGACGCAGCTCCTCGCGTCGGCGGCGAAGATCGAGCAAGCGTCGTCGGCGCAAGCGGGCAGCCTGAAACAACTGCAGACCGCGATCGAGCGCCTGAAGCGCGCGGTCTAGTCGCAGCTGCCGTAGTACGCGTCGCAGTAGCCGCCACAGCAGTCCGTGTCGTACGCGCACGGGTCGCCCGGGTTGCCGCAGTACCCGGCGCCCGTGAGGCAAGTACCGCTGATCGTGTCGCACGTGCCGCCGCAGCAGTCGGCGTCTTGCAGACACGGGTATCCGTCGGGCGTGCAGGCGCCGCCGCCGGAGCTGCTGCCACTGCTACTGCTGGTGTTGCCGTTGCCGCCACTTCCGCTGTTGCTCCCAGCGCCGCTCGACGATCCGCCGGAGCCCGAGCCGCCGACGCTCATGTCCGTCCCGGACGAGCTGCCGTTGCCGCTGCTGAACGATCCCTCCGACCCGCCGTCGTCGTCGGTCGTGGAAGCATAGGAGTTCCAGGAACTCGCCGGCGTAGGTCCCCCGTTGGCGCATCCGTTTGCCGCCGCGATCACGAGGAAAGCTTCGGCGGCGAGTATCCCGATCGAGAACCTGGAGCTCATGGCGACCTGACCTCGGGCCACCGACTGCAATCGGACGGCCACGACGGGTCACTCGTTTTCGCGGCGCTGCGCCAGGTGTGCGCGACAGCGGCGTCGCAATGGTTCCTCCGCGACCGCGACGCGCGTGTCCCTCGGCTCAGTGAATCGCGGTCAGCGCGAGGACGTAGGCGACTGCGACGGCGGCGAGAGCCCATCCGCGCTGGGCTCCTTCGCTGCTCGGGGCGCCCTTGTTGGTGCGGCGGACGGCGAAAGGCGCGGTGACCGCGTCAATCACGACGAGCAGGGCGCTCGCGTAGACGAGGGCCGGGACGCCGAAGCGGGCGCCGAGGACGCCCCCGATGATGCCGGCGGCGAGCAGGGTGCCCGCGGCGCCGTGGCGCGCGTAGAAGTGACCGCCGCCGATGGGGACGAGGAGCGCGAGCATCACGGCGAAGGCCGCCTTGCGCTTCGCGACGGGCGCCTCGTACGGCTCGGGGGGCGCGTCGCGGAACGGGTGCGTCTCGGCGGCGCCGCGCTTCATCGCCTCGAGCACCTGGCCCGCGCGCTCGAGGTCCGCGCGGGGCACGAGGATGCGCAGGTCGGTCAGGCCCATCGTCGGCAGGGCCGTGCTGCCGCCGCCCACGGTCTGCACCGGGACGTCGTGGTCACGCAGGAAGCCCGCGGTCACGTCGGCCTCGAAGCGGTCGTGCACGCGCACGATCTCGACCCAGTCGATCTCCTCCTCGCGACGAGCTTCGAGGTCCACGCTGCCAGCGTACTAGATCCCGCGCACGTCGATAGGCGCCCAGCTGGGGGTCGTGGTGGCGTCGCCGAGGTCGCCGTACTCGTTCGTACCCCAGCACTTCGGGGCGCCGCCGGTCGTCAGGGCGCACGCGTGACCGGTGACCGCCGTGACGTGCGCGATGCCGCCCGTGAGTGACGGGACGACTCCGGGCGCCGCCGGACCGCCGCCGACGTCCCCCACCGGGTCCTGCCCCCAGCAGTGCACCGCGCCGGCGCCGTCGATCGCGCAGCTCTCGTTGCCGCCGGCGGCGATGGCCACGGCGCCGGTCAGGCCGGCGACGAGCACGGGCTTGGCGCTCATCGCGCCCTGCATGCTGCCGAGCTGCCCCTGATCGTCGGCGCCCCAGCAGGCGACGGAGCCGCCGGTCATCAGCGCGCAGACGTGGTTGGCGCCGGCGGCGAGCGCCTTGACCGACGCGGGCATCACGAGCGCCATGGGCGTCGCGCTCGACGCGGGCCCGCCGAGCTGGCCGTGAAGGCCGTCGCCCCAGCACTTCACCGCGCCTCCCGAGACGACCGCGCACGTGAAGGCCGCACCGGCCGCGATCGACGTGGCGCCCGACGTGAGCCCCATCACCGGGACGGGGACGACGCTCGACCCGCTCGTCTGCCCGTTGCCGAGCTGCCCGGACATGTCGTTGCCCCAGCACGACACGGCGCCGCCGCTCAGGATGGCGCACGTGTGCAT
>DATJYG010000545.1:0-7521 GCA_035499695.1 Polyangiaceae bacterium
GGGGGTTCCTCCGAAGAAGAACCCCCTGAGCGTCGGCGTGAAGTAGGGCCCCCCCGGCCCGGCTGGCTCTCACATGTTCGGGCCGATGATCGTCGCGCACCCGAGGATGATGTTCACGGTCGCCATCGAGTTCATCTTCAGGTTGTCGCACGACGTGCCGTGGAAGATGATCTCGGTGGGGTTGCTCGGGTTGTCGTACGTCCACCCGTTGTTCGGGTCCTGCGACACGGTCATGCCGTCGACCGTCACGTTGACCTTCGACGGGTCGATCATCCCCGCGTCCTTGTCGAGGCTCAGCGGGAACGTGCACGAGAGCACCTGACCGCGGATGGCGTTGATCGCGTTCTCGAACGCCATCTCGGTCTGCGAGGCGTTGCCCGCGGTCGGGTCGACCTCGAAGAAGCAGAGGTCCGTCGCCCCCGCCGTGTTCTCGTTCGGGTTGCAGCCCTTGGGCCCTGTCCCGCCGGCGAGCGCGAGGTTGCCGAGGAAGTTCGGGTCGAAGTTCGACAGGTCGCTGCTCGGGTAGACGCCCGTGCCGATGACGTACGTGAGGATCGGCCCCTGCGGCTTGGCCTTCGTGAGCTCCTGCCCGGCTTCGACCACGCAGGCGTTGCTCGTGTAGCTCCCGCCCGGAGAGCAGTTGTCCGTCGGGACGCCGTCGGTGATGAGGACCAGCACCTTCTGCCCACCCGGGGGCAGCGGCGTCAGCGCCATGTAGTTCTCCAGCTCCGAGTAGCCGCCCTGCAGCGCCGTGCCCGTGGGCGTTCCGTCCGACGGTCCGCCGTTCAGGCGGGCGTTCAGCAGGCTCTGTTGCGCCGTGCCGACGAAGTTGATCCCCACGTCCTGGCTGCTGGGATACGGGCCGCCGCCGCCCGTCGGATCCTTGCTGTCCGAGAAGACGATGAGGCCCACGCCGACGCCGGTGTCGGCCGCCTTCTGCATGTCCGAGAAGATGGCGTCGAGCGCCGCCGTTGCAGCCGTCCACTTGTTGTCCTGGCTCATGCTCCCCGAGCCATCGAGGACGAAGAGGAGGTAGACCGGCGTCTTGGTCGCCTTCGCGCTCGCCGTGGCGCAGCCGGCGTCGCCCAGGCTGCCGCCTCCCTCGGCCACGCTGCCGTCGCCGAACGACCCGCTGCTGCCCCCGAGGCCGCTGCTGCTGCCGGAGCCGCCGCTACTGCTGCCGCTGGCCGCTCCGCTGCTGCTGCCGCTGCCCCCGGAGCTGCTGCTCTCGCCGAACCCGCTGTCCGACTTGGTGGAGCCGCACGCGGCGCTGGACGCCGCCACCGCCGCCGCCAGGGAAACGAAGCACAGACTACGCGTCCAAGTTCTCATGTCCCTCTCCTGCCCCCGCACATTCCTATGGCCGAACGCATGGCACACCAGCCATGCGTTCCGCAATCGGGACGCGCGGGGGACGCTGCGGAGAGGTGAATTTTCCGCCGTTACGGGCCGGCGGCCCTCACTGGGCGGGGCCGGCTTCGGGCGGCGGCTGCGGGGGCTTGGGGGGGTAGCCGACCGGCGTGATGCACGAGGACAGGTCGAAGAGGATGAACTCGAGCGCGTCCTCGTCCGGCTGCAGCGTGGCCGTGCTGGCGCACCCGCTCGGGACCGAGTTGTTGCCGTTGGCGTAGTCGATGCCGCCGCCGGCGTTCGAGCCCGACACGTGCAGGTCGCTGAAGACGACGCGCCCGCAGTACTGCGGCACGCCCGCGTCGTTGACCGGCGCGTTGAAGGGCATGTCCCACGAGAAGTACTGCGAGCTGCTGCTGTCCGACGCCTGGATCCACGGCGTCGACACGTTCGAGGCGCCGACGAGCGCGTCGTGCCGCGCGATGGGGATCGAGAGCTCGCCGTTCTGCGCGGCGCCCACGTCTCCGAGCCACGTCTGCAGTGCCTGCCCCTCGGGGAACGCCTTGCCATTGGGCAGCGTGGTCTGCACCTGCCCCGTGATGCTGTTCTCGTAGGCGTCGCATCCCTGCATGCCGCCCGGCTGATTGGCACACTGCGACTGCGACCAGTCCGCGGTGTCGGGGTACTGCGACTGGTTGGCGAAGAACGCGTAGTGATAGTGCTCGGCGAAGACGCGGCCGCCCTTGCCGACATAGTCGGCGAGCGTCTGCGGGTTGGCGCCGGTCGTCTCGCTTCCCTCGCACGAGAGCAGCACGATGTCGTAGCGCTCGAGGTCCTGGTCGCTGTCCCAGAGCGCCGTGGAGCTCGCTGGCGAGCCCGCCGCGGCGTTCCCCAGCTCGTTCGGGGGCCCGCCCTGGAAGACGTGCACGCGCGCCGAGCCGGTGTTCGGGTCGCCGCTGTACTCCGCCTCGTCGATGCCGACGCGCGTGAGCAGGCACTCGAGGGTGTCTGCCGCGCCGGTCGACACGGCGATGTTCGGGATGTTCGCGTACATGCCGTCCGTGTGGTTCTTCGGCAGCGAGATGTTGCCCTGCGGGTTGTCCTTGCACGCCGTCACGCTGGAGATCGTGATCTCCTTGCGCCACTTGCCGATCTGCACGACGAGCGGGATGTCCTTGCCGTCGGGCGCGTTCGGGATGGTGAAGGTGCCGTCGGCGCCGGTGAGCGCGATGGCCATCGGCTCGCCCGAGAAGAGCGCGTCGCACGAGCAGGAGGCGCCGTTGACGCCGACCGGGATGGGGTCGAGCACGCCGCCCTTGCTGTTCGGGATGTAGACGACGACGTTGTAGAGCGGGTTGTGCCCGGCCGGGTCCATCACCTTGCCGCTGATCGTCGTCGACGCGCCGCCGTCGCAGGAGTGCACCTGGCACTGCAAGTTGGCGCAACCGACGCCCGCATCCTGCGGCATGGGCATCGCCGTCGCGTCGCCGAAGCCGCCGAAGCCCGGGCCGCCGTCGGTGACGCCGCCGCCGCTGCTACTCCCGGTGCTGCCTGCGCCGCTTCCTCCGCTCTGTCCCCCGCCGGAGCTACCTCCGGTGTTGGTGTTGAAGCCACTCTTGTCCTTGGTGCTGCTGCAGCCGGCGCCCACCACGAGCGCGACCGCAGTCATGACACCCGCGATACTCCAAGTACGCTTGGTCATGCCCGAACGCTCTCAAACGAGCGCACGGGGGTTCAACCACAGCCGGGCGAGAAGCGGATCGACTCGAGCGTGCCTGCGGCGTCTACCTGCGACGGCGGCGCACCGTGAGGCCCAGCACGAGGCCGAGGCCCAGCGCCAGCCCGCCGACGTTCTCGCCGGTGCCCACCATGTTGCAGGCGCAGCCGGCCGGCGGGGTGGTCAGATCGCTCCCGACGTCGGTGTTGCCGCTGCCGTTGTCGTTGTTCCCCGTGCCGGCGTCCGGGGTGGCCGGCGGCGTCGAGCCGCTGCTGCCGTTGCCGCCGCTGGAGCTCGAGCCGCCCGAGCTGCTGCTGCCGCTGCTCGACCCGGATCCGCTGCTCGTCCCGGAGCTCGATCCGGTGCCGCCGCTGCTCGACCCGCTGCTGGAGCCGGAGCTCGATCCGGTGCCACCGCTGCTCGACCCGCTGCTGCTGCTGCTACCGGCGGTCTGCTTGAGCAGCGTGCCGTTGGGCGTGCCCCAGCCCGTCGGCCCGTCGTAGCCGGGGCCCGCCGTGCACTCCGACGTCGTCGTGCAGCTGCCGTTGCTGCCCGACGTCACGTCGTAGAAGTCGGACGTGTGCGACCACACCCACGACGGCTGCGGCGGCACGCCGAGCATCGTGAAGGCCGCCGCGATGATCGGCGAGGACGCGCTCGTCCCGCCGACGACGAACGACTGACCGCCGCACGTGACGGAGACGCCGGTCTGCGGATCGCCGACCGCCGAGATGTCCGCCTCCATGCGCTGGCCGCACATCGTCTGCGTCTGCCAGCTCGGCTTCTGGATGTACGCGCTGCACCCGCTCCCGCCTTGGTTCCACGCCGTCTCGCTCCAGCCGCGCGAGCCGCCGCCCTGCACGAGCGACGTGCCGCCGACCGCGACGACACCCGCCGACGTCGCCGGGTACGAGGCGCCGTAGCCGTCGTCGCCCGCCGACGCGGTGACCAGGATGCCCTGGTTGTAGAGCGTGTACGACTGCTCGGTCGAGCCGACCGTGTTGTCCTCGTCCCCGCCGTAGCTGTTGCTGATGGCGACCGCGCCCATCTTCGCGGCCGTCGCGAGCGCCGAGGCGAGGCTCTGGTTGCTCGTGTCGGTCGCCTCGACGAGCAGGATCTTGCAGTCGGGGCAGGCGGCGCTGACCATGTCGATGTCGAGCGCTTCCTCGCCGTTCCACCCGTTGCAGCCCTGGCCGTCGGTGCCCGGGTAGTTCGTGGTCCCGTCGCCCGCGACGCGCTGGAAGCACCCGCTGGCGCTCGTGCACGGCGGCAGACCCATGGAGGAGCGGTACGAGGCGAGGTCCTGCTCTGCGCTCGGGTAGTCGTAGGCGTCGACGACGGCGACGATCTTGCCGCCGCTGCCGGTGGTCGGGATGCTGTACGCCGACTGGATGTCGCTCGCGCCGTAGCCCCCCTGGCCCTTGAAGGGCTTCATGAGGCCGTCGTCGCCCACGATGGCCTTCGCCATGCAGTGCATGTGGCCGGGCGCGCTCGCGCCGCAGCCGAGGGGCGCCCAGTTGTAGCCGGCGAGCGGCTTGATGCCGGGCGCCGCCCCCACGCCTTGGGCGTTCGCGTTCGTGCTTCCGCCCGCGAGCAGGAACAGCGGGACCAGCGAGAGCGCGCCGACCAGGGACCTCATGTGCATGACACACGTCTCCTTCCGGACCTGGATCCCAGAAGACCCAGGTGCAACATTTCGGCGCCGTCGAACGGACCGGGGTGAGGGCTGATGCGACCCCGGTGGCGCTCAGTACCTCTCACCCTGACACGCGCATCGTGCAAGGACGAATTTGCGTCTCACTCGCAGTTAGGTGCGAGAAACCTGCGACGCCAGCGCCAATCTCGCGGCTCAGTGAACGCGCGCTTCTTCGAGTACGACGTCGGCGGTGAATTCGCGCCCACCTGGCTCTCGAAGCGCGACGACCTTCACGTGCTGGCCGGGCTTTGCGCCGGTGAGCACGAACATCACGTCCTCGACGCCGCCGATGACGTGGCCGCCGAGCCTGAGGATCACGTCGCCGCCGCGCAGGCCCGCCTTGTCCGCCGGCCCGCCGGCGCGCACGCCGGAGAGCAGCATCCCGGTCACTCCCTTCGGAGGTCCTTTCGGATCGGGATACGTGCCGAGCGTCGTGCCGAAGGAGCGTGAGTCGCTCTCGATGGGCGCGGCGACCTTCTGCACGTCGAGCTTCTGCAGATCGGTCACGTCGCGAGCGAGGTGCTCGGCGGCGATCGCCACCTGCGCCATGCCGGCGGCGTTGAGCTTGTCGACGGTGTCGGTGAGCTTGCCGTAGTCGCCGTGCACGCCGGTGAAGAGGTGGAGCACGGGGACGCCGGCCTCGTGGAACGGCGCGTGATCGGTCGCGCCGAAGCCGCCGCCGGTCGCGCGCGCGCAGTTGATGCGTGCGGCGTCGCAGGCGCCGGAGAGGAGGTCGGGCCACTGCGCGGCGGTGTCGGCGCCGAAGACCTGCAGGGTGTCGTCTCGCATGCGGCCCACCATGTCGAGGTTGATCATGGCGATGATGTCCTTGCTGAGGACACCCTCCGGCGGGTTGCGCACGAAGGCGTGCGCGCCGGCCGCTCCTTGCTCCTCGCCGGAGAAGGCGACGAGCACGATGTCGCGCCGCAGCGTGGGCTTCTCCTCGGAGAGCGAGCGCGCGATCTGGAGGAGCGCCGCCGTGCCCGAAGCGTTGTCGTCGGCCCCGGGCGAGGTCCCTTTGTCGTTCGGGGCTCCTGCCCCGAACGCGACGTGATCGTAGTGCGCGCCGATGACGACGACCCCCGGGAGCCGCTGCCCGCTCGGCACCGTCGCCGGCCAGCGACCGACCACGTTGAACCCCTCGGTCGTCTCGGGGGCCAGCGTGACCGAGAGGTTCGCCGTCGGGTGCTGTCCGCGGACGAGCCCCGCGAGCAGCGGTCCGACAGCGGCGTTGGCCACGACGGCGGCGGGGATCCCTTCGTCGCTCTCGGGCACCGGATCGCTCAGCTTGCCTTCGGCTATGGCGACGAGGCCCACGGCGCCGCGGTCGTGCGCCAGCCACGCCTCGTGGCGCAGGCTCCCGTGCGCGGCGGCGCGCACGACGGCGATCTTGCCCTTCACGTCCGTGCGCGCGAAGTCCTCGTCGTCCGCGACGTACACGAGCGGCGCGAGCACCGTGGCAGACGCCGAGAAGCCGAGGGCGCGCACCAGCCCGGGGGCGACCGGCGCACCGACGGGACCGAAGGTGGCCACGCCGCTCACCGACTGCGTGACGTCGAACGTCTGCCTGTAGTCCTCGTTGCCCGCCGGCAGCACGCCGAACGACTTGAAGGATCGCTCGACGTAGGCCCCGGCGTCGTCGAGGCCTTTGGTGCCGAGGCCGCGCCCCTCGCGCGCGGGATCGGCGAGCCACGCGGCGTCGCCCATGACGTGGTCCGCCGGCCGTATCTCGACGTGTCGCCACGCGCCGCCCCAGCGGGCGACCATCACGTCCACGTCGTGCTCGAGAGGCAGCGTGGCGCGCGACGACGTGAAGGCGATCCACTTGCCGTCGGGCGACATCGCGGGCGACGCGTCCCATCCCGGCGCCGTCGTGATCCGCTCCAGGTTCGTGCCGTTGGTGTCGACGGCCCAGAGGTCGACGTCGTGCGGGCCGGGCGCGCCGTAGCGCGAGGCGAAGACGACGCGTCCCTCCGTCCCCAGCCACGTGGGCGAGAACGACTGCGCGTCGAGGTAGGTGATCTCGCGCGCCTCGGTCCCGTCGGCGTTGGCGATCCAGAGCTCGGACGGGCCGGCGGGCACGAGGTTGCGCGCCAGCAGCTTCTTGTACTCCTCGACCTCCGACGGCCGGGGACGCGACGCGCGCCAGAGCACGTGGGTGCAGTCGGCGTCGAAGGTCGCCTCGCCGTCGTATCCGGGGGTCGCGGTGACGCGGCGCACGTTCGAGCCGTCGGCGTTCATGCGGTAGACGTCCGGCTCTCCGTCGCGCATCGAGGTGAAGACGATGCTGCCGTCCTTGCCGCAGACGTTGGGCTCTCCGTCGAAGCCGGGGCTGTCGGTGAGCTTGTGCGGCGACGACCCGTCGGCGGAGGCCGCGAAGACGTCGACGTCCGGATCGAGGAACGTCGCGTCCTTCGCGTCCTTGTCCCTGGGGGCTCGCGCGTCGTCCTTGCTCTTCCCGCACGTCGGCGAAGCGGCGTACACGACGGCGTGATCGCTTGGCGCGAAGGCGGCACTCTCGCCCCCCGCGACGGCGCTGCGCGACGGAGGGTCGGCGAACGGATGCACCTCGACCAGGCGCCCGCACGCCTGCGGCGACGTGCGCGTGCGCAGCACCAAGGCGTCGCTCGCCCACGACCACCGCACCGCGCCGTTGTCCCCGCCGTGGGTGACCTGCGCGATGTCCGAGAGGTGTCCCTCGTCGTCGCGAACCGTGGCGACGGGGGGAGGGGGCGCCGGAGGCTTGGGCGGCGGCTCC
>DATJYG010000546.1:0-6342 GCA_035499695.1 Polyangiaceae bacterium
ACGAGCTCGCTGTGCGCGCCGGCGATCTTGTCGTTCACCATGTCGAAGATGGGCTGCGAGAAGCCGACGCTCACGCCGGGGATCTGCTTGTAGCGCCGCTCGAGCCGCGCGATGAGGTCGCGCTTCGTCACGCCGCGCGGCCAGGTGTCGTAGGGCCTGAGGCCCACGAACGCCTCGATGTGCGAGGGCGTCCAGGGATCCATCCCGTCGTCGGTGCGGCCGAGCTGCGTGACGATGGTGCTCACCTCGGGCGCTTCGTGCGTCGCGCGCCGGACCTCCCCGGCCATCTCGCTCGCCTTCTCGAGCGAGATGCCCGGGGGGAGCATCACCTGCAGCCAGAGCGAGCCCTCGTCGAGCTCCGGCAGGTACTCCCTGCCGATGGTGAGGGAGAGCGCGATCGCCAGCGCCGCCGCCGCAAGGCCCGGGACCAGCGCACGCAGGGGCAGCGCCAGGAGCCAGCCCAGGACGCGCTCGTACCGGACGCGCAGCCAGGCGAGCGCGGGATTGTGGAACACCTTCCGCGGCCGACGCAGGGCGAACAGGGCGAGGCCGGGGATGAGGGCGAGCGCGACCAGGACGGCCCCGGTGAGCGCGTAGCCGACCGTGTAGGCCATCGGCGTGAACAGCTTGCGCTCGACGCGCTGGAAGGCGAACAGCGGCAGGTAGGCGGTGATGATGATGACGGTCGCGAAGAACATGGGCCGGGCGACCTGGCCGGCGGCCTCGCGCACGTCCTCCTCCGAGAGCGGCGCGTCCGGCTTCTCCTCGCGCCGCCGCAGGACGTTCTCGAGCACGACGATGGCGCCGTCGACGAGGATCCCGAAGTCGATGGCGCCGAGGGAGAGCAGGTTCGCCGGGATATCCGTCGTCGCCATGAGGATGAAGGCGAAGAGGAGCGAGAGCGGGATCGTGATCGCGATGAGGAGCGCGCTGCGGACGCTGCCGAGGAAGAGCAGGAGCACGACCACCACGAGCCCGATGCCCTCGAGGAGCGTGTGCGAGACGGTGCTCACCGTCGTGTTCACGAGCTCGGTGCGGTCGAGGTAGGGCACGATCTTCACGTCCGGGGGAAGGATTCCGTGGTTGAGCGCGTCCACCTTCCCGTGGATGTCGGCGAGGACCCGGGACGGATTCCCTCCCCGCAGAAGCAGGACGATCCCCGTCACGACGTCGGGAGCGCCGTCCTTCCCGCCGATGCCGTTGCGCGTGAGCGCGCCGAGCTCGAGGCGGCCCAGGCTCTTCAGGAAGATGGGCGTCCCCTGCTGCGAGGACACGACGATGTTCCCGAGGTCGTCGAGGGATCGGATGAGGCCGATGCCGCGGATGACGGCGGCCTGCTCCCCGCGCACGAGCAGGCTCCCGCCCGCGTTGGCGTTGT
Source organism: Polyangiaceae bacterium (assembly GCA_035499695.1). Lineage (GTDB taxonomy): Bacteria > Myxococcota_A > Polyangia > Polyangiales > Polyangiaceae > Palsa-1150. The sequence continues at coordinate 1,379 of DATJYG010000546.1, forward strand.
TGGCCTTGATGGCGGAGACGACCTGCGGCAACGACAGGTTGAACTGGGCGAGCTTCGCCGGGTCGAGCGCGATCTGGAACTCCGTCGTCTCGCCCCCGAAGTTGCTCACGTCCGCGATGCCCGAGACCTGCTTCAGCGTCGGGACGACGACCCAGGTCTGAAGCTCGGTCAGCTCGCGCACCGAGCGCGCCTTCGACTCGAGGCTGTACCGGTAGATCTCGCCGACGGCGGAGGTGAGCGGGTCGAGCTGCGGCTGCGCCCCCTCCGGCAGCTCCGCGTCCGCGATGCGCTCCCGGATCCGGGTGCGCGCCCAGTAGTCGTCGACCCCGTCCCGGAAGACGAGGGTGATGAGCGACAGGCCGAAGGTGCTGCGCGAGCGCATCACCGCGAGCCCGGGGATGCCATTCAACTCGCGCTCGAGCGGGATCGTGATCTGCTCCTCCACCTCCTCCGCGGCGTGGCCCGGGTGCTGGGTGATGACCTGGGCGCTCGTGTCGGCGATGTCGGGGTAGGCCTCGATGGCGAGCGTCTCGAACGACAGGTAGCCGAAGACCGCCACGAGGACGAAGACGGCGACGGCGAGCCACCGCTTCTGGAGGCAGACGGAGACGAAGCGATTGATCATGGGAGCGGGATGTGGCGCGAGCGAGGTGCGCGTGGTCAGGGGAGGAGGATCGTGTTGGCCGTGACGATGCGCTCACCGGCCGCGAGGCCGCGGGTCACCGCGACGCCTACCGGGAGGGGCTCGCCGACCTCGATCGGCCGCCGCTCGAGCGTCCACGGGGCCTTCTCCACGAAGACGAAGCTCGTGTCCCCGCGCACGAGCAGTGCGGAGGGCGGCACGAGGATCTCGGGTGCTTCCTTCCCCTGCAGGGTCACCCTCGCGAACATGCCGGGCTTGAGCCGGTGCTGCCTGTTGTCGAGCTGGATGCGCACCTTGACCGTCCGGGTCTCGGGCGCGAGGACGTCCCCGACGAACTGGACCCGCCCCTCGAACCGCTCGCCCGGGTAGGCGGCGAACTGCACGCGGGCGTCGTCGCCGACGCTCACGCGCTGAATGTCCTTCTCCGGGACCTGGGCCGTCACCCAGATCGACGAGAGATCGGCGACCACCATGAGCACGGCGGCCGGGTCGTTCTGGTACTGGCCGGGAGAGGTCGAGAGGTCGATCACGCGGCCCGAGATCGGGGCACGGACGACGAGCGGCCGCCCCAACTCGCCCGGGTCCATGCCGAGGAGCTGCAGGCGCGTGGTGGCGCGGGCGAGCTCGCTCCTCGCCTGGTCCTCGTCCGTCTGGGCCTGCTCGAGGTCCTTCTTCGCGCCGATGCCGTGCTCCGCGAGATCGCTTTGCCGGTTCAGGGCACGAAGGGTCTGCGCCTCCGCCGACTTCGCCTTGACGTAGTCCGACTGCGCCGCGGCCAGATCCGCCGAGTCGAAGGCGTAGAGCGGCGAGCCCTTCTCGATCCCCTCGCCGAGCCGCACCATGAGCTTCACGACGCGGCCCTGGAGCGGAGGCGAGATCTTCGCCACCTTCGCCGGATCGGCCTCCGCCGTCGCGGGGACGTCCAGCTCGTGCCGGACGCGCTTCAAGGCGACGGCCTCGATGGTGAGGCGGCCGCGCAACGGCGAGCGCTCCGGGACGACGAGATCGTTGCCGCGTTGCTCGACCGAAGGGACCGCTTCGTCGGCTTGGACGCTCGCGTGCGCATCCGGGGCACAGCCCGCGTTTCCGAGCGCGAGGGCGAGAAGGGCTGCGCCGCAGACGACCTGAAACGCGAAGACGTCACGAGTTTTCATAATGACTGTCATTCCTATCTTCGAGGGCGACCGAGAGTGCCCTGCCTCGCAGGGCAAGGCGTCGGTTCGTCAGGCGGTCGGGCTGGGCCCGTGGATCGGGTGAGAGCCGGTGTCGCCCTCGCGACGCCCGTGAGCGACACAGGCTGCGCACCGACCGTAGAGCTCCATCTTGTGGCTCGCGACCTCGAAGCCGTAGCGGTTCGCGACCGCCTCCTGCAGTTCCTCGATTCCGCGATCCTCGAACTCGAGGATGGCACCGCAGGCCGTGCAGATCAGATGATCGTGGTGCCCGCTCTCGAGGGCGCGCTCGTACCGTGTCACCCCGTCCCCGAAGTCGTGGGACGCGGCGAGGCCGCATTCGGCGAGCAGCTTCATCGTCCGATAGACCGTGCTGTACCCCACCGCCGGGCCGCGCCCACGGACGATGGCCGTCAGCTCCTCGACCGAAACATGGCCTGGGGTCGCGAGGAAGGCTTCGACCACCGAGTCGCGTGTGCGCGACTGGTTGAGCCCAGCGCGCGCGAGATGCGAAGCGAGGCGCGCTTTCGCCTCGTTCGCGTTGCGCGACTGCTTCGAAGAGGCGGGCCGGGTCTTCCTGATCATGCGGACCTCTCGCTGAAACCGAACTTCAACCTGACAATGAAGTTCATTATCAGAGTCCTCGAAGAGAGGTCTTGATGGGCGTCAAGCCACCGTTTGCTCCGGATCCTAGGCACTTACGAGATGCGCTCCGTGCTCTAGAGGGGACTCGGAGCCTTACGTGGCACCGGTCGCACGGAGCGTACGGCATCTGCCGGCCGTGACTGCAAAGCGACGGCAGGACTTCGACCTCTGTCCTAGCCGAGAACTCCGTCCGCGCGGGGGTATCGGGTAATCGGGAGTTGGACGAACCACGTAACCCCGCAGCGCTCGGGTCGAGCCGTCGACATTTGCCATGTCTGCCATCGCGGAAGCCACGTCACTTGGTACCCGCACTTCGAATCACGAAAGCGCCAGCCACCAGGCCATCGCCGTCGTCGACCATCACGAGGTCGCGCAACCTGCCTAGCGGACGGCTCGGGGCGACGACAGCCTTGAAGGAAGCGCGTCGAGATCCAGCACGTCACCCCGGGAGAAGACCAGGGCGTGTTGCATCGCGTTCCGGAGCTCTCGGATGTTCCCTGGCCACGAGTACGCGAGCAGGGCCTGCTGCGCACGCGGAGTAAGCTCGGGAATCGTCCGTTCCGTCCCGTCGGAGACCGCCGCGAGGAAGCGCCGAGCCAGCGGGAGAACGTCCTCGGGTCGGTCGCGCAGCGGCGGCACCCTGAGCTCGACGACGTTGAGCCGGCCGAGCAGCTCCCCCCGGAACTTGCCCTGCCGAACGGCAGTCTCGAGATCGCGATGCGAGGTCGCGATGACGCGGACGTCAGCTGTCCTCTGGCCGAGGCGGTGCTGCTCGAGCAGCGATGCGACCGTGACCTGCACCCGGTCCGGAAGGGCGCCGACCTCCTCGAGGAGAACGGTACCCCACCTGCCTTCCTCGAGCTTCTCGACGAGGGCGCGCCCGGACCGCGAAGCGTCGGCCTGGAGAGCCTGGCAGTCGATCGCGACCAGCGGGTGTGCCTGGCGAGGGGAGGCCGCGTGCAGCGCCCGGGCGAGCACGCCCTTCCCCGACCCACACTCCCCGCGGAACAGCACGGGGACGTCGTGGCTCGCGACCTTCGCGATGGTCCGCAGGAGCGAGCGCATGGCGGGCGAGTGGGCTTCGATCGCGGCCTCCGCCGAGCCCAGGTCGGTCGTGATCATGGATGAGGCGCTCCACGTGTTTCACGCATCGCGGCCATCGATGCTCGGGCGGGCGGGCTGCGCGTCGCATGGACCAACCCGCCGTACGACGCGAGCCCCGCCGCGACCGCGAGCGATGTCAAGAGGGTTCGCCTCGCCCTGATCCCGAACGCCCCCCCAGTTGCGTGCCCGCTGCGTCGGCCTGGCCCTGCGCGAAACCGCGAAGGGCTCCCTCAGATCCGCGAGAAGCTCGTCCGCGGTCCGGTGGCGGTCGCGAGGATCCCGGGCGACCGCCTTCAGGACGATTGCCTGTAGCGATGGGTGGAGGCCCCGCACGTAATCACCTGGAGGCGTGGGAGCGCGGTGCGTCTTGGCGCGCAGAATGGCCGCGGCATTGTCCGCGTCGAACGGCAGATGACCGGTGAGCATTTCGTACAGGATGGTTCCGGCCGCGTACACGTCCGTCCGTGCGTCGCCGCGTCGTCCGCGGATCTGCTCTGGCGCCATGTAATCCGGCGTCCCGAGCGTGCCTGAGAGCCCCGCCCAGGTCAGGCGGCGGGCCGACTCGAGAAGTGCGATCCCGAAATCCAGCAGCTTGACCGCGCCGCTAGGCGGGACGAGGAGCACGTTCTCCGGCTTGACGTCGCGGTGCACGACCCCCTCGTGGTGGAGGTACGAGAGCGCTCCGCAGAGCTGGCGCGCGATGTCGAGCGCCTCCTCCGTCGGCAGCGGCCCCTTGGCGCGCAGCAGGGCTCGCAGGGACTGCCCCTCGACGTACTCCATCGCCAGGTACATCCGGCTCTTCTCGCACGGGGCGAGGACCCGGACGATGCCCGGGTGGTCGAGGCGTCGGCCAATCTCCTCCTCGCGCTGGAAGCGTTCGTAGAAGACGACGTCGCTCTCGTACTGGAGGTGCGGGACCTTGAGGACCACCGTCGCGCCCGAGTCGCGGTCGGTGGCCTTGAAGATGCTGGCCATCCCGCTGCGCGTCAGGAGGTCCGTGATCTCGTACTGGTCCACCCTGTCGCCCACGGCGAGATCGCGCATGACGCTCTCCCGCCTCGAAGCACGAGCACGATCCGCGCCACTCCGGGCGGCGCCGCTCCGCGACGCGGTTCTCCAGTCCAGTCGCGCCGAGACCGGCGCCGTGAGGCGGGCGCTTGCCCGCACTCGATTGCAGACGGCTATTCCCCGGACGGGCCCTTCGTGCGGTTCGCAATGACGTGCTGAGGGCTCCGAGCCGGGGGGCTTGCTCGAATCGGATGCACGGTCTCTCCTCGAACGGGGGGCGCATGCCGAGCGGTGCCCGACGCTTGCGCTGCCCGCGTTTCGCGCAGCCCCATCGGCACCGCCTCGACGATGGCGATGGCACGCTCGTGGCTATACGCGGCGGCATGGACCTC
>DATJYG010000547.1:0-2948 GCA_035499695.1 Polyangiaceae bacterium
GCCGGATCGACACCTGGGACGTGATGGACGAGAGCGGCAGGCTCACCAAGCGCGCCCACGACTCGAACTCGGACGGCAGGGTCGACCAGGCCTGGACCTTCGACCCCACCCGGAGGGGATGTGCGACCGTCTCCCCCGACGCCGACGGGGACGGAAGGCCCGATCCGGGAAGCCCCGTGGACATCTGCCAGCAGCTGTCGGCGCCTGCGGCCGCACCACCCCCGACGGCCGCTCCCAAGCCATGAGATCACCCCTGATTGCGTTCGTGAGACGTGTATGGGGCCGGAAACTATTGCGTTCTCGTGAAGGCCGGCCGCGCGCAGTGTAGAATTCCACCAGTGGAGCGTCTGGCGCCAGAAGACCTGGTCGAGGAGTGGTCCGACCTCTCGGCGAGCTCCCTCGGTCCGGGGGCTCGTCTGGGACGGTACGAGCTGCTCATCCCGGTCGCCTACGGCGGCATGGCGCGCGTGTGGGCGGCGCGCCAGCACGGGCAGCGCGGATTCCAGAAGACCGTCGCCATCAAGACGATCCTCCCGCACCTCGCGCACAACCCCGAGTTCGAGCGGATGTTCCTCGACGAGGCGCGCATCGCCTCCGGGGTGCACCACCCGAACGTCACCGAGATCTACGAGCTCGGCGAGGAGGGCCACGTGCTCTACCTCGCGATGGAGTGGGTGAACGGCGACTCGCTCGTGCACGTGCTCAAGGGCATCGTGAGCAAGCAGGCGCAGGCCATCGACGTGCGCATCGCCGCGCGCATCCTCGCCGACGCGTGCGCGGGGCTGCACGCGGCCCACGAGCTGACGGACGACGACGGCAAGCTGCTCAACGTCGTGCATCGCGACGTGAGCCCGCACAACATCATGGTGTCGCTCGAGGGCACGGTGAAGATGACCGACTTCGGCGTCGCCAAGGCCTACGGGCAGTCGCACTCGGCGACGATGGCGGGGCAGGTGAAGGGCAAGGTCGCGTACATGGCGCCCGAGCACATCGGGGGTACGACGTTCGACCGGCGCGCCGACATCTTCGCGATGGGGTGCGTCCTCTACGAGACGACGACGGGGGTGCTTCCGTTCCGCGGCGGCAACGACCCGCAGACGATGCAGGCGGTGCTCAAGGGCACGTACGAGCCGCCGTCGAAGCTCGTGAAGGGGTACCCGCCGGAGCTCGCGTCGATCATCGACCGCGCCCTCGCGCCCGAGCCGCGCAACCGCTTCGCGACGGCCGAGAGGATGCGCGTGGCGCTCGAGGAGTGGCTCGCGAAGAGCGGGCAGGTGGTGACGGCGACGCAGGTGGGGAGCCTGGTGCGCCAGCGTCTCGGTCCGGAGCTCGACAAGCGTCGCGATCACGTGAAGGCGGCGATCGCGATGCTGCAGGGGGGCGACTCGGGGCCCAAGACGGTGCAGCCGTCGTCGGCGGGCGGGCACACCCCCGCGTCGCACAGCGGCGTCGTGAGCACGGGGCAGCAGCCGGCGCTTCCGCCGCCGCTGCCGCCGATGCGCGACCGAGCCACCAGCGTGCCGGCGGCACCCTCGCCGATGTACGCGCCCGCCATGGCGCCCCAGGCGCCAGCGGGTCTCCCGGTGCTTCCGGCGACGGCAGCGACGCCGCCCTCGGGGGCGAAGTACGCCATCGCGGCGGTCGCGGGCGTCGCGTTCGCGATGCTCATCGGCGGCATCGCCCTCGCGGTGTGGATCGGGCTGAAGCCGCACGGCGAGCCGACGACGGTGGTGGTCCCCGAAACCACGGCGAGACCGACTGCGACTGCAACCGCGATCACGACCGCGATCACGACCGCGATCACGACCCCGACCCCGACCGCGACCCCGACCGCGACCCCGACCGCGATCACCACCGCGACTGCGGCCGCGTCGACCGTCGATCAGGTGCCCACGGCGGCGCCGGTGACGTCGACGATCGACGTCACCGATCTGCCGACGGTCAAGCCGGCGTGGACGCCGCCTCCTCCTCCGCGAGGCGGCGCTGCGCCTCCGCCTCCTCCTCCGGCCACGACCGCCAAGCCCGTCGCGCTCCCCGCGAATCCGTACTGAATTGAGATACGCTCGGCCCGTGAGGTCTCGCGCTTTTCTCGCTTCGCTCGCCATCTTCTCGTGCGCCGCCGCCCCGAGCGCGCTCGCCCAGCAGTCGCAGCCAGCATCCGCCGACGAAGGCGACGCGGCCACCTCCGCCCGCAACGCGTACAACGCCGGAACCAAGGCGTTCGCCGACCAGCGGTACGGCGAGGCGGCCATCGCCTTCGAGACGGCAGCCGCCGAGAAGCCGAACGCCATCGCGCTCTTCACGGCGGCGCTCTCCTGGGACAAGACGAACGCACCGGAGCGCGCGGCCGACGACTACGCGCGCGCCATCGCGCTGCCCGGTCTTCCGCCGGACAAGATCGCGCAGGCCAAGGAGCGTCTCGCGTCGCTCGAGTCGATGCTCGGCGCCGTCGCCGTGACGGGCCCCGACGGCACGCGGGTGCAGCTCGACGCGAACACCGAGCGTCCGGTGCCCGCCACGCTGCACGGCGCGGCAGGCGTGCACACGCTGATGGTCCGCTCCTCCTCGGGCATCGAGAGACGCCAGGTCGTGGTCGAACGCGGCAAGACCGCGCCTCTGGATCTCGCGACCGCGCCGCCGGCTCCGGCGCCGCCTCCCAACGCTGCCACCGCGCAGCCGACGCCGCCCGAGACCCCACCCGAGGCAACGCCACCGCCCCAACCCAAGAGCGACTGGAAGAAGCCGGTCGGCCTGACCCTCATGGGCGTCGGCGGGGCGACGCTCCTCGCCGGCGTGGTGCTCGGGCTCGAAGCGCAGGACGCGAAGAACGCCTACGACGCGGCGCCGGTGCAGGCCACGTACGACCACGCGTCGAGCATGCAGACGTGGACCACCGTGGCCTTCGTCGCCGGCGGCGTGCTGGCCGCGGGTGGGATCGCGCTCTTCCT
>DATJYG010000548.1:0-2874 GCA_035499695.1 Polyangiaceae bacterium
CGTGGTCGTCGAGCACGAGCACGCGCAGGCGCAGCTCGGCGTCCCCCAGGCCGACGCGAGTGCTGCTGCCGTCCAGATCGAGGGCGTAGACCGGCAAGAGCATCCGCAGGCCCACGATGTGGCTCGCGCGAACGTCGAGGCGAGCCGTCACGTCGTAGAAGTCGCCGCGATTGCCGTTCAGGTCGAAACGCGTCCAGCCCGTCTCGATGCCCGCGCGCGGCGTGATGACGAGCGGCTCGCGCGAGGGGCCCATGCTCATCTCCTGGGCGCGGGCGGTGCGCTGCGCCCCGGCGAGGCAGCCAGCGAGGATCGCCCACGCCACGAGCGTGCGGGTCGTCCTCGGATGCGATCTGGCCACGGGCAGCAGCCGCCTAGACTACGATCCGTCGCTGGCGTGCTCCAGAGGGTCTTCGACGTGCGACCGGGCGAAGGGCGTCTCGTGGCTCCCGCCATGGTCGTCGCGCTGCTCGTCGTGGCGAGCCAGGTACTCGCGGTCATCGTCTCGGACACGGTGTTCGTCACGGCGTTCGACCTTGGGCAGCTCTCCGGGTTCATCGTCGTCGCCGCGATCGCGCGGGTGATCCTCACCCTCGGCTACGGCGCGGTGGCGCGGTGGGCGCACGCGGGGCCGCTGCGCGGGGTGGCGCTCGGGATCGTCGGCGCGATGACCTGCGCGCTGGCGCTCGCGCTCGTGCAGCGCGGGTCTTCGCCGGCCGTGGTCTACGCCGCGTGCACGGCGCTCCTGGCCGTGCCGGTGGCGGCGCAGGAGGCGGTCAGCGTGTCGATCGAGGCCTTCCCTGCGAGACAAGGGAAGCGGCTCGTGCCGCTGGTCGCGGCCTCCTCGTCGATCGGCGGGATGATCGCGGGGGTCTTCGCGCGGGGGCTCTCGGTGCGCATGGGCGCGCCGAACCTCCTCTGGATAGCGGGGGCGCTGCTCGTCGTCGCCGCCCTGGTGTCTCGCCTGCGTTCGTCCGCGGTGGAGGCTCACGAGGTCGACTCGAGCGGTGTGGGCTCGGGTGGCAGCCACCTCGGGATCCAGGAGCTTCGCACGCTGCCGATCGTGCGCGTGGCCGTCGCCCTCGCGCTGCTCGTGGCCGTGACCAACAGCGTCTCCGATTTCGCGTTCAAGGCGACGCTGAAGTCCGCCTTCGCGCGCGACCAGATGGCCGCGTTCGTCGGGGTGTTCGAAGCCGCGCTCAGCGCGAGTGTCATCGTGGCGCAGCTCTTCCTGACGGCGAGGCTCGGGGCGCGCCTCGGCGTGCGCGCGACGCTGCAGGTGTACCCGACAGCCGTCGCACTCGCGGCGCCGGCGTTCGCGCTGGCTCCTCGCGTGGCGACGGCGACGACCGTCAAGCTCGCCGAGTCGCTGGCGCGGTTCGGCCTCGTCACGCCGATGCGCGCCGTCTTCATCGCCCCCCTCGCGCCGGCGACGCGCGCGCGCGCGAGTCTGCTCGTGCGCGGTGTGGCCGTGCCGCTCGGGAGCGTGATCGCGGGGGTGGCGCTCGGGGCTTACGGCGCGAGTGGTGCGCCGCCGAGGGCAATCGCCGCGATGCTCGTGCTGGCAGCGGCGGCTGCGCTCGGCGTGCTCGCCTTCGCTCGGCGCGCCTACGCGCAGGCGCTCGCGCGCTCGCTGGGCGAGGGGCGCCTCTCCCTCGACGTGCCGCCGGCGCAGGCCGCCGCCCTGCACGAGGGGCTGCGCAGGATGCTCGGGGATGCTGCGGCCCGCGGGGACCTCGCCCGCGCCTCGCAGGTGCTCGCGCTGCTCGGGGAAGCGGCCACGCGTGAGGACGTGGGTGCGCTGCTGGCGCTTCCTCCTTCGGCGGATGCGGCCATCGAGCGTCAGGTGCTGGCGGCCGCGAGGCGGGCCGGGATGATGATCGATCGCGCGCGCCTCCGGCGCATTGTCGAGGGGACCGGGTCGTCTGGACCCGAGACGGCGGCTCTCCGGTTCGACGCGCTGTCGATCGAGGCAGCGGATGGGCAGGAGGGACGCGAGCGCCTGAGTGCCGCGGTCGAGCAGGGCCTCGCGTCCGCCGACGTCCACCTGTTCGCCGCGGCCGCGACCGCGGCAGTGCGGCTCGACGCGAGCCGCCACGTGCCCCGGCTCGTCTCGCACCTCGATGCGGGGCCCCACTTCGGCGCCGCCGGGCGCGCCCTCGTGCTCGCCGGCGACGCGGCGATCGAGCCGCTCTTGCAGCTGCTCCCGCGTTCGCGCTCCAGGGCCGCCCGCGTGCTGACCCGCCTGGGACCTCGCGCGTGCCGCTCGGTCCTCGAACGTTGGCGCGACCTCGACCACCGCGCCCGCGCTGCCGCGTCGCGTGCGCTCTCGGTGCTGCCCGACGAGTGGCGCCCGGGCATCGAGGCTCGCATCGTGGACGCCGCCGTCGACGCGACGCTGGAGTCGGGGGAGGCGCTCGCGCAGCGTCTGCCCGACACGCGTCGCTCGCGCGTGCTTCAGCGCGAGCTGCGATTGCGTCTTGCCTCCTGCGCCGAGCAGGCGCTCGATCTCGCGTCGATGCTCGGAGACCGGGCCCGCATCGGCAAGGCTCGCGCGGCGCTCGCGCGAGACCGGCGCGCGCGCGCGGACGCCCTGGAGCTGCTCGAGGAGGTGCTCCCGAGACCCTTCGCCCGCCGCACGCTCTCGATGCTCGAGGCGGACGAGGCGCGACCGGCGGCCGCGGGGTCCCCGGGGCCCGACGCAAACGGCTTCGACGGCTGGCTCGAGACGTGCGCGAGCTACGATCGCGGCGCGCTATCCTCGCCCGAGTTGGTCGCGCTGCTCGACAAGCTCGTGGTGCTCGGTGAGTCGTCCCTCTTCTCCGGGATGACCAGCGAGGACCTCTATCCCGTGGGCCAGATCGCGACCGTGGTCGA
>DATJYG010000549.1:0-12661 GCA_035499695.1 Polyangiaceae bacterium
CGTGGCGAGGAGGAAGGCGCGTGCTCTCATTGGCGATCGAAGCTGTCCCCCGTCGGCCGAGGCTGCGGTGCCGCCGGACGCTGCGGTCGTGGACGCGGCTGCGCGGCCGCAGGAGGCGCAGCAACACCCGGCACCGTGGACGCCGACGCTGCCGCCGTCGCCGTCGCTGCCGCCGCCGCCGGCCCCGCCGCTGACGCTGACGCTGAGCCTGTCGCCATCGCCACCGCCGACCCTGCGGCTCCACTCGCCACCGCAGGAGCCGGAGCATCGGCCCCCTTGCCCCGCGTCGCGATCCACGCCCCCGCCCCCGCGCTCACGACAGCCGCGTGAGCGGATGGGTGCGAGCCGGCACCCTCTCGGCCATCCTGGCCCTTCCCACCCCCTGACCACAAAACGACGAAGGCGGCCCCCGGAGGAGCCGCCTTCGCGCGTTTCACGCCGCTAGTGGACGATCAACCGCCGCCGGCCTTCGCGCTGCCGCTGGCGGAAGCGCTCGCCTGGACGTTGACCGACACGTTCACGCTGGCCTGCACGCCCGCCGCCGCGTCGATGGCGCCCTTGAAGGGAGCCGCGACGCACGCGACGAGAGCCGCGCCCGCCATCTTGTCGCTCGAGGCGGTCTGGATGGTCGCCTGCGCGCCCTCGATGACCGTCTTGACGTTGCCGGCGACCGCGCCGACCTGCTTGCCCATGCCGATGGCGACGTTGAGCACGACCGGGAGGTTCTTCTCGATCGCCGCCTGGAACGTGGCCGCAGCCGTCGCGTCGGCCGCGCCCGTGATGCGGAGCGCGATGTGCGGCGGGGTGCAGCTCGCGTTGGCCTGGACCTTCGCGTCGCACTTCGCCTTGCAATCGGCGCTCATCTGCGGCGGCTTGACGGTGCCCGTGCACTTCGGCGCCGTCATCTTGGCCGAGCAGGAGCCCGTGCAGGTCCCCGAGCAGCTCGCGCCAGCCGAGAGCTTGCAGCTCCCGCCGCACTTGCCGCTGCAGGAGCCGTGCACGTTGCCCGAGCACTTGCCCTCGCACTTGCCCGAGCAGGTCGCGGCGGCAGCGCCCGTCGTGGCCTTGCCGTCGCACTTGCCGTCGCACTTGCCGTCGCAGCTTCCGCTGACGTTGGCATCGCACGAGCCGCTGCACTCGCCGTTGCACGCCGCAGCCGCCTGCATCTCGCAGCTGCCCGAGCACTGCGCCGAGCAGGAGCCCTGGAGCTCGCCGCCCTCGCAGCTCGCCTCGACGCTGCCCGGCTTGACCGTCGCGTCGCAGTGCGCCGCGCAGTCGCCGTACGCGTCGATGCTGACGCCGCACTTGGGGGGATCGATGTCGAGCTTGATGCTCGCGCTCGCGCCCAGCTTCGCCTTGAACTTGCCGATGGCGTCGATCGCCGCCTTGCACGCGTCCTGGCCGTTGTTGAACGTGCCGCCCGCGCCGAGGTCGGTCGCGAGACCGCCGCACGCGGTCTTCAGGTCCGCATCGAGCTTGTCGGCGAGCGCCTTCATCTCGACCGCCGCGCCCACGCCGGCCTTGATCTTCGCGCCGACCTTCGCGTCGAGCTTGAAGTTCGCCGCGAAGTCGAAGTTGTCGACCGCCTCGATGGACGCCATGTCCGGGCAGTTACCCGGCAGACCCGGAACCCCGGGCACCTTCGGGAGCGCGCCGCAGTTCACCATGAAGGGAGCCGCGAGCGCCCCGAAGACAATCGGCCAGGAAACCCGTCGCATGATTTTGCGAGTCATCGTTCTTCTTCCTCCTGAAGACCCTAGTTCGCCCCGCCCCAACCTGTTTCGCGTAGCCGTCGGGCCGTTTGGTCGCATGCCGGGATATCACGCCTAGGTTGCCGGAATCCAGGCTCTCTTTTTGCGCTATGTCACGCTGCATGCGGGTCGTGGTCGCGGACGTGGGCCTGGGCAACCTCCGGAGCGTCGAGCGGGCGCTTCGGGAGGCCGGGCGCGGCCGTAACACGAACGTCGAAGTCACGCGGGATCCTGCGCGAATCCGGGGGGCGGACCGCCTCGTGATGCCCGGCCAGGGCGCATTTCGCGACTGCTCGCGAGCTTTGGCCGAGGGCGGGCTCGGCGATGCGGTTCGGGCGCACCTCGAGAGCCGCAGGCCGTACCTGGGCATCTGTCTGGGGCTGCAGGTGCTCTTCGCGTCGAGCGAGGAGGCGCCCGGGTGCGGCGGTCTCGGCGTCGCCGAGGGGCGCGTCGTGCGCCTGCGCGGCGGGGTGGACGCGGCGACCGGGGCGAAGCTCGAAGTTCCGCACGTCGGGTGGAACACGGTCGCGCCGCCGCCGCCCGAGTCCGGGACGCGGCGGGGGCTTTTGCACCTGCTGCCGGAGGGCGCGCCGCGGTACTTCTACTTCGTGCACAGCTACGTGGTGGTGCCGACCGACCCGGGGATCGTCGCGGCGACGACCGAGCACGGTGAAAGGTTCGTGAGCGCAGTCGCGTTCGACAATGTGTTCGCCTGCCAGTTCCACCCCGAGAAGAGCGCGCGCGAGGGTCTTGCGCTGCTCGAGAGGTTCCTCGCGTCGTGATCGTCATTCCTGCCATCGACCTCCTAGGCGGCGAGGCGGTGCGCCTCGTGCAGGGGCGCTACGAGGACGTCACCGTGTTCGACCCGGACCCGCCGGGGCGCGCGCGCGCCTGGCGCGGGAAGGTGCCGCTGCTCCACGTCGTGGACCTGGAGGGCGCACGGACGGGGCGCCCCGTGCAGGCGGAGTCGGTGCGCGCGATCGCCGCCGCCTTCGGTCCGGGCGTGCAGGCGGGTGGCGGCGTGCGGACGCGCGAGGACTACGCGGCCATCGTCGCCGCGGGGGCGACGCGCGTGGTCCTCGGGTCGGCGGCGGTGCACGCGCCGGCGATGGTGCACTCGCTCGCCATCGAGCACCCCGGCACGGTCGTCGTCGCCGTGGACGCGCGCGACGGCTACGTCGCCGTCGAGGGCTGGACGCAGCAGACGCGCGCCCCCGCGGTGGACGTGGTGCGGGCGCTCGCGGGGGCTCCGCTCGCGGGCATCCTCTACACCGACGTGGCGCGCGACGGCACGCGCACGGGGCCCAACGTGGACGCGACGGCGGAGCTCGCGGCGTGCACCGACGTACCGGTCATCGCGTCGGGCGGCGTCGGCTCGCTCGACGACCTGCGGGCCCTCGCGGCGCGCGGCGTCGCCGCGTGCATCGTGGGGCGCGCGCTCTACGAAGGCGACTTCACGCTGGAAGAAGCGATCGCCGCCGCCGCGTGAGTCTCAGACCCCGACCGGGTGCCACACGGTCTTCGTCTCGAGGAAGCGCTCGATGTAGCCGAGGCCCTGGCCGGCGCTCTCGGCGAGCGCCGCGGTCGCCGCCGCGTCGTGCGTGCGTACGCGCTTGACGTTCCCGCTGCCCTCGCGCTCGGCGGCGGCGCGCAGGTCGGCGTCGTCGCTCCAGACGTCCATGGCGGTCACCTCGCGGTGCTTCGCGAGATGCGGCGCCATCTCGCTCGCCTGACCGGTGAGCACGTTGACGACGCCGCCGGGTAGGTCGCTCGTCGCGAGGCACTCGCACCAGACGATCGCGGTGCGCGGGTCCTCGCTGCTCGCGATGAGGACGCACGTGTTGCCCCCCGCGATGACCGGCAGCGCCGTCGACACGAGCCCGAGCAGCGCCGGCCGCTGCGGCGCGACGACCGCCACGACGCCCATCGGCTCCGGCAGGCTGAAGCCGAAGTGCGGCCCCGCCACCGGGTTGTGCGACGCCACGAGCGACTGGAACTTGTCGCAGAAGCCCGCGTAGTAGACCGCGCGATCGACCGACAGCTCGACCTCGCGCGCCGCCTTCGCCTCGTCGAGCCCCCCGCGGACGAGCGCCACGCGAAGCTCGTCGCGACGCGACTCCATCACCTCGGCGAGCCGGTAGAGGATCTGCCCCCGGTTGTACGCGGTGCGCGCCGCCCACGAGTCGGCCGCGTTCTTCGCGGCGAGCACCGCGTCGCGCGCGTCCTTGCGCGAGCCACGCGGGACGTTGACCACCGACGGGTCGGCGCTCGAGTCCACGTCGCCGCCGTGCACCTGGAAGTAGCGCCCGCTCTCGGAGCGCACGAACGCGCCGCCGACGTACATCTTGTACGCCTTGTTGACCGAAACGCGCGCCCCCGGGTCGAACCCGTCGGCCTCGTCGCTCTTCACGCGCGCGATCGCGCGGCTCGTCGTCTCCGAGAGCCACCCGGTGCGCTTCCCCCGCTCGCTCGTGGGAGTCGCCGTCGTCGTGCTGCGCTTGTTGCTGCTCAAGCGACCTCCGTGTACGCGGCGAGCCCCTGCCGCCCGCCCTCGCGCCCGAAGCCGCTCTCCTTGTAGCCGCCGAAGGGCGAGGACGCGTCGAACTTGTTGTAGGTGTTGCCCCAGATGACGCCCGCCTTGAGGCGCTGGGCCATCCAGAAGATCTTGGCGCCCTTGTCGGTCCAGATGCCGGCCGAGAGGCCGTACATCGTGTTGTTCGCCTTCTCGATCGCCTCCTCCGGCGTGCGGAAGGTGAGGATCGACAGCACCGGCCCGAAGATCTCTTCGCGCGCGATGCGCGACGACTGCGCCACGCCCGTGAAGAACGTCGGCGCGAACCAGTAGCCCTTTGCAGGCAGCGGGCACGGCGCCGAGTAGCGCTCGGCCCCCTCTTCTTCTCCTGCCGCGACGAGCTGCTGGATCCTCTCGAGCTGCATCCTGGAGTTGATGGCCCCGACGTCGGTGTTCTTGTCGAGCGGGTCGCCGATGCGCAGCGTCGCCATGCGGTCGCGGAGCTTGCGCACCACCAGGTCGTGCACGCTCTCCTCGACGAGCAATCGCGAGCCCGCGCAGCAGACGTGCCCCTGGTTGAAGTAGATGCCGTTGATGATCCCCTCGACCGCCTGGTCGATCGGCGCGTCCGCGAAGATCACGTTCGCTGCCTTGCCGCCGAGCTCCAGCGTCAGCTTCTTCTTCGTCCCGGCGACGGCGCGCTGGATCTTCTTGCCGACCTCGGTCGACCCCGTGAACGCGACCTTGTCGACGTCCGGATGCCCCGCGAGCGCCGCGCCCGTCGCCCCCGCGCCGGTGACGACGTTCACCACGCCCGGCGGCAGCTCCGCCTCCTCGATGATCTGCGCCAGGAGCAGCGCCGTCAGCGGCGTGGTCTCCGCCGGCTTGAGCACCACGGTGTTCCCGCACGCGAGCGCCGGCGCGATCTTCCACGCCGCCATGAGCAGCGGGAAGTTCCACGGGATGATCTGCCCGGCGACGCCGAGCGGCTTCCACGCGCGCCCCTGGAACGCGTAGTCGAGCTTGTCGGCCCACCCCGCGTGATAGAAGAAGTGCGCCGCCGCGAGCGGCAGGTCGACGTCGCGCGATTCCTTGATGGGCTTCCCCCCATCCATCGATTCGACGATCGCCAGCTCGCGCGACTTCTCCTGAATCGCGCGCGCGATGCGGAATACGAACTTCGCGCGCTCGCTGCCGCGCATCTTCGACCAGTACTTGTCGTACGCGCGCCGCGCCGACTGCACCGCGTCGTCGACGTCATGCTCGTCGCCCTCGGCGATCTCGGCGAGCTTCTGCTCGGTCGAGGGGCTCGTCGTATCGAAGTACTTACCGGAGTGCGGCGCGCGCCATCGCCCGCCGACGAACAGCTCGTAGCGCGGGGCGATCTTGACGTGGTCGGCCGCCTCGGGCGCCGGCGCATACGTCCACGCCTTTCCGAAGTCGAGGGCGGGGAGCTGCTCCCCGGCCTTGGTGATGTCTCCACCCATGTCGCGTCAATCCTTCGAGAAGTCCTCGGCGGCCTGATAGGCGCCGGTGCGCTCTTTCTCGAGTTGCATGAGAACGTCGTTGAGCAGCGCGCTCGCGCCGAATCGGAAGAGGTCCGGCGTCAGCCACGCGTCGCCGAGCGTCTCCTTCACGAGCACGAGGTAGTGGAGCGACTGCTTCGCCGTGCGCACCCCCCCCGCCGGCTTCATGCCGATTCGCCGCCCCGTCGCGTAATAGTGGTCGCGGATCGCCTCGAGCATCACGAGCGTCACCGCGGGCGTCGCCGCCGGCTGCACCTTGCCCGTGGACGTCTTGATGAAGTCGCCCCCCGCGGCGATGCCGATCTCGCTCGCCTTGCGCACGACGTCGTACGAGCCGAGCTCCCCGGTCTCGAGGATCACCTTGAGGTGAGCCGCGCCGCACGCTTCCTTCGTCGCCGCTATCTCGTCGAACACCTTCGCGTAATCGCCCGCGAGCATCGCGCCGCGGTCGATGACCATGTCGATCTCGTCCGCGCCGAGCTCCACGGCGCGCCGCACGTCCGCGAGCTTCACGTCGAGCGGCGACTGCCCGCTCGGGAACGCGGTCGCGACGCTGGCCACCTTCACGGTCGACCCGGCGAGCGCGGCCTTCGCGACCGGCACGAGGTTCGGATACACGCACACCGCGGCGCACGGCCCGATACTCGGGTCCTCCGCGAGCGGCGTGAGCGCCTTGACGCACATCTGCCGGACCTTGCCCGGCGTGTCCTTCCCCTCCAGCGTCGTCAGGTCCATCATCCGGACCGCGAGCTTGAGGCCAGCGACCTTCGCCGCCTTCTTGATGGACCGCTTCCCGAGCGCCGCGGCCCGCTCCTCGACGGCTACCTGATCGACCGGCGGGGGCGGCGGATAGAAGAGAGGATACGGCGCCGGTCGCGCGCTCGTGCCGTAGCGCGAGAGCGTGGAACCGGACATGGCACTACCCGCGCGGCGTCGCGGCCTCGACCTTCGCGCGCTTGCGGCGGCGACGGGCGGCCTCGGCCTGCTTCTTCCGGCGCTTGACGCTCGGCTTCATGTAGTGGCGGCGCATCTTCAGCTCGCGGAGCACGCCTTCGGAAGCGAGCTTTCGCTTGAGCATCTTGATGGCGCGCTCGATCCCGCGGTCGCTGACGACGACCTCGAGGGGCTTGCACTGAATCGCGTCGCTCGGCATGAGGGTGCGCGGTTTACCACAACGGCCAGAACCGCGCCAACCGCTACTTCTTCCGAGCCGGCTTGCGCCCAGCCTTCTTGGCCGCCGGGGCACCCCCACCCTTGAGGAAGTAGGTGGTCGCCCGCTTGTTGCCGCTCTTGCCGAGCCGGCCGGTCGCCAGGCCCTCCTTGAGAGGACGGGGCAGCTCCTTGGAGAGGAGGTTCAGCCGCTGGCGGATCTCCTCGGCCCGCAGTCCCTTGGGGGCCGCCCTGAGGAGGCCGGCGATACGCTCGAGCACGCGACCGATGTCCTCGGCCGAGCGGCGGGGCAGCCGACCGGAACCGCGCGCGGCGCGACCGGCGCCGCCCCGGACGCCCGGCAGGCGACGTCCGCTGCCTGACTCGGCGAGCAGGTCCTCGATCGAGGCGGTGCGGATTGCCGCGAGCACGCCGTTGGCGAAGCTGGACGCGAGCTCGTTGAGATGGGCGCGGAGGGAGGTCGCCATGGGGAAAGCCAGATAACCGCCTATCGCCTTATCGGTCAATGCTAGAAGGATTGCCGTTATCACCTGCCCTCGACGGCAGGCGGCAGGCCGAAGTGGCGGAATGGCAGACGCAGCGGATTCAAAATCCGTCGCCCCAAAGGCGTGAGGGTTCAAGTCCCTCCTTCGGCACTCGCAGGTTGTCTGGTTTGGGGCCCCTCCCCCAAACCTCCTTTCGTCAGCGCCGCGTCGTCAGCGCAACGCGAGAGCGGCAATCACGACGACGGCGATGACGATTGCAATCGCGAGTAGCGCCGGTGCCAGGCGACGCGCGAGCGAGTCGGCGGGCGCGGCGGCGACCGGCGCAGGAGGGATCGCGGCCGGCGCCGATGGCCGCACGTCACCCTCGTCTTCGAGGAACGTGGAGCGGCGCTTGAGCGGCTCCTTCGAGGGACGTGAGCCGGGTGCGCTCGCGTCGGTCATCCAGGCCGTCGCGTGCGCCTTCTCCTGGGCGAAGAGCTCGTTCATCACCTCCGCGACCACCTGCTGGTTCACCGTACCATCGGCGAACGCGTCGAGATCGCGCGCCATCTGAGCGGCGGTCGCATACCGCTTCTCCGTCTCGCGCTCGAGGGCGTGCTGCAGGATCGACCAGAGCCGGTCGGGGAACCCGGCGACGAGCAAGCGCGGATCGGGCACCTCCGCGGCGTGGACGCGTCGCAGCGTCTCCACCTCGTCGGAGCGCTTGAAGAGGCGCCGGTCGCACGCGATCTCCCAGAGCGTCGTGCCCAGGGCGAAGATGTCGGTCCGCCGATCGACCGGCGCGCCCACGGCTTGCTCGGGCGACATGTACGCGACCTTGCCCTTGATGATCCCCGCCGCCGTCTTCGACGCGCGGTTCGCAGCCTTGGCGAGCCCGAAGTCGATGATCTTGATGGCCCCGTCGTACGTCACGAAGATGTTCGTCGCGTTGACGTCGCGGTGCACGATGTCGAGCGGCGTCCCGTCCTCCCCGTGAAGCTCGTGCGCGTAGTGCAGCCCCTCGGCCACGCGCGCGCCGATCCAGGCCAGCACGTCGTACCGCAGCCTCACGCCGCGCGCGTGGGCCGCTTCCCACACGGCCCAGAGCGACTGGCCCTGGAGCAGCTCCATGACGATGTACGCCGGCCCCGCCGCGTCGCCGCCGAGCTCGAAGTAGCGCACGACGTTCGGGTGCTCGAGGCGCGCGGCGATGGCCGCCTCGTCGAGGAACATGGTGCGAAACTCCTTGGTCCGCGCGAACTCGTCGCGAATCACCTTGATGGCGACGAGCCGGTCGTCGCGCTTGGCGACGTAAACCGCCGCCATGCCGCCGTCGGCGATCTTGCCGCGCACGTCGTACGGACCGAGCTTCGGCAGGGGCGGGGCGGAGCTCGGCTGGGTCACTTGCCCGCCGAACGTAGCAAAAGGAGCCAAGGGCGCGGCGCCCTGAGCCGTCGTAGGATGCGGGCGCCAATGAGAGTCCATGTGCTCGCCGCGGTCGCGGCTCTCCTCCTCTTCCCCGGCGTGCTGGCTTGCAAGGATCAGGCGAAAGAGAGCGCACGGCTCGCTTCGGCCGACGTCGCGAACCTCGGCGCGCTGGTCGAGAAGGACGTGGGCGAGGTCGAGCGCGGTCTGCCGGTGGGTGCGACGAAGCTCGGGTCGCTGCTGGCCAACGGGGCGGACCCCAAGCAGGACGTGGCAGGCGTGCGCAAGGCGCTGCTTCAGGTGCGGCGTCAGGTGCAGGATCTGGACGTCGCCAAGTCGACGTTCTTCGCGCTCGCCGACGCCAGCGGCGTGGCCATCCGCAACGACCTCGAGGAGGACGTGATGGCGGGGCAGAACCTCTTCTCCATCTTCCCGGCGCTGTCGAAGGCGAAGGATGCGTACACGACCGCGACGGGCGCCTTCCCGAACGCGCCGGCGAAGAACGGGCCGGACGAGGACTGGATCGCGGGCGCGCCGGTCAAGCGCCCCGACGGGACCACGGGCGCCGTGTTCGTCACGGGGTGGACCTACCGCTTCTTCGCGCGGCACCTGCAGGCGTCGCTTCAGGACCAGCTGACCGAGCAGGCGCGCAAGACGGGCGACGAGGGGAAGATCCCCGTGTTCTACGTGGCCGTGTTCGACAAGAGCGGCGTGTACCCGGCGCCGACGACGCCGCAGGTGAACGAGAAGGCCCTCGGCGGCGTCGACCTCCTCGGCCAGACGGCGGCCGGCCCCGCCCAGGGCACGCTGAACATCACCGATCGCGGCTTCGGCTGGGCCGCAGTGAGGACTCCGAAGCTCGCCCCGGACACCGGGGTCGTCGTCCTCCGAAGCGAGCTTTAGCTCAATCCGCCACCCGGCCGAACCGGTGGATCCCCCACGCCAGGAGAGCCCAGCCGGCGACCAGCACGATTCCGCCCAGGAACTCCGTGGTGCGGGTGCGCTCGGCTCCCGCCGTCCCGAGCACCGGAGCGGTCGCGGCGATGGCGATGCCCAGGGCGGTCAGCGCCCCGCCGAGGGAGAGGAGGCGGCGCGAGCTCACTGCCAGCCCTCGTGCGCCGCGCGCCGCAGGACGTCCCGCGTCGCCAGCTCGAGCTTCTGCCGGGCGGCGATGCTCGTCGACGTGTGCGCCTCGCCCGAGAGGTCGTCCTGCATGTAGTCGGCCGCGAAGAGCAGCGCCGCGTGCACGTCCGCGTCTTGCCCGTTGCCGTGCACGATGATGATCGCGTCCGGGTCGCGGCGCTTCGGCAGCGCGTCCCCGAGCTTGTCGGCGTCCTGCCACGTGATGTACGCGATGCCGAACTGCTTGCCCTTGGCGGCGACGTCGAGCCTCAGCTGCGTGTCGCCCGTCCCGAACGAGATCATCCGGTTGCGGACCGGCTCCAGGCCGAAATCCTTGAAGATGCTCGCCATGATCTGGACGGCATGCGGCTCGTCGAGCGGGCGCAGGATCGTGGGAGACTTGGCGTCCTCCCCGCCGCAGCCCGTGGCCGCAGCCATCGAGATGATCACGCTGGCGAGGGTGGCGAGGAAAGCGCGCGTCGACACGCGCCCCAAACGCTAGCCGATGGGATAGCCTGCCGCTAGTTTCTGAGCATGCCGCGCTTCGCCGCCATCGACGTCGGATCCAACGCGCTGCGGCTCCGCATCGTCGAGGCGAGCGCGCCCTCTCCCAAGACGGGGACGGCTTCGCCGCCTCCTGGCTCGGTCAGGCCCCAGCTCCCGCTCCTCGACGAGCGCGACGGAGCCGAGCCGTGGCGTGACCTGGCGACGCTCCGCGCGCCCGTACGCCTCGGAGCCGAGGTCTTCCTCAGCGGCCGCCTCGCCCCCGCCTCGATAGGTCAGGCTTGCGATGCGCTGCGGAACTTCCGCGCCGAGATGGACCGCGCCAAGTGCGACGCCTACCGCGCCATCGCCACGAGCGCCGTTCGCGAGGCGAAGAACGGCGCCACGCTCGTCGAGCGCGCACGCCGCGAGGCGAACATCGAGGTCGAGACGATCGAGGGCATCGAGGAGGCGCGCCTCATCCAGCTCGCCGTCACGCGCCGCGTCCCGCTCGAGGGCGAGCGGGCCCTTCTCGTCGACGTGGGCGGCGGCTCGACCGAGCTCACGCTGCTCGACAAGGGGACCACCGCCTTCACCATGTCGCTGCCGCTCGGCACGGTGCGCATGCTGGAGGCGTACCTCAAGGGGCAGAAGACCATCGACCGCAAGCGCGAGAAGCTCCTCGAGGAGGCCGTCGACCGTGCGCTCGGCGAGGCGCTGCCGCAGCTCGGCAAGGTGGACGTGCTCGTCGGCACCGGGGGCAACATCGACACGCTCTACGACCTCGCGCCCGCCAAGGGGCGCGCCATCGACGTGTCGGCGGCGAAGTCGCTCTACAAGAAGCTCTGCGGCATGACGAACAGCGAGCGCCGCGACGAGTACCAGCTACGCCCCGATCGCGCGGACACCCTCGTGCCGGCGGCGGCCATCTTCCTGCGGCTCGCCAAGAAGCTCGAGCTGCCGACGATCCTCGCGCCGGGCGTGGGGCTCGCGCAGGGGATGCTCGAGGAGCTGGTCGACAAGTTCTTCCACGTGTGGGACGCCGCCGGCGAGGCCGAGCGCGTGCTCGAGGGGTGCGCGCGCCTCGGGCGCCACTACCACTTCGACGAGAACCACGCGCGGCACGTCGCCAAGTTCGCGACGCAGCTCTTCGACGACCTGCACGCCGTGCACGCCTTCGGGGACCGCGATCGGCTGCTGCTGCGCGCCGCCGCGATGCTCCACGACATCGGCGACTTCATCCACTACTCGGGGCATCACAAGCACAGCTACTACCTGATCCAGCACGCCGACCTGATGGGCCTCAAGCCCGAGGAGCGCGCGATCGTCGCCAACCTCGCGCGCTACCACCGCAAGGGACCGCCCGACGCGACGCACCCGAACTACCGCGAGCTCTCGAAGGAGGCGCGCGGCAAGGTGCGCGGGCTCGCCGCCATCCTGCGCATCGCCGACGCGCTCGATCGCGAGCACAAGCAGAAGATCGAGAGCGTGCGCGCGGCGATCGACCGCGGCGCGGGCAAGGTCACGCTGTTCCTGCGCGGCGCCGAGGACCGCGAGCTCGAGGAGTGGACCGTCGGCGGCAAGGCGAGCCTCTGGCGCGACGAGTACGACTTCGACATCGTCATCGCGAAGGCGGAGGTCTCGTAGGTGCGAGCTGCGCTGGCAGCTCTGCCCCTGCTGCTCGGGTGCGCGTCGCGCCAGGTGCCCGATCCCCACGCGGCGGCGGCAGCGTACGCAGCTGCGGCGGCGCGGGGGGACGGGGCGACCATCTACGCGATGCTCTCGACGCCGTCGCGCGAGGCGCGGAGCGAGACGCAGGTGACGCAGATGGTCGCCGAGGAACGCGAGGAGCTGGCGGAGCAAGCGCGCGCTCTCGGGGGGCCGGACGTGCGCGTCGAGGCCACGGCGCGCCTCCGGTATGCGGACGGAGAGGAGGCCGCGCTCGACCTGCGCAACGGCCGCTACGCGGTGACGGCGGCGGGCACGTTGCCAGGCGGGGCGAGGACGCCGGAGCAGGCCCTCGACCAGCTACGCCGCGTGCTTGCGCGCAGGAGCTACCCCGCGCTGATGCGGGTGCTCTCGCCGGCCACCCGGGCCGCGGTCGAGAACGACCTGCGCGTCCTCGTCGACGGTCTCACGCAGCCGGAGACGCTGCCCGTTCAGGTCGATGGCGACGCGGCCGTCGTGCCGGTGCCCGGGGGCCATCAG
>DATJYG010000550.1:0-4438 GCA_035499695.1 Polyangiaceae bacterium
CCGGTGGTCGGGATCTCGAAGATGGCGCTGCCAGCGGACTGATTCGGGCGAGAAGCGTCCACGGTCCCGTCGACGACGAACCGAAGGGTGGCGGTGACGAGCTCCGCTCGCGGATCCATCCGTTTCACGTCGGCGGTGGCCGCGGACAGGAAATCGCTCAGGTCGACGTGCTGGATGTCGGGGACGACGAGACGCTCGCCCGTCTCGGCTTCCGTCGCCGTGGGCGACGTCGCCGCAGCGCCGCCCGTCGGATGCGCCCGACGCAGCGCAAAGGCCGCGCTCGCGGCGATGACGACCGCGGCCAGCGCCGCTCCCACGATGAGCCAAGAAGGTCCGGCGCGCCTCGGGGGTGGTGCCCGCAGCTCCAGCGACTCGAGCGCCGCCTCGAGCGCATCGGCGGCCTCGTCGCCGTTCGCGAAACGGTCCCTCGGCTCGAACGCCAGGCACCTGTCGAGCACCCGCGCGAGCGGCGGCGGAATGCTCGGCGCGACCTCCTGCAGGTCGGGTCGTGACCAGTCGGGTGATTCGCCGTTCCCCCAGGTGAGCGGCTCGCGCGGACGCTGCCGGGAGCCGAAGGGGGCGACGCCCGATGCGAGCTCGTAGAGCAACGCGCCCAGAGAGAACACGTCGCTGCGCTCGTCCACGCTGCTTCCCCGCGCTTGCTCGGGCGACATGTACTGCGGCGTGCCCACGATGCGGCCGGCCCTGGTGAGGCTCGAGGGGGGCGCGGCGTCGTCGCCCGCTTCGGCCTGGACCAGGTCGGCCAACGGCTTGGCGAGCCCGAAATCGAGGATCTTCACGTGTCCTTCGTGAGTGACCATCACGTTCTCGGGCTTCAGGTCGCGGTGGACGATTCGGCTCCTGTGCGCGCGTCCCAGCGCACGGGTGATCTCGACGGCCCATCGAGCCAGGTCTTGCAAGGCGATCGGTCCGCGCTGCAGGCGCTGGCGCAGCGACTCGCCTTCCACGAGCTCCATCGCGATGAAGGCGACGCCATCGCTTTCGTGGATTTCGTAGATGGTGGCGATGTTCGGATGGGCGAACGACGCCGCGCTGCGCGCTTCGCGCAGCAGGCGCCGACGGCTCTCGTCGTCCTTGCGGGGACGCGCCGCGAGGACCTTGATCGCGACTTCGCGCCGCAGCTTCTCGTCCACGGCTCGGTAGACGACGCCCATGCCGCCAGCACCCAGCCGCTCCACGACGCGGAACTGCGCGAGGCGCACGCCGACCAGCGCCTCGACGTTCAGGAGCTTCGCGGGTCGGGGCCGCGAGTCACTGTCCGGATCGACCGACGCCGTGAAGGTGGCCTCGATGGGCGACGACGGGTGAGGGGCCTCGTCCGGCGGCATGGACCGCAACACAGGATGGCCAGAAGCCCAGGTGATGTCGAGTCACGGGCTGCAGCAGCCCTCGCGGCGGGGTGAGGGCGAATGTCCAAGCTCGCCTCGATCCCCCGATGAGGAGACCGAGTCGAGTCCGACACCGACTCCGTGTCGGTGTCGGTGTCGGTCACAGACTCGGTCACCGCCACGGCCACGGCCACGGACACCGAGCGTTCGCGCGGCGCCCTATGTCATCACGTCGCGCAGGAACGCGACGAGCCCATCGAGCGCGGCCGGAGGGATCTCGTGGCCGCCGTCGAACGGGACCCAACGCACGGGCAAGCCTGCGTCGTCGAGCGCGCTGCGCAATCGTTCGCTCGTTGCGAATGGAAGGAGGGGGTCGCGGCGCCCGTGACTCGCGAAGACGCGAAGACCCTTCCGCCGAGGCATGAGCGGCGTCCACTCGTCGGCGGCCACGAACGATCCTGACAGCATGGCGAGCCCGGCGAGCGGACGTTCGGTCCGCAGGGCGATGTCGCACGAGAGCATCGCGCCTTGCGAGAAGCCGCCGATGACCAGACGCGCGGGCCGCAGCGCGGCTTCCACGGCGTCGAGCATGGCGACGGCACGCTCGCGTGCCTCGCGCATCCCGGCCGGCACCTCGCGCGACAGGTCCTCGCCTCTCTCTCGTCGCGCGAAGCGCTCGGCGTCGATCATCCACCAGGCGCGTCCGCCGCCGGAGCCGGGAACGGAGAGGGGCGCCTCCGGGAAGACGAAGCGCGTCGAGCGCGGCACGTCGATGACGCGCGCGAGAGGCACGAGGTCGTCACCGGGCGCGCCGAACCCGTGCAGGAGCGCGACCACGGGCCCATCGCCGCCGCCCTCGCGATCCTCGCCACCGGTGATGCGAACGGTCAAGCCGCCCAGAGATTCGATGCGCATGCTGCTCGCAGCTCTAGCATCAGATGCGACGCCTACGACCGGCGAGAAGGCAGTGCAAGCGAGTTGGGTGGCGGAAGCGGCGTGAGTGCGAGGCAAGGTAACGAGCGATTAGGCGCCCATTGCACCTCCAACCGAATCGCCGTCTAAACTGGCCGTCAGCAAGAGGACCGAGCACCACGCGGCGCGCACGATTGGAAGCTACCGCCGGCTCGGCTTCGGGCCACTCCGATTGGCGTTCAGTGCGCCGAGCACGCGAGCGGCAGCGCGTACACGCCGGGTCCGTCCCCGTCGCGGGGATCCCCCGAGAAGAGGAGGAGAGCGTGATCGCCGTCGTCGCCGACGAGCACACGGACTTGCTCGAGCTGAGCGCCGAACTGAGCGTAGAGATCGATGCTCGTCGCTGGGCCGCGAGGGACGCCTCGAGGATCGAGCTCCTGCAAGAACAGTCGGTTCTGCGGCCACGTGATGATGACGTCCCCACTCGGGCTGCTGTCGAGCGAGGAAGCTCCGTCGGGGGCCGGATTGCCCGCGAGCGCCAGAACGGACGCGGGCGCCACGGCGCTGCCTTCGAGCGTGAGCGGCTGGACGTACAGGCAAGGCGGCGCCAACGATGGACAACGGAACGACGCAAGGACGGAGTCGTCGGCCCGAGCCAGGAGTACTGGGAGCTGCGAGGCCGGTCCGAGCGTTGCTCCCTCGGCGAGGCGGGCTCCCGACGCGTCGTAGTGTTCGATGACGAGCGCTGCTTCGCCACCGTCTGTGGCCGATGCCGTCGGGATTAGGAACGACTCGTCGGGCAGCACCAAGCGGTGACCCAGAAAAGAGGGCGGCCGGGGCTGTGCGAGCGGCCCGAGCGGCGTGGAGGCGCCCGTCGTGACGGCCACCAGGTCCAGCGATCCCCCTGCGGAAGCGAGAAAGGAGAACCCTGCCGGAGACCGCCCGATGTCGTCGCATTGCGTGTACCCGCGCAACGCGACAGGTGCACCCATCGGACTGCCGTCACCATCCAGCGCTGCAAATCGACACGTCTGGTCACCATCGCCGGCAGCCAGCAGGCCGAAGCTGCACGACGGTCCTGCCGAGAGGGAGAGCGAACCGTTGAAGATGAGGCTCGGAAAGGATCCGTGCGAAACGATCGTAGAGCGCGGCGTTCCGTCGATGTTCAGCGCGCGCGTTTGCACCGAAGGGGCCATCGGTGCGCTGAACCAACCCACGAGGGCACCACCGTGGGACGGTATGACGGCGAAACCGCGGCCAATGCCGACCGGGGATACGCGGCGATTCATGCCCACGGGCTGCCAAGACCGGCATGGGGATGCGACGGCGACGGCTCCGCAGGCGCTCATGGGCGCTGGCTGTGCCCCGGCATCCGGTTCGCCGTTCTCCAGCACGAATCCCGTGCGCGAGCCACACCCGACGGCGAGCGAGGACAGCGCGTAGAGAATGGGGAATGCGCTTCTGGCCAATCCCTGGAGATTCTAGATCAACCATTTCGGCCCGCTCGCGCGGGGCGCCACTCCCTTGCTCCACCGCACGAGGGGTTCGGCAGCGCAACCGAATCGCCGTCCTAATCTGGCTGCGCGAAGAAGGACCTCGACAACGGAGAAAGCGCATCCGCCGGCTCGCGCGCGAAGTGCTCGGCCTGTCGGCGGAGCTCGGGGCTGGTGAGGAGGAGGCGTCATGAGCACGCCGCATCCGCCGCCCGAGCGCCTGCTGGAGGAGCTCGTCGACGAGGCGATGGTCGCGCAGGACGGCAAGATGGCGCTCGTGGACGCGCAGAAGGGCTACTTGGGGGATGCCGACGACGAGTTGGACGCAGCCGACGTGCTCGATCCTGCGGGCCATGACTCGAGCACGGCCCAGGCAACGCGGAAGATCTTCGAGGACGAGGAAAGCAAGGTGCCCCATTTCGCGAAGCCGTCGCTGGGACCGAGGGAAAGACCCCTCATCGAGAGGAAGCGGCACGTTCATCAGAAGAGGACCGGCGTTTCTCTCGTGAGGAGAGCTGTTTCTCTGGTGAGGACTGCGTCCGACACGAGAGACGGAGCTGCTTCTCTCGTGAGAACTGCGGTTCTCGAGAGAGAAACTGCAGTCGTCGAGAGAGAAACTGCTCCGGACGAAAGAGAAACTGCGTCCGTCACGAGAGAAGCTGCAGTTGTCACGAGAGAAACCGC
>DATJYG010000551.1:0-2246 GCA_035499695.1 Polyangiaceae bacterium
GTCGGCGTAGAAGAGGTGATAGACGTACGGGTCGTCCTGATTGACGCTCTTGCCCACGAGCCGCAACCCCATCACGCCCGTGTAGAACTCGAGGTTCGCGCCGATGTCGCCGGTGATGCAGGTCACGTGATGGACGCCGTCGAGCTGCATGCGGGACTCCTCCGTGCCTCGCGGCGTCAGCGCCGCAGCATGAGCGCGATGCGCGCCATGTCGGAGCGTGCGCGCGCGATGACGCGGACGTGGTCGACCGTGCGGACCTCGCCCAGGTCGAGAAGCGAATAGACCCCCGGAGCGTGCGAGCGGTTCGCGAAGTCGATCACCTGGCAATCGCCGTTCTCGAACACCACCTCGATGAAGTCGATCTGAACGCGGCCCGAGACGAGCTCGAGATCGAGATGTCGCCCCGGCTGATTGCAGTCGAAGCTCGTCTCGGTCCAGCCCTCGGCGATGGCGAGCGGCTCGCTGTCGCGCCACGCGAGGCGCTCCGCCGGCACGCGGCGAACGGCGACCGGACGCCACAACGCAAGCGGCAGGTAAAGGGTCGGGCGCACGCGCAGGTGGATCGGGGCGCGGTGGGCGATGACGTACGGTTGGTCGCGCACGATCGGAAAGCCGGGGCCCACCGCCACCGGGGCCGGCCTCGCGTCGGGCATCGGACGCAGGGCGCGCGCCGCGAGCGCCGTCCGGGGCGAGCCCTGCAGCACGGCGAACGCGAGCGCGATCAGCGCCATGACCGCGAACTTCCTTGCGGCCCGGGGGCCTCGCCACATCCTCATGCCTCCTTGAAAGATCCGGCCTCGAAGACCCTGCAGGTCGGCGCCGCGCCCTGCACCCGGCCAAGATAGCCGAGCCGGGCTCCCCGATGCAGACCCGGCCGGACCTGGAGTGTATGCCCGGGGCAAACGGAGTTCAGCGCTCCATACTCGCGTAAGCGTTGAGGATTCGTCGTTTGCCTTTGGAGGAAGCCACCCTCCGTGCGTACAATCAATGTGGTCAAAGGTGCGACGCAAGTCGTCGCCTGCAGCTCGAATCGAGCCGGTGTCCGTGAATCCGTCAGCCATTCGGCGCTTCTGCGGCGTCTTAAGATGTGTCGCCGCGACGACGCCGAACGGGGAGGCAACATGCGTCTTGGGAAACTGCTCCGAGCAGTCGGACTCACTTCATCGCTGGTTGCGGCCCTCGCCGTGCTCGGCGCACCGCCCGCGAACGCTGCGTATCCGCTGCGCTCGCCTCAGGTCCCGCTGCAGACGGGCTGGGACGGCATCAGCCTGCAGACGTACTTGAACAGCGTGGGCGAGACGCTCAACACGCTGACGCAACAGCTCGATCTCGAGACGTGGCAGGCCACCAACCTCGGCGCGATGTTCACGCTCAAGGTCGAGATCGCGGGCTACGCCGATCAGAACAACATCGGCATCTACAACGCGAGCGAGTCCACTCCGACCACGTTCCAGGTCTTCCCCGGCGCGGCGAGCCAGGGCTGGTACGCGCTCTGCGTGTTCTCGGGCGGCGGTCACCTCGCCGTGAGCCTGTACGACAACTCGAACGCGCTGCAGGGCACGACCACCTACACCGGCGTCGACGCCAGCAACTTCGGCTTCTACCTGCAGGGCCCGGGCGGCATGTTCTACTCGCAGGACGCCCGTAATCCCGGCGGGCACCCGCAGATCCTCACGTACGCCGGAACGAACCAGTACACCGGCATGTTCTGGGAGTGCTTCGAGGACCTGCCGTACGCGTCGAGCGACGTCGACTTCCAGGACGCCGTGCTGACGCTGCAGTCGATCGCGCCGACGCCGACGCGCGGCACGACGTGGGGTTCGCTGAAGAGCCTCTATCGCTGAACCCACCTCGCTCCGACTCACGCTCACCCGCTCGAGCAACGCCTCGGGCGGGTGAGCCTTTTTCGCGCGCTTTGACCAACTCGCGAGCGCGTTGCTAGCTTTCCACGCCCTTTCGACGCCGGAGTGGCGGAACTGGCAGACGCGCGGGACTCAAAATCCCGTGAGGTTCACCCCTCGTGCGGGTTCGACCCCCGCCTCCGGCACCAACGTCGCAACGAGTTAGCGATTCGGCGCACGACGTGCATCCCCGCCTCCATCGGTAAATTGTGCTTGTTCTGTGCTTGTTCTCGAATTCGGGACGCCGCCCGCGAGCGCTTCGCGCGAGTTGAGCTGCGCCACCTTGAGCACGCCCTCGGCGAGGTCGGACACCGACACGATGGCGTAGCGCCGGTAGATGGACTC
>DATJYG010000552.1:0-12589 GCA_035499695.1 Polyangiaceae bacterium
GAACGTTCGCTCACGCTGTAATCGCCGACCAATCTGGTGACTCCGTGTTGAAGCTTGCCGTGGGCGGGTAGAAGCTCATCAGCACGTTCTGCGACGTGATGACGTCACCATCGGCATCATCCAGTGCCCCGGCCCGGGGTCGCCGTTCTCGATGGCGGTGTCGCGCTCGGGCATCGCGTACGTCGTCTTCGAGGGCGGGGAACTCTATCGCGTGAGCACCAAGACTGCCGCCTGCCAGCCGACGCCCTTCGTTCCCCGAAACGGCGGCTTCCCTCAACAATTCGGCATGGGCTTTTCGGCCGACATGACCGACGCGGGCCCCATCGGCGACGGCGGCGAGACGCTCTACCTCGCGGGCGCACTGGACACCGGCTTGCCCCACATCATCCTCGGCGCGCTCGACACGAGCACGTTCGTCACGCGCACCATCGGGCAAGTCTCGCCGGCGATCTACGGCTCCGAGCTTACGGGCACCGGCGCAGGCCAGCTGTTCGGCTTCTACGTGACGACGCCGATGGGCACCGGCGGAAACATCGGCCAGATCGACAAGAGCACCGCCATCGTGACCAACCAGGTGAGCCTGCCCGGAATCTACGTCGCCGGCGGCTGGGCGGTCGCCTTCTGGGGCGGCGACTTCTACACGTTCACCGCGCCCCTTAGCCGCGCCACCGTGCAGCGTTATCGCCCGAGCGACGGCTCGGTCGTCACCATCGCGAGCCTGGCGGACGCGGTGGTCGGCGCCGGCGTCTCGACGTGCGCGCCGCAGATGTGATTGCCCGACGACCAGCACGTCCGCGTCGGCGAGCTGCGGAAGCTGCGGCAGACCGGAGAACTGATCGAGCTGTAGACTCGCGCTCGTGGCAAGCGAGCGCTCGATCGTCTTTGGTTGTGGCCACGTGCCAATCGGGTGGACTGTTGGCTTCCTGCGCGCGCCGTTCGACGCCGTAGCCGAGGCAACGCTCGCCTGGTGGCGCAAGCTCCAGCGCCAGTTCGAGCAGGTGGAGATCCCCGCCGTGTTCCCTGACGGCGTGCTTGCCCTATCGCCTCTACAGACCCCACCCACGCGCGAGATCCTTGCGCGTACGAGCGGCAACGAGTGGACCGCGAACTTGGTCAACAACCATCTCGGCGGCGATTCGTATTCCTGGTGCGGACACTTGTCCGAGGTGATCGGCTGCGAGGCCGTCCTCGCGACGCACATCCCCGCCGACCAGTACGCCTACCCGGCGACGGCATTCATGATGATCGCACCACGCGCCGCCCCGCCGCTGCACACCCTTCGGGCCGTCCGCGCCGGCAGGTACTCGGAGCGGTGGGAGTTCTACGCGGAAGGCGAGGTGCAGCCGTTCGAGGAGGCGGAGCGCTACGGCGCGCGGCGCATCCGCGAGCGTTTGGACCGGGAAATGCTGCTTCGCTATCTCGCCGCGCTCGGGATCCGTGTGGACGACCCAACATTCTGGCGGCAGGGCGTCCTTCTTCAGCAGCGGGTCACGTACGAGTCGCGTACCTCGACGCTCGATGAGTTGCGGCGAGCGTACGGAATCTCGTCGGGCGACTGACTACGCTGGCGAGACTGCGGACCGGGTGAGGAAGCTGGCGGACGCGGTGGCCGACCTCGTAAGAGCGTGCGTCGCCTAAAGGAGCGCGCTCGCGAGCCCCTTCGGGGGCTACGTCAGCGAGCCGTATGGCGGCGCGCAAGATCGCGAAGTTCTGCCGCGGTCTCACGGAACTGTTCCTGAGACCTCTCATCGAGAACGCGGCCCCCCACGCTGACGAGTCGCTTCCGACCCTCGCGTGTCGCCCCCTCCTCGGGGCAGCGAGCCTCGCGTGAGGCAGGTTAGTGATGCAGCGCTGGCTGCCCGATGTACACGTTCTCGACGGGGCCGAAGAACTGCACGACCTGCGCGCCGCCGCTGACCTGGACGTTCGTAGCGGCTGGCGGAACCGGATACGCGCGTAAATACGTCGCGCGAAGCTGCTCGCAGGCTTGCGCGTCGCCGTCGGCGCAGCGGTTGTCGCAGCCCGAGGTGTCCGCCTCGTCGCAGGTGCCGGACGTCGAGGAGACGA
Source organism: Polyangiaceae bacterium (assembly GCA_035499695.1). Classification (GTDB taxonomy): domain Bacteria; phylum Myxococcota_A; class Polyangia; order Polyangiales; family Polyangiaceae; genus Palsa-1150. Next base: position 2,068 of record DATJYG010000552.1, read on the forward strand.
AGATGGGTGGAGGCGGTACCGTCGAGTCGGCCCGCTGCGCGACGACGACGGGATACGCGGCCGGCGGTCGCTGGTCGTCGTCGCACGCGAAGAGGAGGAGCGCGCACGGAACGAGGACCACCCAGGTCGTCTGCGTCATTCCTCGCTCGGTTGCACCGGACGTGCCGTCGTCGGGCAGCAAGAGGACGAGATTCTTTGCACGATTCATCGACGCGCTGCGATCGACTGCCTGGATGCGCCCACGGAAAGGGGACTCGATGCCTCACGTGGGCCAAGACGCTGCGAGCAACAGGCCGTAGAGCAGCCTCGCGCCGAGGGCCGTCACGAGGAGCACGATCGCGGCGATGACGCACGCGAGGAGCCAGCGCCGTACGGTTCGAGCGCGCGTGCGCACCACGCTTCAACGCGACTGGTGCAAGATCGTATCGCGCAGCACCGCGGTGATCGACCCACTGAATGCAAAGCAGTAGACTCGGCGACACGTGAGCCGCCGCGTTCCCGCTTCTCTGCTGCGCGACGCCACGGAGCGCGCCATCCGGTTCCTCGAGGGCATCGATGCGCGGCCCGTCGCACCGCGCGGGCTCGAGGCCCTCGATCGCCTGCGTCACCCGCTGCCTGACAACGAGAGCGACCCGGCCGAGACGCTCCGCGTGCTCGACGAGGTCGTGGGTCCGGCGACCATGGCGATGCCGGGCGGGCGCTTCTTCGGCTTCGTCATCGGCGGCGCGCTGCCGGTGACCGTGGCCGCGAGCTGGCTCGCGACGGCCTGGGACCAGAACGCGGGCCTCTGGGCGCCCACGCCCGGCGTGGCAGCGCTCGAGGAAGTCGCGCTCGCGTGGCTCGTGGACGTGCTCGGGCTGCCGGCCGGTACGGGCGCGGGCTTCGTGACGGGCGCCACGGTCGCGAATCTCACGTGTCTCTCGGCAGCGAGGCATGCCGTACTCGAGCGCGCCGGATGGAAGGTCGAAGCGGACGGCCTCTTCGGCGCGCCGCCAATCACGGTGGTCCTCGGCGCAGAGGCGCACCCGACGCTCTTCAAGTCCCTCGGCCTGCTGGGGCTTGGGCGGCAGCGCGTCGTGCGCGTGCCGGTGGACGGGCAGGGCCGGATGCGCCGCGAGATGCTGCCGCCCATCGCCGGCCCGACCATCGTGTGCGCGCAGGCTGGCAACGTGAACTCGGGCGCGGTCGATCCGCTCGGACCCCTCGTCGAGCACGCGCACGCCGGCGGCGCATGGGTGCACGTCGACGGCGCATTCGGCCTCTGGGCGGCGGCGTCGCCGACGCTGCGAGCCCTCGTGGCGGGAATCGAAGGCGCCGACTCGTGGGCGACCGACGCGCACAAGTGGCTCAACGTGCCGTACGACAACGGCATCGCTTTCGTGCGCGACGTGCACGCGCTCCGCGGCGCCATGGCAATCACCGCGGAGTACCTGCCGACCGACACTCCGCACCGCAACCCGAGCGATCACACGCCGGAGCTCTCGCGGCGCGCCCGCGGGGTGGAGGTGTGGGCCGCGCTCCGGACGCTCGGTCGCCAGGGCCTCGCCGAGATGATCGAGCGCACGTGCCGCCACGCGCGCCGCTTCGCGGAGGGCCTCGCAGCGGCCGGCTTCGAGATCCTCAACGAGGTCGTGCTCAACCAGGTGGTCGTCTCGTTCGGCGACGCGGCCAAGAACGAGAGGGTCATCGCCGCCCTGCAGGCCGAGGGCACCTGCTGGGCGGGGGGCACGGTCTGGCAGGGGCGCGCGGCGATGCGCATCAGCGTGTCGTCGTGGGCGACGACCGAATCGGACGTCGAGGCGAGCCTCGCAGCGATCCTTCGCGTGGCGCGCTGACGCTCAGGGACACCCCAGGCAGCCCACCGGGCACGTCCCGTTGACCGGGGCGGTGCACTTGGGGAAAGACGGGGTGTTCGACGGCACGTCGCAGCAGAGTTGCCCGGCCGTGCAGCATTCGCTGCCGCAGCAGAACGTGCTGGTGCCGCACGCCCCGCCGTCACACGGAGGCGTCGTGCAGTGGCCGTTGTCGCAATAGGGATTCGGGCCCGGGCAGTCGATGAAGCACCCGCCGCAGTTGTGAATGTCGTCGTACGTGTCGACGCAATAGCCGTTGCATATCGCGTTGCCATTGACACCGCAGCTCGTGGCGTCGCCTGGGGGCCCCGCGTCGTAGGGGCTGTCGGGCGTACCCATCGAGTCGCCGCCGGAGCCCGTGTCCGACGGAGCATCTCCGGTCCCGCCGCCCGAGTCGCCCGCCGCGTCGGACCCACCGTCCGGCCTGGACCGCATGCCGTCCGTCGTCCCGTCCGAGCCCCCGCTGTCGGCACCGCCGCTGGCGTTCCCGCCGCTGCTCGAGGAGCAACCCACTGCGAACAGAACCGAACCGCACGCGAGCAATCGAAGGATGGTCATGGCGCCAGTTGTGCCAGCAGTTCGACGGGCTGACATCCGGGTCAGGGTCTTTGCACCAGGATGCCGCTCAACTCTTGGAATCCAGGCGCTTCGACACGGTGCCCCGGTGCAGTGCACGCTCCGCACCGTGCGTTCGATTCTGTCTGCTCGAGACGAGCGCTGGTCGCGGCGTGTAGTCGCCACACGCGTGCGAAGGATTGCGGCGAGTAGGTAGACACTGGCCGAAGACCTCGCCGACGTAACGGTGCCCGGAATCGGGTACCCGAAACCGGGCAATCGCGCACGAGTGCACGTGGCTCGCGTGCGATCGCGCCCCTCTTCTAGCGGAGTGGCCCTCCATGCCCCGCCTGCCTTGCGAAATGGCCGTCGATCGAGGCCAGGTCCGTGACGATGCAGGATCAGTTGACCGGCGGAATGCTGCGCCGCGCTTCGGCGCGACGCGCGGCACGTCGCGAGAGCTGGAGGACGCTCTCGACGAGGCCGATGAGCACGTAGCAGGAGAGGAGCCACACCAGCACGAACGCGGGCTTCGTCTGCAGGCTCACGATGGCGCTCGAGCCGACCGCGAACGCGACGAGGAGCAGCGTGCGCACGTTGAGACGCAGGTCCTTGAAGCTGCGGAACTTGATGGTCGAGACCATCAAGAAGCTGAGGAACATCGTCAGGCCCACCATCGCCCAGACGTAACGCGGGCCGTGAAGGCGCAGCTCGTCGCCCATGGCGTGGTTGGCGAGCACCAGGGAGATGAGGATCCCCGCCGCGCCCGGGACCGGGAGGCCCACGATGTACTTGCCGGGCTTCGTGGGCGCGCCCTGCTCGCCCATCGAGAGCACGTTGAAGCGCGCGAGGCGCACCACGCCCGCCGCCGCGAACATGAAGGCCGCGATGAGGCCCAGCGTGGGGCGCTGCCAGAGGGACCACTTGTAGACGAGCAGCGCCGGCGCCACGCCGAACGAGATGGCGTCCGCCAGCGAGTCGATCTGCAGGCCGAAGGCGCTCTGCGTCTTCGTGAGGCGCGCCACGCGCCCGTCGAGCATGTCGAAGAACAGCGCGAACACGAGGAGCAGCGACGCCCGGTAGTAGTCGTCGTCGCCCTGTGCCGTGGCGCTCAGGCGGATCGAGTCGAACCCGCAGAAGACGCTCGACAGGGTGATCATGTTCGGCAAGAGGAACAGCGTCTTGCGGAGGTCGAGCTTGGCGAGTTTACGAGCGGGTGTGGGCAACTTCGGTCCCCTGTGAGGCAGAACACCGATCCTCCCTCAGAATGCCCCGGAGGTAAAGAACCGGCCCGTCGATTGCCTTACGGCAGCGGTAAATTGGCCAGGAAAGATGCGCCGCCATACGCTTAAGGTCCCGATGAGCCGTTCCAGGTTTGCTGGATGGGGCCCCGCCCCCATCGTCCTCGTTTCAGCGCTCGCTTTGCCGGCGTGCAGAGACGCCGAGGAGCGGAATCTCGACGAGATGAGCCAGCAAATCGACCACTTGCAGGTCGACCGTGACGAGGAGAACGCCAAGATCCTCGCCGCCGAGGCGGCCGATACGCACTTCGCGGCCGAGGCGTATCCGGCGCGAAAGCCTGCCCCCAGCGAGCCGCCCCCGCCGGTCGTGAACCTGGGCGACGAGGGGCAAGGTGACGTGGACTCCCCGGACACCGAGGACCCGGCGCCCCGCCCGACCATCCGCCTCTACGGCTCGCAGCGCGGCTCGCGCAACGTGGACGACGGCACCACGTCCTTCGTCGACGACGGATCCGGCAACCGGACGACGGTCCCGTCCTCGAGCGGCAGCGGCGCCCTCGACCCGGCGGCGAAGCCCGCGTACGAGGCGGCGATCGCGCTGGTCAGCGCCCGCCAGTACGACCGCGCGCTCGACGCGCTGGCCGCGTTCCTCGTGAAGTATCCCGACCACCCGTACGCCGACAACGCGATGTACTGGCGGGGCGAGTGTTACTTCGCCAAGGGCGACTACCTTCGGGCGGCCGAGCAGTTCGAGGGCGTGGTGACGCGCTTCCCGGCCGGCAACAAGGCGCCCGATGCGCTGCTCAAGCTGGGCATCTCGCAGCAGAAGCTCGGCAATCCGCTCAAGGCGAAGGAGTACTTCGACCGCCTCGCGCAGGCCTACCCGCAGAGCTCGGCCGCGCGCCACATCCCGCCCGTGACCATGCAGGCTGCCACTCCCTCCGGGCCCGCTTCCGAGGACCATCGATGAGACGCGCTCTTTCTTCCGTCCCTCGCCGGGGAGGCTTCTTCCTCGCGCTCGCCGTTCTCACCCCAGCCTCCGCGTTCGCGCAGACGACCGGAGGGGCGCCTGCGCCAGCACCCGCTCCGGGTCCCGTCCCCTCGCCGACGCCGTCGCCCACGCCAGGGTCGTACGCGCCCACACCGACGGGGCAGGGCGGCTTCACCTACGGGCCGAACACGACGTCCCCCAACGGCACCATCGGCGGCGGCAACGCCACCGAGTCGAGCGCGCACCCGGTCACCGGCGACGAGGAGGACTCGTTCGATCTCGGCGCCGGACGCGGCGCGGGCGGCGGCACGGTGCACGGCGACGACAACGGTCCCATCTTCGTCGGGGGCGCCGGCGAGTTCGTCGGCGAGGTTCCCTACTCGCACATCGTCCGGCGCGGCGACACGCTCTGGGGTATCGGCGGGTACTACTTCCAGAACCCCTACCAGTGGCCGCGCATCTGGTCGTACAACCCGCAGATCCGCAACCCCAACTGGATCTACCCCGGTGACGAGGTCCGCCTGAAGGGCGAGTCGGCGCCGGGCGGCGGCGCCACGGGGACGACCCTGCCGGCGCAGGCGGTGCCGCTCCCCTACCAGTCGCAGACGCTCGTCGACCGCAGGCGCCAGGTGCCGCACGACACGCTGTTCCTTCGCGACCAGGGATGGATCCACGACGACAAGGACGAGGTGTGGGGCGACGTCACGGGATCGGCCGAGGACAAGATGTTCCTCACCGACTACGACGAGATCTACCTCCACGTCGACAAGGGCCACGAGGTGCACCTCGGGCAGGACCTGACGCTCTTCAAGCCGCTCAAGTCGTCCGCGGCCGGGACCATCGTGCAGATCAACGGCACCGCGCGCGTGGACCAGTGGGACCCGCAATCGCGCGTCGCGCGCGCGCAGGTCGTCGAGTCACTCGGGGTCATCGAGCGCGGGGCGCGCGTGGGGCCGCTCGCGCGGCGCTTCGAGATCGTCCCGCCTCGCCGCAACGACGGGGACGTGCAGGCGCACGTGCTGGCGGCGATTCACCCGGAGGAGTTCTTCGGGTCGAACCAGGTCGTCTTCATCGACAAGGGCGAGAAGGACGGGCTCAAGCCCGGCAACCGCCTCTTCATCATGCGGCGCGGCGACGCCTGGCGGCGCACCCTGGTCACGCCGAGCGCCGGCTACCGCGTGTCGCCGGACGACGAGAAGCCGATGCCGCCGATGGAGAAGACGCCGGGATCGCACAAGGACGAGCAGAACTACCCCGACGAGGTGGTCGGCGAGCTGCGCGTCGTGTCGGTCCGCCAGGACACCGCGGCGTGCATGGTGACCGAGGCCAAGGTCGAGATCGACCCGTACGATCTGGCGGTCGCGCGCAAGGGTTACTAGCAGCGGGCCGCCGTTGTTACCGCGGTTGTTGCCCGCGCTGCTCGCCGTCGCTTCCCTCGTCGTCGTCTTCGGCGCGGACGACGACGCCGACGCGCGCTCGCCCAAGCACAGGTCCGGGTGCCCTTCGGGCATGGTGCGGGTACACGACTACTGCATCGACAAGTTCGAGGCGCCCAACCATGAGGGCGCCAAGCCCCTCGTCATGCAGTCGGCGGACGACGCGCGCGGATGGTGCGCGTCGCACGGCAAGCGGCTCTGCACCGAGGACGAATGGATCGGCGCGTGTCAGGGCGACGACCATCGCGCGTACCCCTACGGCAACCAGCACGTCGGCGGCCGGTGCAACGACGACAAGCCGTGGAAAGAGGTGCACGAGGACACGCTCGGCCACTGGCCCTCCGACGCGGCGAAGGCGCACGCGAAGGAGCTGTACCAGGCGACGCCGAGCGGCTCGAAGCAGGGGTGCGTGACCGAGGACGGCATCTACGACATGACGGGCAACGTCGAGGAGTGGGTCGTGCGCACGCGCGAGCACTCGATGAGCGACTGGCCCTACATCCTCGCGGGTTGCTACTGGTCGGGTTGCTACGGCGACAAGACGCCGACGTGCCACTCGACCAACGCCGCGCACGGTCCCGCGTTCCGCTTCTACGAGACGGGCTTCCGCTGCTGCAAGGACGTGCCCTTCGCCGAGCGCAGCAAGCCGTCGCCGGCGTCGACGCCCTCGCGGTGACGCTCAGTCGTACCGCTCGCTGTGCACCTGCTGGCGGGCGATGCCCATGTCCTTGCGGAGGATCTCGCGGACCGAGCCCACCATGCGCTCGAGGCCGCAGATCCACGCGTGGGGCGCCGCGGGGCCGTGCGCCGAGAGCTCGCGCCACAGATCGGGCACGTGGGTCTGCACGTAGCCGCGTCGACCGCGCCAGTCGCCGCGCGGCTGCGAGAGCGAAGGCTCGAAGCGGATGTGCGGGTGCTCGCGCGCGAGCCCGGCGAGCTCGTCGCGGTAGAGCAGGTCCTCCTCGTGCCGAACGCCGAGCAGGATCCACAGCGGCGCCCGCGATCCGGCCGCCACCGCCGCTCGCACCATGCTGCGGATGGGAGTGACCCCGGTGCCCGTGGCGACCAGGAGCGCAGGCGCGCCGTCGTCCGCGGCGCGCGTGAAGAAGCCCTGGGGGCCCACGAAGGGGAGCACGACGCCGGCGGCGATGTCGTGCAGCCACGTCGACGCCGGACCGCCCTGCACCCGCGTGACGGCGATCTCGAAGCGCGGGGATCCGTCCGGCGCCGACGCGATGGAGTACGACCGCTTGAGCAGCGGCTCGTCCTGCTTCTGCGGCAGCGGGAGCATCATGTTGAGCCACTGCCCCGGCGCGAACGCCATGGGGTGCGCGTCGAGCCGCTCGAACGCGAGCTCGCGCACGTTGGGCGAGAGCACACGGCCGCCCACCAGGCGCGCATCGAAGACCGGCGGAGAAGGCATGGCTCTCGCCGACTTATGTAGGCGCTTTCGCCGAACGCTGCACCGGCCCGTGCGGAAGAGCAGTCGCACGCGGCGACAGGGCCTCGGCGCGGTAGGCGTACGCGGGCTTCACGCGCGACAGCGAGCGCAGGGCGCGCTGCATGCGGAGGAGCGCGTCCAGCGTGTCTCCAGTCGACATGCCGCGGGCGCGCGCCGCCGCGAGGACCGGCGCGACGTGCTCGGTCGCGTCGCGCGAATGGAAAACGGCGCCGGGCAGCAGCGCCACCGTGAGAGGGTCTTCTGCGCCGACGACGCGCGCATCGAAGAGCTGCCCCGAGGACGTGTCGAGCTCCGCGCGCGACGCCTCGTCCATCGTGGAGACCACGAGCTCCGCCCCGCTCCACACGTCCTCGAGGACGTCGCGATCCTCGGACGACACGCGGAACAGGCCCCGGTGAGCCCTCTCGAGCGGACCGAGCCACACGCGCTCGTCTTCCGTGAGCTCGTCCACGACGTCGCGTCCGAAGCGCTGCGTCGTCACGGCGTCGTCCCAGAAGCCCCGGCTCCGCTCCTCGAACCAGGGGTCCTCCGGCGAGAAGGCGCCGGTGCGCTCTTCCCAGCTCGCGCGGAGGGCCGCCACGCGTTCCGCTCTGGCTGGCGCGCCACCCAGCTGCACGATGCGCGCGACCGTCTCGAGCATGCCCATCCGGGCTCGTTCTGTTACCCTGTGCAACGGGGGAGTGCATGCAAAACCGCGTCTTCTTTCCGCAGACGGCCCTCGACCAGTGGATCGTGGACGGTGCGGTGGACCTGCAGGGTGGTGCGCTCACCCTGGTCGGCGAGGGCCGTACCTACGAGGTGGCCGAGGCCGTGCGCGTGCTGCGCGAGGTCAGCGGGGCCGGGGACGCGTCGCAGCTGGTGGGCAAGGTGAAGACGCGCGCCTGGCTCGAGCAGCAGGGGGCGGAGCTCGTAGAGACATCCATGCTCCTCGGTGAGGCGGCGTACGACGTCGACCCCGGTTGGATGGGGGTGCCTGTGGGCGCTTTCTCGGACCGCGCCGCCGAGTCGAGCGGTGGCAACTCGAAGAAGGGCAAGGGGGGCAAGAAGGCGACGAAGGCGACGAGACACGGTCCGCCGAAGACCGACGAGGAGCTGCTTGCTCGTTTTCTGGCGAAGAATCTCTGAACGCTGGAGCGGACGGGAAGCCGCCGTCGCGCTACCATCGGCTGAAGGGACGGCTGTGGGATGAAGATCACGTGCCAGGCCTGTGCGGCCAAGTACACGATCGCGGACGAGAAGGTCCTCGGCAAAGTCGTCAAGATCCGCTGCAAGAAGTGCGGCGCGACCATCGTCGTCAACGGCAACGATCCGGCGGCCGCGGCGGGCGGCGGGGCCGCTCAGGCCGCTCCCGCGTTCGACTACTCGCAAGGGGGCGGCGGAGAGCCGTGGACCGTCAACGTGGCAGACGGCGACCAGCGCACGATGACCGACCAGGAAGTGGCCGACGCGTACCACGCCGGCGTCGTGAGCGACGAGACGTTCTGCTGGAAGGACGGGATGAACGACTGGCTCCCGCTCCGCGAGATCGAGCCTCTCTACGCGGCGTGCACGTCGACGCGCGCGATGCCTCCTCCGCAGGAGATGCCGGCACCGCGTCGCTCCGATGCCCCCACGCGCATCCAGGACACCGGCGGCCTCGTCTTCGGGGGCGCTCCGGCGGCTGCGCCGGCGTACGCGCCGCCGCAGATGGCGGCTCCTCCTCCCATGGATCCCGGCAACGGCGGCGGGATGTTCACCGATGCGTCGCCGGTGGCGGCGCGGCGCGCGGGTGGCCGCGCGGTGGCGGGGGACCTCTTCAGCGGCGCGGCGCAGGCCGGCAGCGAAGAGGACGTGATGACGAGCGCGCCCGCGGGCATCCCGCAGGCGCACCACGACGAGCAGAAGCTCACGGGGGCGCGAAACGAGAACAGCGTCCTCTTCTCGCTCAATGCGCTGACGAGCAAGGGGCCTGGTGGCGGCGGCGGCGCGCCGATGCCGGCGACCTCCGAGGCGTCAGGGCTCATCGACATCAAGCAGCTCGGCGCGCAGATCGGCCTCGGCCAGGAGAAGAAGCGGAGCGCGATCGACGACATCATGAATCTCGCGGGCGGCGGCGCCTTCAGCCCGTCTCTGTCCGCGCCGGTGCTGTCGGCGCCTCCCATCGAGGAGTACGCGCCGCAGCCCGAGGCGGGGGCGGCGCTGCCGGGGCCTGCGCCCAAGAACAAGCTGGTCCTCTTCGGCGCGATCGGCGCCGGCGTCGTGGTCATCGCGCTCGCGGTGGGCGCCGCCTCGCTCCTCATGCGCGGCAAGGACGACACGGCGGACAAGGACAAGGCTGCGGCGAGCGCCAGCGCGGCGGAGGCACTGCCCTCGGCGAGCGCCGCGTCGACCGACACGCCGGCTCCGTCCGCCTCCGTTGCGGCGACCGACACGGCGAGCGCAGCTCCCACGCCCCCGGCGCCGACGAGCGACAACAGCAACACCGGTAGCACCGGGTCGAAGAGCACGACCGCGACGCCCGCGGCGACGACGAAGCCGACTGCTGCGGCGCCGACGCAGCAAGTCGTGCCCGACGTGCCGGCCGCCCCGCCGCCTGCCCCGGTCGCTGCGGCGCCCGCGCAGGATCAGCCGTTCAACATGGGCGCTGCGAAGGCGTCGCTCGGAGCCATCGCCGGTGCGGTGCAAGGATGCAAGCGCGGCGACACTACCGGGACCGGCCGCGTGGTCGTGACCTTCGCGCCGAGCGGCGCGGTCCAGTCGGCCGTCGTGACCGATCCTCCCTTCGCGGGTACCCCGACCGGCTCCTGCGTCGCCTCCCGATTCCGCTCTGCACACGTCCCGGCCTTCACGGGCAGCCCCTTCGAAGTGGCGAAGCACTTCACCATCAACTGAGTCGCGCCCGCATCCCGAGCGCGCTCGACGCATCGAGGGCGGCAATAGGGGCTGCGGACGTCGCGATCGGGGGTGCGGCTGAAGCGACCCGCGACCGCGACCCGCGACCCGCG
>DATJYG010000553.1:0-5985 GCA_035499695.1 Polyangiaceae bacterium
CTGCAGCGAAGTCAGCGCCTGCTCGGCGATCTGGGCCACCAGCTCGGCGCCGTAGCCGCAGGTGCGCGGCGCCTCGTGCACGATGACGACGCGCCCCGTCTTTCGCACGCTCGCGAGCATCGTCGCGACATCGAGCGGCACGAGCGTGCGCAGGTCGACGACCTCGACCGACCCGCCGCGCGCCGCGGCCTGCTCCGCGGCCTCCACCGCGACGGGCACCATCGCGCCGTACGCGAGGACGGTGAGCTGTCCGCCCTCGCGCGCGACCCGGGCCTTGCCGATCGGCACGCGGAAAGCGCCCTCGGGCACGTCCTCGCGCGTCGTGCGGTAGAGCCGCTTGGGCTCGAGGAAGATGACGGGATCGTCGCCCGCGAGCGCCTCGAGCAGCAGGCCTTTTGCATCGGTCGGGGTCGAGGGAATCACGACGGTGAGCCCGGCCGTGTGGCAGAAGTAGGCCTCGGGGCTCTGCGAATGGTAGAGCCCGCCGCGGATGCCGCCGCCATAGGGCGCGCGCACGACCACGGGGCAGGAATACTGCCCCGCCGAGCGCCAGCGCAGCTTCGCGAGCTCGCTCACGATCTGGTCGAACGCGGGGTAGATGAAGTCGACGAACTGGATCTCGGCGACGGGCCGCATGCCGTAGAGCGCCATGCCGATCGCGCCTCCCACGATGCCGTTCTCCGCGAGCGGCGTGTCCGCGACCCGGTCGGCACCGAACTCGGCCTGCAGGCCCTCCGTCACGCGGAAGACGCCGCCGTTCAGCCCGACGTCCTCGCCGAGCACGACGACCCGCGGATCCGAGCGCAGCGCCACGCGCAGCGCGTCGGTGATCGCCTGCACCATCGTCATCGGCGGCATTGCGGTCTCCCGTGGTGGCGTGCGGACACGGCAGCCTAGCGGGCGTCCGGAGGCCCCGCAAACGCGCGGCGCCCCCGCGCGACGCGTGCGGGCGCGGCCGGAAACGACGAAGCGGTCCGCGGCGGCTGGGGCCGGGAGCCCCACGCACCCAACCCGTCCCCGCACGCGGAACCGCTTCTCTCTTCGCTGCACCTCGAGCGCGCGACGCGCTCCGGGTCTACGTGAACGCCTCCCCGGCCGGCGGTGCGGGTCGCGCGCTCCCGCCCTCGACGAGCAGGTAGAGCGTCGGCAGCACGACCAGCGTCAGGAACGTCGCGCTGACGAGCCCGCCGATCACGACGACCGCGAGCGGTCGCTGCGTCTCCGAGCCGATGGCGTGCGAGACCGCCATCGGCAGCAGGCCGAGCATCGCGAGCAGCGCGGTCATCATCACGGTGCGCAGCCGGGTCGCGGCGCCCTGCTCGACCGCTTCCCGCGGGGAGAGCCCGGAGGCGCGCAGTTGCTGGAAGTGCGTGAGCATGACCACGCCGTTCAGCACCGCCTGGCCGAAGAGCGCGATGAAGCCGATCGCCGCCGACACGCTGAGCGGAATGCGCAGCAGGAGCAGCGCGAGCACGCCGCCGATCAGCCCGAGCGGCACGTTGACGAGGATCAGCAGCGCGCTGCGCACCGACTGGAACGCGTTGAAGAGCAGGATGAAGATCAGGAAGACGCTGATCGGCACGACGACCGCGAGGCGCTTCATCGCGCGCTCCTGGTTCTCGAACTCGCCGCTCCACGTGATGCGCCAGCCGCGCGGCAGGCCGACGCCGCGCAGCCTCTGCTTCATGTCCGCGACGACGCTGCCCATGTCGCGCCCTTCGATGAACACGCTGATCGCGGAGAGCCGCATGCCGCCCTCGCGGCTGATGTTCATGCTGCCCGAGACCTCGCGGAACGACGCGACCTGCTCGAGCGGCACGGGCTGGCCGTCGGGCGTGTCGACGAGCACGCGGCGCAGGTTCGCGAGCCCGCGCTGGCCCTCGGGCAGGCGCACGACGACGCTGAGGTGGCGCTCGCCCTCCCAGAGCTCGGTCGCCTCCTTGCCCGCGAGACTGATGTCGATCACGTCCTCGATGTCGCCCACGTTCAGGCCGTAGCGCGCCGCGCGGTCGCGGTCGATGTCGATGAGCACCTGTGGCACCTCGCCCGCGCGGTCGACCTCTGCCGAGCTCACCCCGCGGACGGTCCGCACCATCGATGCCAGCTGCGCGGCCGCGTCGCGCAGCTTCTTCGAGTCGTCGCCGAAGAGCTTGATCACGACCTGGCCGTCGATCTGCGAGATGCTCTCGAGCACGTTGTCGCGGATGGGCTGATCGAAGCTCGTCTCGATGCCGGGGATCGTTGCGAGACGACGCGACATCTCGTCGATCAGGTCCTGCTCGCTCCTGCCGCGCCGCCACTGCGAGCGCGGTTTCAGGCCGACGAAGATCTCCGCCATGTTGATGGGCTTGGGATCGGTGCCGTCCTCGGGGCGCCCCGACTTCGAGACCACGGTCGACACTTCGGGCGTCTGGAGCAGCAGCTCGCGCATCTGGCGGCACTTCGCCCGCGCCTCCTCGACCGACACGCCCGGGGGCAGGTTGGCGTTGACCCAGATCGTGCCCTCGTTGAGCTCGGGCAGGAACTCGCTGCCGAGCCGCGTCGCGAGCAGCATGCTCACCGCGAACGCGCCCACGGCGACGCCGACGACGAGCCGCGGCCGGTCGAGCGCGATGCGAAGCGAGGGCACGTAGAGCCGCTTCAGTCCGCGCACGATCGGCGTCTCGCCGTGCGGGATGCCGCGGCCGAGGAACGCGAGGCAGAGCAGCGGCACGAGCGTGAGCGAGAGCAGCAGGGAGCCGATGAGCGCGCTGGTCACGGTCCACGCCATCGGCGCGAAGATGCGGCCCTCGTGGCGCTGCAGCGTGAAGATCGGGATGTGTGCGGCGATGATGATGAGCATCGAGAAGAACGCGGGGCGCCCGACCTCGGCGGTGCCGCTCTCGATCGTCTGCCGCAGCGTGACGCCGTCCGCCTCGCGCCGCTCGGCGAGCCGGCGGAAGATGTTCTCGACCACGATCACGGCGCCGTCCACGATGATCCCGAAGTCCATCGCTCCCAGCGAGAGCAGGTTGGCCGGGATGCCGCGCCACGTGAGGCCGATGAACGTCGCGAGCAGCGAGAGCGGGATGACCGCGGCGACGATGAGCGCGGCGCGCACGTTGCCGAGGAAGAGCAGCAGCACGAACGTGACGAGCAGCGCGCCCTCGGTGAGGTTGCGGAACACGGTCTCGAGCGTCGTGTCGATGAGCCAGGTGCGGTCGTAGAACGGCTCGATGTGCACGCCCTTTGGCAGGATCGAGCGGTTGAGCAGCGCGATCCTGTCCTTGAGCGCCGCCAGCACCTGCGACGGGTTCTCGCCCTTGCGCATGTCGACGATGCCGGTCACGACGTCGTCGTCCTGGTCCTGCCCGACGATGCCCTCGATCGGCAGGTTGCCGATCGAGACGTCCGCGAGGTCGCGCACGAACACGGGCACGCCGCCGTGCTCGGCGACGACGATGTTGCGGATCTCGTCGGGCGAGCGCAGCAGGCCGACGCCGCGGATCAGGAACTGCTGCTCGCCCTCGGTCACCTTGCTGCCGCCGACGTTGGCGTTGCCGCGACTGAGCGCGGTGTAGAGCTGCGCGAGCGGGATGCCGTAGTACCGCATGCGCGCGAGGTCGGGGTGGACCTCGTACGTCTTCACCGGCCCGCCGAACGCGACGACGTCCGCGACGCCGGGCACGGACAGAAGGTTGCGCTCGACCACCCAGTCCTCGAGCGTGCGCAGCTCGCGCGCGTCGTTGCCCGCGCCGACGAGGCGGTAACGGAAGATCTCGCCGATCGCCGTCGAGAGCGGCTGGAGCTGCGCCTGCACGCCGGGCGGCAGGTCCGCGTCCGGCAGCCGCTCCAGCACCTGCTGGCGCGCCAGCGCATCGGTGCTGTGGTCGTCGAAGGTCAGGATCACGTACGAGAGTCCGAACTGCGTGTGCGAGAACAACCGCACCATGTGGGGGAGACCGTTGAGCACCGCCTCGATCGGCATCGTGACCTGCTGCTCCACCTCCTCGGCGGCGCGGCCGGGATACAGCGTGATCACCGTGGCCTGGATGTCGGAGACGTCGGGGAACGCCTCCACGGGGAGATGCATGAACGCCACGATGCCGCCTCCCACGAACAGCACGGTCATCATCACGACGAACAGCGGTTGACGGAGGGCGAAGCCCACGACGCGTGCGATCATCGAGTCCGGCGTCGTTCAGTCGAGCAGCTGCTCGAGCAGCACGCAGCCATCGGTCACGACACGCTCGCCGGCGTGCACGCCCGCCGAGATCCTCACCTGGGAGTCCTGCTCGTCTTCGATCGTCACCTCGCGGCGCGCGAACGTCCCGGGACGTTTCTCCACGAACACGTAGTGCCGCTCGCCCTTCAGGAACACCGCCGCCGAGGGCACGCTGGGCTCCGCGTCGGAGCGTCCGCGCAGCTCGACGTCCACGAACATCTCGGCCTTGAGCAGCCGCTGCAGGTTCTCGACGGTTCCGCGTGCGTGCACGGTATGCGTGCTGGGATCGACGGCGTCCGAGACGACGTCGATGCGCCCCGCGAAGCGATGATCCGGGTAGGCGCGGCACCGGAGCTGGATCGGCGCGCCCGGGCGCAGGCGAGCGAGGTCCGCCTCGGTCGCATCGATCTGGATCCAGAGCCGCGACGGATCGCTCAGCACGAAGAGCGGCGAGAAGAGCTGCGGCGCGTTCGCCAGCATCTGGTCCGGGCGCACCTCCTGGCCCGGAGTGAGCGTGCGCTCGACCACCGTACCCGCGATCGGACTGCGCAGCACGAACAGGCCGGTCACCGAGTCGGCGCTCGCGCCGCACGAGGCGAGCGTCGCCTTCATGCGGGCACGCTGCGCCGCCGCGCGCGCGCGCTCGGCTTCGGCCGCCTCGACGTCCTTGAGGGCGGCCGCGCCGTGGTCGTAGAGCTCGCGCTGTCGCGCGAGATTGCTCTCCGCGAGCTGCAGGTCGCTCTCCGCGGTGCGCGCCTCCGCCTGTGCCTCGCCGAAGTCGGGGGACTCCACCTCGGCGAGGGGCGTGCCGCGCTCGACCGTCTGGCCGACGTCGACGAGCACGCGACGAACGCGCCCGGCGAAGGGCGTGAAGACGCGCACCGTCGCGTCGTCGTTCCAGGTCAGGCGCCCGAAGTACTCCTCGTCGGCGGTCGTCGCGGCACGCACCGGCTCGACGCCCAGCGATGCGAGCTGCGGGGCGTTCGGGGGAAACGAGACGAGCGTGCCGGACACGACGGGATCGGGCAGGGCGGAGGCGCCGGCGCCGGAACGGCAGCCGGCCGCGAGCGGTAGCGTGGCGAGCAGAAGGAGCAGCGCGGATCTCATGGCGTGACGGACTCCGGTTCGAATGCGGTGGTCGCGGCCTCGAGGTCCGCGGCGGCGATCGCGGCGTCGCTCGCGGCCCGCATGGTTTCGAGGCGGACGTCGTTGTCGCTGCGCTGCGCCTCGAGCAGGTCGAGCAGCGACGCACCGCCGCGCTCGTAGGCGAGCGTCACGGTGCGGCGAATCTCCTCCGAGCGCGGTCGCAGGTCGTCGCGATAGCGACGCCAGCGCTGCCAGGCCTCCTCGTAGCGCACCCGCGCGGACGCCGTGTCCGCGGCGACCTGCGCGGCGATCCGGTGGACGTCGCGCGCGGCCTGATCGCGCGCGGCGCGCGCGGCGTCGATCTCGCCCGCGTTGCGGTTCCAGAACGGCAGCGGGAAGGACAGCCCGGCGCCCAGCGTGTTCGCCCGATCCGGCGGCTGGTGCTCGGCCTGCACCACGATCGTCGGATCGGGAATCCGCAGCGCGCGCTGGAGGCGCAGATCGCTCTCGGCGCGCGCGAGGTCGGCACGCGCCGCGGCCAGATCGGGGCGCGCCCCGCCGGGGCCCGGCGAAGCGCCCGGCGCGGCCCGCTCCGCGAGCGTCTCCAGGCTGTCCGCCAGCGTCACGCCGCCCCGGCCCGCGGTGAGCCCGAGCATGGTCTCGAGCGCCACCGTCTGCGCGGTCGCGTCCGCCCG
>DATJYG010000554.1:0-2890 GCA_035499695.1 Polyangiaceae bacterium
GCCCCTTGGGGTGCGCATCGAGCGCCCGCGCAACGTCCAGGATGCCGTCGCCCTCGTCGGCCGCCACCACCTCGACGCCCTCCTGCCCCTCGCGCGCGATGGTCCGGACGACGACGGCCCGGCGCCCGCGTGCGTGGACGAGCTGATTCTGCGCGAGCTCGCTGGCGACATTGACGAGCGACGCCGCCTGAACGACGTCGAGACGCGCGCGCGCGGCTTCCTCGCGGACGCGCTCCCGCACCACCGAGACCGACGCAGCATCGATGACTGGCGTCGCTTCCGCGTCCCCCAGCCACGCGTCGAACGGGCTCAGTAGCTCTTCCACTTCACGATCTCCACCGTCGTGCCTGTACCGACGGTGGACTGCAGCGCGAAGTCGTCGACGAGCCGTTTGCTGCCGGAGAGCCCGAGCCCCATCGAGCGCGCCGTGCTGTAGCCACCTGCGAGCACGCGCTGAACGTCTGCAATCCCCGGGCCTTCGTCCCGGAAGGTCACGCGCACGCCCATACGCTCCCCGTTCTCCACGGCCTCGATGATGGCTACACCCCCCTTGGCGTGCACCCAGATGTTGCGAGTCAACTCGGACGCCGCCGTCGTGAGCGCCGCGGAGGCGAAGGTGTCGAACCCCGTCTGCTCGGCCAGAGCCTTGACGGCGCGCCTCACGAGGATGACGTCATCCTCGGATTGCACGGGCATCTCGCGCCGCTCACGCGTCGTGATGTTCATTCGATCCTCGTGAGCCCGTTCTTGCTCCGCAGCAGAGCGAGACCTTCGTCGAGATCGAGCGCAGTCTGCACCGTTCCCATCGGGAAGCCCATGCGCACCAGGGTCGCCGACACCTCGGGCCGCATGCCGCACAGGACCGCCTCGGTTCCCATCAGGCGCGCCATCCTTCCCGTCTCGGCGAGGATGCGGGCGACGTAGGAGTCGACCATGTCGAGACCGCTGATGTCGATGATGAGCCCCGTCGCGCGAGACTTCTCGATGGCCGACAGCACGTCGGTCTGGAACGCTTCGGCGATCGCGTCGCGCAGCTCGACGTGCACCGTCGTCAGGAGCACGTCGCCCATGCGCAGAATCGGGATCACGCCGGTCACGGGCGCGCGCCCTCCGAGGCGCCGTTCTTCGGGGCGATCGTCTTGCCGACCATCTCGAGGGCGAGCTCGATGCCCTCCTGCAGGCGGCTGCGCGTGTGCATGATGGAGATGTCGACGCCGAGCTGCACGATGGTGCGCGCGACCTGCGCGCTGATGCCCGTGAGGATCGTCTGTGCCCCGAGCAGGCGCACCGAGGCGGTCGTCTTGACCAGGTTGTCGGCCACCTTGGTGTCGACCACGGCGACCCCCGCGATGTCGAGGATGATGCACTTGGCTTTCTCCTCGACGACGCGCACCAGCACCGTGTCCATGATCTGGTGGGCGCGCACGCTGTCGATGGCGCCCACGAGCGGCAGCAGGAGGACCCGATCGTGCACGCGGATGACGGGTGTCGAGAGCTCGCGCAGCGCGACCTGGTGCCGCTGGATAGTCTCGAGGTTGGCCGCGATGTACGTGTCGATCGCGATGGCCATGTCGAAGAAAACGATCTTCTTGATGCTCCCGAAGAACGCGCGCGCCTCGGCCGGCGGGTACTCGGCGTAGAGGAGGGTGTGCAGCAGGTCCAGGTACTTGCGGTATGCAGCCAGGTACCACTTGGGCGCGAGCCCGATGCGTTCGTGCATGGCCCCGACGCGCAGCCGGTCCTCGACGTAAGCGAGATCCACGCGTCCCTCGAAGAGGCCGAGGAAGTAGTCGCTCTGCGTGCGCTTCACTCGGCGGACCGTCGCCTCGTCCGGAAAGAACTTCCGCATCTGCGGGTGCGACAGCAGAAGCTCGTAGAAGGCGTTCACGACTTCCGCTGTGTGCTTCTCGGCGAAGGGGCGCAGACGCTGGAGCCTCTCGAGGTCCTCGGGCCCGAGCTCGCATGCGCTCATGCGCGCACGGAGCTCAGCCTCGTCCAGCTTCAGAAGCGACATGTAGCGGCGGTGGTCCATTCGTTGCTCCGGGAGACGTTGAAGAGGTTCCGGACTCGTCCTATGACTCGTGTGCGGGATGGTCGCGTCGACGTCGGTCGATGTCCTCGTTCATTTCAGCCGGCTCGCCTCGGAGGTGAGCTCGGGCGCCGAGATATTACCTCTCCTCGCGGCCGCCGCGATCGATCACGTGCACGCCGACGGCGCGGCCGTGGTGGAAGTCGTGGACGGAGGGAAGCTCCGGGTGTCCGCGTCCCGCGACGTGCCGGAAGCACTCGTGTGGTGGCAGGAAGAGGCGGATCTCGTGGGCGAGGAGGTCGGGGAGCGGCTGATCGCGGCCAGCGGCGGACGGTTCGGTCGGGCCACCACGCTGCCGCTCGTGAGCAGGGGTGGTCTCTTCGGCATGCTGGTCCTCCTCTTCGTCGGAGAGCGTGAGCTGGACGAGGGAGCGAGGCAGATCGCCGGCGCCCTCGCCGATCTCAGCGCCATCGCGCTCGGGCGCGCGCAGGAGGTCTCGAAGCTCGCTCGCACCAACGCCGAGCTCAGGGCCGCGCGGGACGCCCTGGCGAGGACCGAGAAGCTCCGGGCGCTCGGGCAGATGGCCGCCGGGATCCAGCACGACCTGCGAAACGTGCTCAATCCGCTGTCGATGCATCTCCAGATCGTCGAGCGTGCGCTGACGAAGGGCGACACCGCCACGGCGCGTGCGAGCATCGACGAGTGCAAGGGGGTGGTGCGCAGGGGCACCGAGATGCTCGACCGGCTGCGTTCCTTCAGCCGTCAGTCGCCGGAGGGGGCGGCGCAAGAGGTGGATCTCGGCGTCCTGGCGCGTGAAGCCATCGGCATCGCGCGCCCGCGCATGTCGGCTCGATCCGGAGC
>DATJYG010000555.1:0-10873 GCA_035499695.1 Polyangiaceae bacterium
AAGGAGGCGTCGCCGACGGGCAACCCGAAGGACTATGACCCCGTGAACGGCTTCGAGGTCATCTCGCACGACTACGTGCCGATCCCCATCGACGACACGGTGCCGGACGACCCGAACATCGACAACCTGCTCCTGCCCTATCAGCGCGCGCTCGATTACGTGCCCGACCTCGCCATCGTCGCCGGCTTCTCGCCCAACGGCGCCCAGCGCATCGCACCGCAGGGAGGCGATTCGCCGCTCGGCAACCTCATCTCCGACTCGATGTGGCTGCGCCTCGGCATCCAGACCGACTTCTCGATGACCAACTCCACGGGCATCCGCACGGACATGATCCCGGGGCCGGTGACCGTCGAGGAGATGTTCAACATCTTCCCGTTCAACAACACGATCACCAAGATGCAGCTCTCGGGCACCGAGGTGCAGCAGATGTTCGACTTCATCGCGGGTCGATCTCAGGGACGCGGGTGCCAGTCGCAGGCGCAGATCGCCGGCGCGCGCGTGACGATCAACTGCGGAAGCTGCGTGCCGGCGGGCCGACCCACGATGTGCAACAACGGCGGCGGCAAGAGCTACCAGGTGTTCGGCGCCTGCCCGGCCGGCGCGACCACGGAAGGCGCGGCAAGCACCGGCGGCGCATGCACGCACGATGACCAGTGCATCGGCGGCACGCCCGGCTCGTGCGTCGACGCCGGGGGCAACACGTGTGAACCGGGGTCGTCCTGCAGCTGCGTCGTCACGGCGTGCTCCGAGGAGATCTACATCGGCCACCTCACCAACTGCCCGAACGGCAACGTTGGCTGCGCGTGCACGAAGGACACGGACTGCCCGGACAAGCTGCCCGGCCAGTGCGACACCGGCGGCGGGATCACGGCCACCGGGACCTGCCTCGCACCCGTGCAGCTCGAGAACGACTACGACTTCGCCACGAGCAACTACCTCGCGGCCGGCGGCTCGGGCTTCCGCGTCCTGCAGCGCAACACGACGCAGCACGATTCGAAGATCGAGCAGCGCGACGCAGTGATCGACATGATCCGCAACGCCCCGCCCTGCGGCTACTCCAGCTCCTACAACACCAAGGAGGGGCTTTTCCCCTGCTCGACCGACTCGGACTGCGCCAACGGACCTCCGGGCGCGTCGTTCGTGTGCGCCTGCCCCGGTCAGGTGAAGGCGACGGGAACCGACACGGCCCAGACCTGCCAGACCAACGGATCGTGCGACCCGAGCGTCGGCCGTTGCGTGTTGCAGGCGTGCCGTGACGGCATGGCGACCTTCCACGAGCAGTCGTGCGTGGGCTCCCCGAACACGACCCAGTGCGACTCCGACCTCGACGCATGCTCGATCGGCGGCGAGGAGTGCAAGATCCTGTCGTGCGTCGACGCCAACGTCGGCGCGGCGAGCGACGGTCGCATCCAGATGGTGGGCCGATGAAGCGCGCGATTGGCACTCTCGCTTTCGTTGCGGTGGCCGCGGGGCTCGTTCCCGCGTGCCAGGGCGGTTTCGGGACCATCGGAGAGGGGCACAGGCTCGTCGTGAGCATCACGGCGAGCACCGATCCCACGGCCGGGAGCACCCCTTGCGGCGTGAAGCCGCCGAACCTGGGGACCACCGACAATCCGCTCGCCGTGACGATCGGCAATCCCGCGACCTTCTGCGTCCACGTGGAGGCTCAGAACCCTGGCGGGTCGATCGACTCCACCTTCAGCCACAAGTACGTCAACCTGACGATCAAGCCAGGGACGGTCACGAACCTCGACTCGCGCAACGTCGAGCTGGTCTCCGGCATGGCGGACGTCCAGGTCCCGATCGTCGGGGCCTACGGTGATGCGCACATCTGGGCGGACGACATCGGCTACGAGCCGGCACCGCCCGACCGGAACCCGCCGCCCCAGTGCTCGAACGGCGTCGACGACAACGGAAACAATCTCATCGACTACCCGGCCGACCCGGGCTGCTATGCGCCGACGGACGACAGCGAGGACCTGGGGAGCTACGCGGCAGGCGCGAGCGAGCCGCTCCACTTCCAGTCTCCGCGCATCCCCCTGGTGCGCGGTTACGACCCCACGAGCTACGGCTACGGCAACGCGACGGCCTTCCCGCACCAGCAGATCACGATCGACACCGGCTGGCGTGGCGGCACCACCTACGAGTTCAGCACGGTCGTCATCGGGCTGACCGCCGCCGGCTTCTACGTCGAGGACCTGCAGAATGGGCCGAACGACAAGCCGGTCGGATACAACGGCCTTTACGCGTACAACTTCTCCACCCCGCCCTTCATGCGCGTGTGTGATCGCGTTCAGATCCTCGGCGGTACCTCGAGCGACTTCTACGGGTACACGGAGCTCAACTACCCCACGTGGCAGCTCGAGTTCTGGGACCCCATGCAGCGGCCCTGCCTCGTGCCCGAGCCGACGCTCGTCGGTCCCACGGATCTGAACAACAACAACCGCCTCTGGCAGCTCGAGGCGACGCTCGTGCGCGTGCAGACCGAGGGGACCATCGAGGCGCACGTCGCCCATCACTTCGGCCCGGGCAACGTCCCGGTTGACAACGCGCACTGCCTCAGCGGGCAAATGGCGCCCTGCTACATCCCCGACGATACGCACTCCAACTGCGATCTCGATCACAGCGGCAAGATCGACTTCACCGATCCGAACGAGAGCGCGTGCGCGGCCGCGTGCGCCGGAAGCTGCTCGGCGGCGCCTTACGACACCGAGTGCGCCGAGTGGTCGTCGTACGAGGCGCAGACCAACTTCGAGATCGTCGTCACCGACACGCAGCAGACCTGCAGCGCGCAGACCGACTGCGCGACCGGCTACCTGTGCCAGCCCGTCAACGGCGTGAACAGGTGTCGTTCGCAAGCGCGCCTGCAGGCCAGCGCCGCGTCGGCGAACCTCTTCAATCCGGCCGCTTCGCGGGGGCAGACGCTGCGCTCGTTCACCGGCCTTCTCGCTTACTTCTCGGGCGGCTGCCAGTTCACGTCGAACGCGCGCTGCCAGGACGACGTCATCTCCGACTTGAGCCAGCAGCCGATGCCTTCCAATCAGGCGTGCGTCCATCCGCGAACGCTGTCCGACATCAATTCGAGCACACAGTGAACGAGTGCCAATAAACGAGACCGTCCGGCGCTGCGACGCGCCCGGAGAAACCACACCAGTCGATGCGTACTACACGTCTACTCGCAGCCCTGTCGTCTCTTTCGTTCCTGTCTGCGCTCGCGTCGTCGGCGCTCGCACAGCAGCCCGCGCCGCCGCCGGCTCCGCTGCAGCAGGCGCCCGCGCAGCCTGCGCCTCCTGCACCCGCGCAGCCGCTCGCGCCGCTGCCGCCCGCTACGCCGGCGACTCCGGCAGCGCCAGCGACTCCGGCACCGCCTGCGCCTCCGGCGCCTGCGGCTCCCCAGGTGGCGCCGGCGGCACCCGTCGCGCCCGACCAGGGGGCCACGCCGGCGCCCGAGCCCGGCGTCGGCTACGACGTCCTCGGGAGCGCCGGTGCGCGCGCCGTGGGCATGGCGCCGCCGGGCACGCGCCCCGGGGACTTCATGGACACGCGTCTGTCCTGGACCTTCGGTGACGACGACTTCCTGCACCCGACGGGAGAGCTGATCCCGCTGTCGCCGACGTTTTCGGTCGGTGACCGGCCCCAGTACCGCCTCTTCTTCGACGCGCTCAACTCGCGCTACGCCGGCCGCGAGAACCTCGCGCACCTCGTCATGTACAAGAAGATGCCGGGCTTCATCCCGCACCTGACGACCGAAGCGGCGATCGTGCTGCGCTTCGACCTCGACCAGCTCGCGGCGAACACCGGCAACTTGAACCAGGCGCTCTACGACACGGGATCGTACCTGCGCCTCTTCTACAACACGGGAAACGACCCGCACGAGGGCATCTCCGCGACCTTCTTCCCGCTCGACACCGACCGCTTCCGCCTCGGCTACCTCTACGACATCTCGTGGGGCGGCACGGCGTCGTACATCAACCAGTCGATCTTCCCGAGCATCCAGGGCAGCTCGCCGGGCCTCAAGGTCCAGTACGACCAGAAGAGGTTCTACGTGTTCGGCGGCTTCAAGACGGCGCAGATCGTCCAGCCGCAGCTCGTCTTGAGCCCGGGCAACCAGAGCGACACCGAGACCGTCGACGTGGCCGACACGAATTACGGCTTCCTCGGCGGCGCCGGGTACGACCCGCTCGACAACCTCCGCTTCGACGTGGGCGGCGGCTACTTCCAGCAGGGCCGGTTCAATCTGCCCGACGTGCGCGGCCAGCGCGTCTTCACGTACGGCGCCGCGGCGCGCGCGCTCGTGCACAAGGACATGCCGGTCCCGCAGTCGATCGACTTCACCCTGTACCGCAACGACCCGATGGCGCCGATGATCCTCTTCGCGCCCGAGAAGTACCGGTCGGACGAGGTGGCGTGGAGCGTGAGCCTCGAGGGCGACGTGCTCGAGCAGCACCTCAAGGACTTCGACACCGTCGGCGGCACGAAAGACCAGGCCGCGTGGGCGACCGCGCTGCAGGCGGTCGTGAAGTACGGCTACACGCGCATCAGCCTGACGGGCATCGCGCGCGATCTGAACTACGTCGTGCGCAACGTCCCGGGGTTCATCCCGTTCCAGACGCTGCCGAACAACGCACAGACCCAGCCGGAGATCTTCGGCTCGCTCGCCGCGACCTACGCGTTCCCGGACCTGCACCTCACGCCGGGGATCGCCGGCGGCGTGCAGCTCCCCGCGACCTTCCAGAGCGAGTTCACCGAGGGCGGCGTCGCCGCGTCGCGAACCATCGTCGTCCGGCAGCAGGGCGACGAGTCGATTCTCCCGTACGACCAGGGCCGCCTGCCGATCTTCCAGGGGCGCATCAGCCTGCGCTGGGACCTCTCGCAGATCATGAGCATGACGGCATGGCTGCAGTACGTCCGCGACCCGAACGGCACGCTCGTCGTGGTCGACCCGACCGAGGGCACCGCCAGCCTGCGCGTGCCGCAGCCGGCCGACCGCCTCGGCGCGGCCGTCAGTCTCCAGGCGCGCTTTTGAACGCCGACGAGGTCTACGAGCGCGTGTACCGCATGGCGCTGGGGTTCCCCGGCGCCGAGCACAAGCTGTCGCACGGGGCGCCGTCGTTCCACGTGCGCGGCAAGATGTTCCTCAACTTCGTGGACGATCACCACGGCGACGGGCGCGTCGGCGTGTGGTGCAAGGCGACGATCGCCGACCAGAAACGCCTCGTCGCGCAGAACCCCCAGCGCTTCTACGTGCCACCCTACGTCGGCGTGAAGGGCTGGGTCGGCGTGCAGCTCGATCGGGCGAACGCCGACTGGATCGAGCTCTCGATCCTCGTGGAGGAGGCATGGGCATCGGTCGCGCCGAAGAGCGTCACGCGCGGGGGCGCGGCGATCGCGAAGCCGGCGCCGCCCCCTCCGAAGCGACCGACCACGGACGCGAAGGTCGCGCAGGCAGCCCGCGAGAAGCTGAGCGCCGTCTGCCTCGCGCTCCCCGAGACGAGCTGCGAGCGGTCCGGCAGCCACGCGACTTACTACGTGCGCAAGAAGGTCTTCGCCTACTTCCTCGACAACCATCACGGCGACGAGATCGTCGCCGCCGCGTTCAAGGTGCCCAAGGGCGGGAACCGCAAGCTCGTCAAGGCGGAACCGAAGCGGTTCTACCTGCCCCAGTACCTGCACGGGGCCGGATACGTCGGGATGAGGCTCGACTCGAAGAAGGTCGACTGGGCCGAGGTCGCCGAGCGGGCGCGCGAGAGCTGGCTCTTGTCAGCTCCCGCGACGCTCGCCAGGACGCTCACTGGCACTGGCCGCCGACGCAAGTCGTGACGCCGGGACACTCCCAGTTGGCGTTGCAGCCAGGCACGCAGTGGTGGCTGACGCAGATGAGGCCCGAACCGTCGGTGCCCGGGTTGCACTGGCCATCGTTCGAGCAGGCCTGACCGCCGCTGCCGGATCCACTGCTCGATCCCGAGCTGCCACCACTGCTCGAACCACCTCCGCACGGATCGTCGACGATGTGGTTGTAGCGGATCGCGGTGAAGGTCTCGCCCTCGTACGCGATGTCGATGTCCGAGCCGCTGCACGTCACGCTGCTCGTGAACTCGTGGGCGTACGGCTGCGACGCGCTGCATCCGGGCTCCTCGATGAACACCGCCTCCTGCCCAGGCGTCACCCACTGCTTGAACAGCACGATGTGACCGACGCTGTTCCGGTTGGCGGCGTCGCCCGCCTTCAGGTCCATGCACTGGATGGTGCTCGAGGCGCTCGTCGAGAAGGGCGCGAACTCGTCGGTCACGAGGCCGGGAGCCGAGAGCTGCCACGCCCACGAGATGAACCCGGAGCAGTCGGACCGGTAGGGATCCCACTCGGGATTGCTGGTGCGCTCGCACGTCGACGAGCACGACGGATCGGCATCGGGCTCCCCGTTGGCGCTCTGGCAGTACTGCAGCTTCGCCGTCACCCACTGCTCGGCGTTCGAGATCACGTCGGACCGCGCGATGGATCCGGCCGGCACCGGCCCGCCGCATCCACCGCCGCTGCTCCCGCTCCCGCCGCTGCTGCTGCTGCTCGTGCTGCCGGCGCTGCTTCCGCCGCCGCTGCTGCTCCCGCCTCCCGCTCCGCCGCCGTTCGCGAAGGCAGCGAGGTCCGCGAGGGATCCGTTGAATCGATTGAGGTCCACCTGGCCGCTGATGCCCGAGACGCTTCCGGTGTCCGAGTACTGCCAGAACACCCAGCTCGACCACGCGCTGGGCATCGTCGGACAGCTCACGCCCCAGTTGGCGACCCAGAGGTTGTCGCTCTCCTTGGTGCCGCCCACGGACGGCCAGAACCCGGGGGACACGTAGACGATGGGCGTGCGCCCGGTGCCCTTCGCGACGACCGACGACCACGTGTTGACTCGCGAGCGAATCGTGCTCGCTGACTCGCCGTCCGTCGTCTCGACGTCGATCACCGCCGGCAGCTCGCCGAGATCACTCCCGAGGGCGTTGAGCAGCAGCTTTGCCTGCGCCGTCGGGTCCTGGCTCGGCTCGAAGTACTGGTAGACCCCGCGGTAGATGCCGGCGGCCTTGGCGTTCTTCCAGTTCGTCGCGAACGTCCCGTCCGGCGAGTTGACGCCGTCGCTGACCCGGATGAACGCGAACGCCTTGCCTGCGGCCTTCACCGACTTCCAGTTGACGGTCCCGTCCCACTTGGACACGTCGATGCCCTCGACCGTCTGCCCGCTGGCGCAGGACTTGATGTCGCTGCCCGAAGCCCCCGTCGATTCGCCGAAGCCGCCGGGGTCGGCACCGCCGCCGCACGCCGCCAGGAAGAGAGAGAGTGATGCAAGAGGGATCCAGGCGTGTCGGGTCATGCCCTCCCTTCAGCAACCCCTGGACCGCCATGTGTTCGTGACGTTCGTTCCGCCCTCGGGCGATCGATTGCAGCCGCCGCGCACGCGGTTCTTCGTACGTCGTGGATCCGCGCCGCACCGACCGTGCGCGATCGCGAAAGCTCCACGCGATTGACCGCGAGTCGCAGCGCGCCGCGAGCCTCGGAGAGCCCGCGCATTGCGTCGTAACTAGGGCACCTGGAACGTGATGGTCGGGTTCGACGGGTCGCTGATTGGGTAGAACTGCATCGTGTAGATGCACATGACGTTGGTCTGCGCCGACTCGCCGAACGTCAGCGTCTGCCCCGTGTCGTTGACGTAGGTACAACTCCAGGTCACCGGCGAGCCCTTCGTCAGCTGCAGCGGAGGGTTGTAGAACGCGGGCATCGGGCCGGACCACGACTGCGTCGTGTAGAGCTGCTGCGAGCCCGAGGTCGCGACGAAGTCGGTCGCCCGCTGATGCATGTGGCTCGACGACTCGATGATGTTCATGTCCTGCGGCATCGTGACCGTGCGCGTCGAAGTCACCGGCGTCTGCCCCGGGGGAATGGAGATGCCCACGTTGTCCATGAAGACGACGCCTGCGTACTGCGTCACGGCGCCAGGAAGCGCGAGGTGCAGGGTCACCGTCAGGGTCGCCTGGAACGCGCTGGCGGATGCGTTGACGAAGTGCGCGTTGAGCTCGAAGCCCATCGAAGCCGGGATGTGCGACCCGACCGTCGGCGGATAGGTGAGCGTCGCGTCGGGGGTCTGAGCGCCGAAGGGGTACGGGTGGTACTCGAAGCCGCCGTTCGTGCAGTCTTGGAGCGCGCCGTCCGTGGCTCCGGGCGCGAAGAACGCGAACATGTGGTGTGAGCCCTCGGTCATGTGCTCTTCGTATTCCTTGACGTCGACGTCCTTGCCTCCGAACGGATTGGCGAAGTTCTGGCACTTGTAGACCTCGGACCCGCCCGGGACCGTGAAGGGTCCCATGGTGAGCGTGACGCTCTGATCGCTCACGCCGGCGTCGGGGTTGCTGCCGCTGCTGCTGCTGGTGCTCCCACCGGAGCCGCCGCTGCTGCCGGCGCCACTACTCCCGCTGCTGGTGCTGCCCCCGCTACCGCCGCTGCTGCCCGTTCCACCGCTGCTCCCACTGCCGCCTCCGCCCCCACCGCTTCCGCTGCCGAGGGTGTTGCTGCCGTCGGACGAACCGGACCCGCAAGCAATCATGGCGACTGCGGCCAGCAGAACGGCGAGCCTGGAAAAGTGCATCGGGGCGCCTCCGCGTGAAAAGCTCGCCGGACAGCCTGCATCCGCCATCGGCGCATGCTCGCCCCGAAAGCGTCTCGGCTGATGGTTTTCGTCCGCCCTAACTTCCGCCCTAACTGGGGAGCTTCAGCGCGATGCGAAACCACAGCTCGCGGCGCGTCCCGCAGCGGGCGCACGCCATGCGGACGACGCGCAGTCGCTCGCCCTCGACCGTCGCGGCGGCGTGCTCCTCGAGGCGGTTCGGACCCTCGCAGCGCAGGCAGGTGAGCGACATGGCGTGCGGCTCGATCTGCGAGGCCGATTCGACCTCGATCGGTCGCTCCGCGGTGCCCCCATCCTCCATCCGAGCGAGGCGCTGTCGGTCGCGGGCGAGCTTCTCCCCCGTCCTCGCCGCCTCGCGGCGCAAGTTGCGGGCAGTCGGTTTGCGCTTCGACACGAGCCGCGATCTAGCAGTAGACGAGGAAGGACTCGCGGCAGCGCACCGGCGGGAGGCGGCGGGGGCTCCTCCTACGCCGTGCCCACCGCGACCGGCGTGTCGATGCAGCAGGGCGCCCAGACGGCCAGCGGCCAGGTCGTCATCGCGTACTGACGCTGGCGCCAGCCCCGGTTGACGACCCCTACCGCCCGCATATACTCCGCGCCCACCCGAGGTCTGGCCCGGCCCTGCACTCTCCCCCCTCGCGAGGCGTTTCTCGCAGGGCGCAGCAAAGCTGGTCCCGACCCGAAGACGAGCGCGGCCGTGAGCCCCGCTCGAAGCGAGAGAAAAAGATGGCCCTCGAAACCGACAAGAAAGCCGAAATCGTCAACAAGTTCCGCACGCACGATCACGACACGGGCTCGCCCGAGGTCCAGATCGCCCTGCTGACGGAGCGCATCGGCTATCTCACCGAGCACTTCAAGACGCACGTGAAGGACCACCACTCGAGGCGCGGCCTCCTGAAGATGGTCTCCAAGCGTCGCCGCCTGCTCGACTACCTCAAGCGCGTGAGCCTCGACCGGTATCGCAAGGTCGTCGGCACGCTCAACCTCCGCAAGTAACCAGAAGCAGAACGCATTGCCACTCCGAGCCGCCTGCTACTCGCTTCTTGATTTTCGATTCGCCGGCGCGAGCTGGCCTGCCCCGTCCCTCGCCGGGGAGGCGCTCGCGGCTGCGAACCGAGGATCAAGGCGGGCAGCGTGCTCGGCGTCGAGCCGCACGCACGCGGCACAGCGCCACTGGAGCGCACCGCTACCATGTCATTCGTCCGTGAGTCCGTCACCGTAAACGGCAAACCGCTCGTCCTCGAAACCGGCCGCCTGGCCAAGCAGGCGCATGGCGCAGTCCTCGTCACGTACGGCGAGAGCGTCGTCCTCGTCACCGCCGTGAGCGGCGACGAGCGCCCCGGCATCGACTTTTTCCCGCTGACCTGCGACTACGTCGAGAAGACGTTCGCCGCAGGCAAGATCCCCGGCGGCTTCTTCAAGCGCGAGGGGCGCCAGCGCGACGAAGAGATCCTCACCTCGCGCCTCATCGACCGTCCGTGCCGTCCGCTCTTCCCCGAGGGGTTCAAGAACGACACGCAGGTCATCGCCACGGTGCTCTCGAGCGACAAGGAGAACCCCACCGACGTGCTCGCGATGACCGCGGCGTCGGCGGCGCTCCACATCTCGGAGATCCCCTGGGGCGGCCCTCTCGCTGCGGTGCGCGTCGCGCGCGTCGACGGCGAGTTCATCGCGTATCCCACCTTCGAGCAGCAGGCGAAGGCCGACATCGACATGGTGGTCGCCGCGTCGAAGGACGCGATCGTCATGGTCGAGGGCGGCGCCGCCGAGGCGGTCGAGAGCGACGTCATCGACGCGCTCATGTTCGCTCACCGTACGGCGCAGCCGATCCTCGAGCTCATCGAGAAGATGCGCGCTGCCGTCGGCAAGCCGAAGCGCACCTTCGAGAAGAAGGCCCTTCCGCCCGAGATCGCCTCGCTCATCAAGGAGATGTGCGACAAGGACATCCTCGCGTCCTCGCTCATCAAGGAGAAGAAGGCGCGCTACGACGGCTACAAGGCCGCCAAGAGCAAGATGGTCGAGGCCGTCCAGGCGAAGCTCGGCGCCGAGGAGTTCCTCAAGGTCGAGAAGCTCGTCAAGGAGGAGTTCGAGGAGCGCAAGTACCACGTCGTGCGCGAGTACGTGCTCTCGGAGCGCAAGCGCATCGACGGGCGCGACATGAAGACCATCCGCCCCATCGTGTGCGAGGTCGGCATCCTGCCGCGCGTGCACGGCTCG
>DATJYG010000556.1:0-8030 GCA_035499695.1 Polyangiaceae bacterium
GCGAGCCAGGGTCGAAAGCACGCCCGGGCATCGTGCGCGACGCAGAGCTCGCGAACGCGGGCCTGGCGCGACCCTTCGTGGCGCGAGCCTCGTTGCCGGAAGGGACGACGGACCGCGCGACGGCGCTCCTCGAGCGCGCCCTGGGCGCCTGCGCTGCGAGCCTCGACGAAGTGTGGCCCGCGTGGCGGCAGGCCCGCGTGGGGCTGTTGCTCGGCACGTCGAGTGGAGGCATGCGCGCGGCCGAGGCGGCGTTCGCGACGCTCGCACGCGGCGACTCGGTGCGGGACCCCGAGCAGGCGACCTACTTCGGGCCGTTCGCGCGCGCCGCGCGTGGCCTGGGTCTGCGCGTCGCCCCCGCACTGCAGGTGCTCGGGGCGTGCGCCTCGTCGACCTTTGCGATCGGCCTCGGCGCTCGCTGGCTCGAGCGGGGCGACTGCGACCTCGTGCTGGCAGGCGGGTTCGACGACGTGACCGTGTTCGTCGCCGCCGGGTTCGAGGGGCTGCGCGCGACGACGGCCACGCCTCCGCCGCGTCCGTTCCGCGCGGGACGCGACGGGATGGCCCTCGGGGAGGGCGCCGCGGTACTCGCGCTGGCGCCAGCCCGGGTCGTGACGCGCGAGCGGATGAAGGCACGCGCGTACGTGACCGGATTCGGGGCGTCGTGCGATGCGGTCCACTTGACGGCTCCCGACCGCGAGGGACGCGCGCTCGCACGCGCGACGGCATCGGCGCTACGGGAAGCCGGCAGCCCCCGCGTCGATCTCGTGAGCCCGCACGCGACGGCGACACCGTTCAACGATCCCGCGGAGACCAACGCCATCGCAGGTGTCCTCCGCGAGCACGCACCCGTCGTGCACCCGTTCAAGGCGCAGGTGGGCCACACGCTCGGAGCCGCCGGTGCCCTCGAGCTGCTCACGTGCGTCGACGCGATCGAACGCGGCGTGCTCCCGGCCGCGGCGGGGGAGGGCGTCATCGACGTCGAGCCGCCAGTGCGCATGCTCGACCGCGCCGCCGCCGGCGCGCCCAGGGTGGGGCTCAAGCTTTCGAGCGCCTTCGGCGGCGCCAACGCCGCGCTGATCGTCTCGGCTTCGCCGGGAACGACGCGCGAAGTGCGCCAGGTGTACGTGAGCGCTGCGGTCCACGTGCAGGGCGAACCGGAGCTGGAGGAGCTCGCAGCGCTCACCGGCATCGCGGTCGACCGGCTCGCGCGGACCGACGGGCTGGTGCGCCTCGCCCTCGCCGCCGTTGGCCGCTCGAAGGCGACGGGCGTCGTGCTCGACGGCGCCGGCGTCGTCGTCGGCACCGCGCTCGCGACGCTGGAGACGAACGCGCTCTTCGCGGCGCGCATTCGCGAGCGCGGCGCGCGCGCTGCCGAGCCGCGACGCTTCCCCTACACGTCGCCCAACGCCGTCGCCGGCGAGTGCTCCATCGCCTTCGGTCTGACCGGGCCAGGCTTCTCGGTCAGCGGGGGCATGCACGCCGGCCTCGAGGCGCTGGCGGCCGCGGCGGTGCTCGTCGGAGCCGGCGATGCCGATCGCATCGTCGTCGTCGCCGCCGACGAGGTCGGACCCACCGTGCGCGCCTTCACCGGCGACGCGCTCGCGCACGGGGCCGTGTCTCTCGTCGTCTCCTCCGAGCCCGCCGGAGCCATCGCGCGCATCGGCCGCATCGAGCTCGCCCGCGGCGTCACCGCGCCGGGCCAGGGCCACGCACCTGCCGGCCACCGGGCGCTCCTGCCGCTCGCCTCCAGGCCCGTCCCGCGCGAGCTCGTGAGCGCTTCGCCGCCCGATGCGTCCGCCCGCGTGGCCCTGGAACCCGTTTGACACTTCGGCATCACGCGCGGGAGGCCCCCCGCGGTCGTTGCCAACCTGACAATCGGACGACGCCGGCAGCCCCCTGGAATCGTGCGGAAATCGAAGAGAAGAGGCACGGCGCGCAAGTTGCTGTAGCGACGTACGTGCTTCGCGTTCTGCTCGTGGTCCTCGCGCTCTCGGCGCTCGCCTGCTCCAAGTCGTACATCCCCAACTCCGACGTGGAGGACACGAAGGAGAACTGGGACGTCATCAAGTTCTGCGAGGTCTACCGCCACGCCATGGAGGACAAGAACGTCGCCCAGCTGCTCAAGATGATGAGCCCGGGCTACTTCGAGGACTCCGGCAACGCCAAGGCCGAGGACGACGCCGACTACGAGAAGATCCGCGAGTTCCTGACGACCGACTTCCTGCACACGATGGGCATCCGTTACGAGATCCGTTACCGCAAGGTGACGTTCACGGAGACGAATCACATCTACGTCGACTACACGTACGCGGCGGCCTGGAAGATCCCCGGTGTCGAGAAGGAAGAGTGGCACCACACGACGGCCGACAACCGGCTCGACCTCGTGCGCGACGGCGAGACCTACAAGATCCTCGCGGGCATGTAGAGCTCGCGTACGTGCTACGACGCGGGCGTGCCCTTCACGTTCGCCCACGTCTCGGACCTGCACGTCTCGACGTTCGGCGACACGCTGCACGACCGCGCGCGGCTCATCAAGCGCACGGCGCGCGTGGCCGACACGGCCGAGTCGCGGTTCGAGCCGTGCTGGGAGGAGGCGGGGTGGCGCGTGCTGCGCGAGCGCCTCAAGAAGAAGAGCGAGGTCGTGCTCGTCGATCCCGACGGCTACGGGCACGGCGTGCCCAACGTGCGCGAGAGCGGCGGGCTGCTCGATCCGGTGGAGCGCGCGGCCGCGAAGGCGTGTCGCCTCGAGGCGCGCCGCGCCGGGACGCTCGTCGAGGGCGCGCCGGGAGAGGGGGCGCTCGCGCAGATGCTCGAGGTCAGCCCGCACAACACGAACCTGCGTGCACTTCGCGCGGCGCGCGCGGTGACGGAGCAGAACGTGGACGCGGTCGTCGTCACGGGGGACCTCACGGACGACGGCGACGGCTGGGAGCTCGTCGAGTCGGCCTTCGCGCGCTGGCGCGACCGCGGGCGATTCTTTCCCATCCCGGGCAACCACGACCTGTACCTCTTCCCGATCGCCAGCAGCGCGCGGCCGAGGCCCACGCACGAGAGCAAGCGCGAGCGGTGGCGCGCGGTCGCGGCGCGCGCGGGGCTGGCCATCGAGCCGTGCGGCGCGTGGAAGCGGCTCGTCGAGGAGGCCGACGCGATGTTCGTGGGGCTCGACTCGTGCGCGCGCAAGCAGCGAGTCTTCTTCCGGCAGAACGGGGCCATCGGGCCGGAGCAGCTCGCGTGGCTGCGTGAGCTCGCGAAGACGCGCGAGTGGAAGAGCGTGCGGCATCGGCTGGTGCTCTGCCATCACCACGTCGTGCCGCTGCCCGTGGGCGTCGGGAAGCGCGCGCCGACCGAGATCGGGATGCGCCTGGACGACGGTCGCGCCTTCGCCGAGACGCTCGCCGAGATCGGGGCGACGCTCGTGATGCACGGGCACCGCCACGTGAGCGAGCGCCGGCATCCGGCGGGGTACGACTTCGAGCTGCTGGCCGCGCCTTCGCTCACGCTCGGGTGCAAGAGCGGCGACGCGCCGTCGTTCTGGCGGGTGGAGCTGGACCACCGAACCCACGCCGACCGCGTTCGCGTGCCGGTGGAGGCGGTGGAGCAGGAGAACGACCCGGGGACCGACCCGCCGCCGCCGGAGGAGTGAGTGCTCGGCGCTTAGTCGCCGGCTTCGGTGCTGGCGCCGTCAGTCGCGTCGGTCGCCCCGTCGGTCGCGTCGGGGCTCGCCTCGGGCGTCGACGCCTCGGGGATGTTCGACGGAGCGAGCCAGGCGCACGCCTTCGTGGTCCACGGCTGCTCGACGATGGAGCAGCTCGCGCCGCCGCCGTCGAGGCCCTGGATGGCCTGCACGCATGCGTTCACCGAGGGGGCGCCCGGGTCGGGCACCTCGAGCCCGTGCAGGCACGCGACGTCGTAGAAGCGGATGCACGCATCCACGTCGGTGCCGCTCGTGTGGTACACGTCGCCGAGCGGGATCTCCGGGCACTTCGCGGCCGCCCGGCAGCGCGCCTCCTCGATCTGCTTGCACTCGCCGATGCCGTACGCGTCGGTGCCGCAGCCGCCCGCGGCCAGCGGCGCGAACGCCGCCAGAGCCACCGGCACGACGAGCCACGGACGCATGGGACAGATGCCTACTACGCCGGGGTCCGACGGACCAAGAAACGGGAGTCAGGGGCCCGCATCCAGCGGCATCGACTCGATCCACGCGGCGACGAGGGCGATCCCGGCGTCCGACACGACGTGCGTATCGAGCGGCGGCATCTGGTTGGGCATCGTCGGGCCTGGATCGCGCACCGACGGCCGGTAGTACACGCAGCTCTGCATCGGCTCGCCCGGCGTGATGCGCAGCATCGGCCACGGCGGCATGAAGCCGTCGTTCTGCAGCGCCAGCGGCTGCCCCACCGCCGTGTTCCAGGTGTCGGTCGCCTGCACGCTCCCCAGCTCGCCGACCTCGAGGCGCATGAAGAGGGTCGTCACGCAGGCCCAGCTCGTGTCGTTGTGACACGACGTGCCGCAGTTGGCGTGCAGCCAGCCGAGGGCGGCGCTCTCGGTGGGCGTGCCCGGCACGACGATGGGCGACGCCGGCGGCTGCGTGACGAGCCCCTCGTTCACCAGCTCGGTCAGCGTGAGCCCCGATGCGCCGGCGGCGGCGAGGCTCACGGCCTCGAAGCCGAGGACGAAGTCGATGCGGCCCGCGTGGCAGTCCTGGCACATCCACTGCGCCGGGATCTCGTACGACGTGCCGTTCCACCCGTGCTCGCCGGTCGTGAGCTCGGTGGCGCTCGAGCCGCCCTTGGACCACGCGTACGTCGTGTAGAGCCAGTCGCGCGGCGCGCGCTTCCAGAGGAAGCGCGTCTCGACGAGCTGGCCGCCGAGGGAGAACTGCTTCCACACCTTGGTGCCGACGGGGAAGCTCCACTGGTCCATGTCGGACGTGTCGATCTGCGTCCCGGCGGGCAGCTGGATCCAGCGCTGCTTCTCGGCGCCGTCACTCCAGAGCACGTAGCCCGGCGTGAACGGGCGCGCGTCGTGCGCCACGGTGCGCGAGGGCCAGTCGGAGTAGAGCCCGGTGCAGGCGAGGTCGAGCGGCTCGCCCGCATCGCCGACGACGCCGCAGTCGGGTGGGGGGCCCGCGTCGAGTGGAGGAGGGTGGGCGTCATGTGCGCTGGTCGCGTCGTCCGTCGCGGTCGCGTCGTTCGCCCATGCGTCGGCTGCACGTGCGTCGCTCGCGTCGGTCGGTGCGATGGTTGCGTCCGGCGCATCCGCGCCCGCGTCGTCGGCGACGCCACCGCCTTCATCGCGTGCGCCGCCATCGGTGGCGACGCCGCTGGCCGCCGAGCAGCCGGCCGCAAGACCGGCCCCGGCAAGGGCCGCGAGCTGCGCGAGCCGCCACCACCGCATGAGCCGCTGCGCGCACATTCATGAAGCGCGCCGGAGCTGGTAAAAACGAAGCGGTGCGAACCGTAGTCGCCCTCGCCCCGCTCGTCGCCGCCGCCGCCTTGATCGCCTGCGCCGAGAGGCAGCCTCCGCCTGCGCCGCTGCCCCCTTCGGCGCCCGCGCCCGCCGCGTCCTCCGCGCCTCCTGGCGACGCGCAGCTCCCGAGCATCGAGCTCGACTCGCTCGACCCGAAGGTCGACCCCTGCGACGACTTCTACTCCTACGCGTGCGGTGGATGGCTCGCTGCGCATCCCGTCCCTCCCGACCGCGCGACCCTCGGTCGCGGCAGTGCGCTCTACGAGCAGAACCTCGTCGCCCTGCGCACGATCCTCGAGCGTGACGCCGCCGGTCAGGGGGGCAACGACCCATACGCGAAGAAGCTCGGCGGCTACTACGAGGAGTGCATGGACGAGAAGCACGCCGAGCACGCCCCGCTCGCTCGCGAGCTCGCTCGCGTCGACGCCGTGAAGGACGCGAAGGCGCTCGCGCGCGAGGTGGCGCACGTCTCTACGCTCGGCACGGCCTCGCCGGACGGCGCGCCGCTGCTCGCCTGGGGCGTGTCGCCCGACTACAAGGACGCCACCAAGGAAGACTTCACGCTGTGGCAGTCCGGCCTCGGCCTGCCGGACCGCGATTACTACTTCGACGACCCCGCCAAGCCCGACGCGCACAAGAAGGAGGTGCGCGAGGCCTACGAGCGGCATGTCGCGGCGATGTTCGAGCTGTCCGGCGAGACCGCGGCGCGCGCGAAGAAGGACGCCGCCACGGTGCTCGCCATCGAGACGAAGCTCGCGGCGGCGTCCGTGAAGAACGTGGACCTGCGCGACCCGACCAACCAGTACCACTGGGTCGACCGCGCCTGGCTCGAGACCGAGGCGCCCGGGTTCGCGTGGAAGGAGTACCTCGCCGAGCTCGGCGTGCCGGAGTTGCAGGGGCTCAACGTCGGCCAGCCCGACTTCGTGAAGGCCGCCGCGAAGCTCGCGGGCAAGACGCCGGTGGCCGACGCGCGCGCCTACCTGCGCTGGTGGGTGCTGCACACGACGGCCCGCGCGCTCGGCGCGAAGTTCGTCGACGAGGACTTCCGCTACCAGCAGACGCTCGGGGGCGCCAAGGAGCTCGCGCCGCGCTGGAAGCGCTGCGTGCGCGAGATCGACCACGACATGGGCGAGGCGCTCGACGTTCCCTTCGTGCGCGACGTGCTCGGCGACGTCGGCAAGGTGCGCGCGAAGGGCATGGTGATGCGCGTGCTCGACGCGATGCGCGACAACATCGGCCAGCTCGCGTGGATGGACGACGTGACGAAGTCCGCGGCGCTCGAGAAGGTCGCGGCGATCACGCCGAAGATCGGGTACCCGGATCACTGGCGAAACTACGACGCGCTCGACCTCGGCGGCGGCACGTATTTCGACGCGGTGGCGGGCTCCACGGCCTTCGAGGCGCACCGCCAGCTCGCGAAGCTCGGCAAGCCGGTCGACCGCACCGAGTGGGATCAGCCGCCGTCGACGGTGGACGCGTATTACCGCGCGTCGCAGAACGACATCACCTTCTTCACGGGGATCCTGCAGCCGCCGTTCTTCGGCGGGCACGCGACGCGGGCGATCGAGTACGGCGCGATCGCCACCATCATGGGGCACGAGATCACCCACGGCTTCGACGACGAGGGGCGCAAGTTCGACGCGGCGGGGAACAACCGCGACTGGTGGATGTCGTCGGTCGCGGCGGCGTTCGAGTCGCGGGCCGACTGCCTCCGTGACCAGTACGGCGCGTACACCGTGCTCGACGGGGTGCACGTGAACGGCAAGCTCACGGCGGGGGAGAACATCGCGGA
Organism: Polyangiaceae bacterium; assembly: GCA_035499695.1. Classification (GTDB taxonomy): domain Bacteria; phylum Myxococcota_A; class Polyangia; order Polyangiales; family Polyangiaceae; genus Palsa-1150. The sequence goes on from DATJYG010000556.1 coordinate 7,262, forward strand.
CCTCGGCGGGATGAAGCTCGCGTGGCGGGCGTTCCAGGCGGCGCGCGCCGAGCAGGTGGACCCGACCCAGTTCGCGGTGCCCGAGGAGAAGCAGTTCTTCATCGGCTACGCGCAGGCCTGGTGCCGCAACCTGCGCCCCGAGGCGCTGCACACGATGGTGTCGACCGATCCGCACTCGCCGCCGCAGTACCGGGTGGACGGCGTGCTCTCGAACACGCCCGACTTCGCGCGCGTCTTCGAGTGCAAAGCGGGCAGCAAGATGGTGCCGGCGAAGCGCTGCGAAGTGTGGTGATCCGGCGCTGGTCTGCGCCATCGGCCGGCAGATGCGTCGCATCTGGAGGGAGATGCAGCCCATCTCCATGGAGATGGGGCGCATCTGGATGGAGATGAAACGCATCTCCCTGGAGATGCAGCGCATCTAGATGGAGATGAAGCGCATCTCCATGGAAGTGCGGCGCATCTGGATGGAGATGAGTCGCATATCCATGGAGATGCAACGCATCTGGGGGGAGATGAAGCGCATCTCCATGGAGATGGGACGCATCTGGATGGAGATGAAACGCATCTCCATGGAGAGGCGGCGCATCTGTGCGGAGATGAAACGCATCTCCCTGGAAATGCGATGCGTCTGTAGGCAGATGCCGCTTTCGTCCGGCAAACCGTTCCACTTTTTCCTGCCTGCTCCGAGTACCCAGCAGGACCCATTCAACGGGCACGCGGGGAAGCGGCGACGGAGCCGGGGCCCTCTCCTCTATTTGGCCCATCTCGG
>DATJYG010000557.1:0-12129 GCA_035499695.1 Polyangiaceae bacterium
GCCGGACAGGCCCGCGTGCGGGCGCGGCGCGTCCGCGCACGGCTCTCCTCGGCTCGCGTGCGTCTCCCCTTCACCCGTGCGCGGTCGCGGTACGCCCGCCCGCGGGCGCGGCATGCCCGTGCACGGTCAGCGACCAGCGCCCAACCGGCAGAGCATGGCGGCGATGCGGTCGCGGATTTGCTCGCCCGCTTCCACGTCACACTTCACTGAGACTGCTTGCACTGCTGCATGCACGCGACGAGCGCCTGGCACTCGGAGCTCGTGCAGACCGCCTGGCCCGTGCCCGCGCATCCGCCGTCGACGAGCGAGTCCAGCGCGCAATGGGTGCACGAGCCCTGGTCGACCTGGGAGCTCGGGCAGTACTGGGGGCACATGCCGGCGCAGCCGGCGTCGCAGACGCAGTCGTGGGCCTGGGTGCCGAAGAGCGCCGCCGTCGCGGCGGACGGGTGCGCGCCTTCGCAGCAGTCGTAGCAGCCCCGCAGCGTCGAGAGCTGCGCGCACTGCGAGTCGCTGGGTTGCGGGCAACTCGCGATGCACCGGTAGATCGCTTCGGCCCCGGCGCTCGCCTGCGAAGCGGCGACCCCCGCGTCGCGACATGCGCCGGATGGGGCGTACGCGGACAGGTAGACGCAGATGTCGCAGTCGGTGAGATCCGCGGGCGCGCTCGGACCACAGTACATGGGGCAGTCGGCACTGCACTCGGTGCCGCAGGCGCACGCGTGCAGGTCGCCCTTGAAGAAGCCGATGTCGCCGCCGTCGAGCTGCGAACAGCAGCTGTAGCAGCCCTCGGTCGTCGTGAACGCGTTGCACGCGCCCGGCGCTGCCTCGCTCCCGGCGTCGGCGCCGGAGGGCGTCGCATCTGCTGTACCGATGCCGTAGCTCGGGAAGCATGCCGCCGCGCCGAGCCATCCGGCCATCGCGACCGCGGCCGAAAGGACGCCCCCCGCGCGCCGCCACATTGCGCAAGGATCGCGCAGCGCTCCGCCGAAAGGAAGCGCGACCCGTCACGAAACTGGATCGCCGGCCTGCACACCTGCCACGATCTCATCACGTGACACGCCCTGGTCTTGCCAAGGCGCGAGAGCTGCCGCTCGTTCTCGCGCGACCGACACCGCTGCTCCGTACGACCGACCCTCGCTGGCGCGAGCTCTTCGACCACGCCGACATCGTGAGCGAAGGGAGCGCGCGCGCCGAAGCGAACGGCCGCATCTGGTACGGCTCGACAAGCCTCATCCTGCGCGTCCCCGACGGGGCCGACCCGGCGCTCCTGGCGGAGCTCGCGGAGCGCGACGTCCACGCGCGCCTGCGGGCCCTCCGGACGGCCGCTCGCGAGGCGTGCCTCCGGGCGCCCGCTCGCCTGGGCCGGTTCTCCTGCGAAATCCGGGTGGCACCGGATGCGCGAGGCGTGAGGATTGACGTCGACGTCCAGGCGCCGTTGATAGAGGGGCGCGTCCGGCCGGCAGGGTCGGCGCGATGACCCTCGGCCCCATGCCCACGACAGAAGACGGCGACAAGCGAAAGCGACGCAACAAGGGCGGCAGCACCGGTTCGGTGATCCACGTGGCCTTCGGCGCCAACGGCGGCCGCATCCCGGCTCCCAGCGCCGCCGGCACGGCCGGCGTACCCGGCCCGAACGGCGCGGCTGCTCCCAGCATCCCCCCTCCCCCCGACGGCCGCGAGCCGGTGACCGACGTCTTCACCCGACGCGAGGTCGCCAAGCTGCTCGGCGTGACCGAGACGCGCCTGCGGTCGCTCGATCGCGCGAAGGTGGTCTCCCCGTCGGGCCAGAAGGGCAAGCAGCGCGCTTACACCTTCCAGGACCTCATCGCCCTCCGGGCGACGCGCGAGCTGCTCGAGCACCGGGTGCGCCTGCGCGACGTCGCACGTGCCATCGGCGCCCTGCGCCAGGCGCTGCCGCGCGTGACGCGCCCGCTGCAGGAGCTGCGCATCGTCGGCGACGGGCGGCGCGTCGTCGTCAAGGCCGAGGAGGGCAACTTCGAGCCCATCACCGGGCAGATGGTGCTCGACTTCCAGGTGCAGTCGCTGCGCGAGGACGTCGTGCGCGTCCTGCGCCCCGAGACGAGCCCGGCACGCGCCCGCACCGCGTACGACCTGTACGTCCAGGCCAGCGCGCTCGACGAGAACCCGCAGACCTACGACCAGGCCGAGGAGCTCTACTCGCGCGCCATCCGGCTCGATCCGTCGCTGGCCATCGCGTACACGAACCTCGGCAACATCCGGTTCCGGCGGGGCGACGAGGCGGGGGCCGTGGACCTCTACCGCAAGGCCATCGAGGTCGACCCGCGCCAGCCCGAGGCGCACTACAACCTCGGTTACGTCATGCTCGAACGCGGCGACGCGCGCGCGGCCACCGCGTACTTCGAGCAGGCGCTGCACGGCGACCCGCGGTTCGCCGATGCGCACTTCAACCTCGCGATGGCCTGGGAGCAGCTCGGCGAGCGCGGGCGCGCGCGGCCGCACTGGCGCAAGTACCTCGAGCTCGAACCGAGCGGCACGTGGGCGGACGTGGCGCGCGAGCACCTGCGCGGTAGCTGAGCCTCAGTCGTCGCGCGCCTCGCCTCACCACTTGCGGTGCAGGAGCGAAGGCAACGAGGTGCGCACGCGGTCCTGGTACGCGAGGTCGAGCCTCGCGACGGCGAACCCCTCGCCTTCCGAGACTTGCGCGACGACCTCGCCCCACGGGTCGATGATCAGCGACTTGCCGTACGTCTGCCGGCCGCGCGGATGCTTGCCGTGCTGCGCCGCAGCCAGCACCCACACCTGGTTCTCGATGGCGCGCGCGCGAAGCAGCGCGTGCCAGTGGTCCTTGCCCGTGGTCAGCGTGAAGGCGCTCGGCACGGTCACGATGCGCGCGCCCTGGTCCACGAGGCGGCGGTACAGCTCCGGAAAGCGCAGGTCGTAGCAAATGCTCAGGCCGACCCGCACGCCCTTCACCTCGGCGGTCACCGCCTCGGCGCCCGCGCTCGTCGCGGAGCTCTCGCGGAGCGACGTGCCGTCGGGCAGGCTCACGTCGAAGAGGTGCACCTTGCGATAGGTCGCCGCGATGGTCCCCTTGGGATCGACGAGCACCGACGTGTTGTACGGGCGCGCCGGGTCGTCGCTCTTCTCGGGCATCCCGCCGCCGAGCACCCACACGCCGCGCGCCGCCGCTTCCTCCGCGAGCGCCGACAGGATGGGCCCGGGGAAGGCGCCGTCGAGCCGCTCGGCCAGCTCGCGCTTGCGGGCCTCCTCGCCCATGAACGCGAAGTTCTCGGGCAGCGTCACGAGCTCGGCCCCCGCTGCCGCCGCGCGCGCGATCCACTCGCGGGCGCGCGACAGGTTGAGCACCACGTCGTCCTGCGTGTTCAGCTGCACCACCGCCGCGAGCACGAACGGGACGCTAGCTCAGAACGACAGGACGCGCCCCATGATCCGGTAGCGACCGGTCCCGTCGCCCTCCGTCCAGACGACGGCGTTGTTCGTCGCGCCGGACCACCCCGACACCCAGCCGCGCGGGGCCGTCGTGCCCTCGAGCGTCGTCCACTGCCCCCAGCTCACGCCGTTGTTCCACAGGATCATCCGCACCGTGTTCGCCGTGTCGCCGGCGATGGTGACGATCGCCGCGTTCGTCCCGCTCGCGAGCAGGACGGCACCCTGCCCCGTCGCCCAGCCCAGCGTGTCCGCAGGCGGCGCCGCGAGCGTCGTCCAGGCAGCGCCGTCGTAGCGCACGTGGTCCCAGCTGCCGTCGGTCGCGCGCCGCGCCACGTGCATGTGGCCGTCCGTCATCGTGGCGACGCCCCAGTCGTTCGGGGCCTGCGTCTTGCCGCCGGCGAACACGTCGGTGGCCCCGCTCCACTCCGCGCCGTCCCACGACATCCACTCGACGTTGCTCGAGCTCGTCGTCGGCGCGAGCGTGTCGGCGGCGTCGCACAGAGCGATCAGCAGGTTGGTACCGGCCGTCGCGAAGGCGCGAGAGTGGATGTTGCCCTTCGCGATGTAGACGTTGTCCTCCGAGCTGAAGACGTCGGACCAGGTCGCCCCCCCTTGCTCGATGCTGGTCGACCCGGATATCGCCTCGTTGCCGACGCCGCCGGTCGCATCGGACCAGCCGGTGGCGTCCCAGACGGTGCCCGCCGAGTCGACGAAGGTCGACGGACCGTCGGGGTCCGTATCGCTCGACCCCATGACGTCGCTCAGGTCGGCGATGCTGCCGAAGGTGATCGTCGAGCCCTGCACGAGCGCGCGCGCGTGCAGGTGGTGGCGCGTCGGCTCGGTCGTCCCGGACGCCCCGATGGTGAGGTGCACGACGTCGGCGCCCTGCACGTCGGAGTACGCCACGGAGAAGTTGCCGCCCAGTCCTTGCAGGTCCAGGGACAACGGGAGCGATCCGCCCGCCGTCCAGTGCACGAAATCGGGCGAGTAGCTCGTCTGGATCGTCTGCGTCTGCGTCGAGTCGATCCAGAAGAGCCACCACAGCTTCGCGTTCGTGGCGTAGATGAGGTGCGTCCCCATCCCGACGCCGGTCTCGTTGCTCACGGTGCCCACGTTCACGATGGTCACCGTCCCGGTCGACCCGGCTTCCGTCGGCACGACGTCGGTGCCCGTGACGTCGGAGCCGGTGTCGCTCGCGACGTCCCCGGGCCCCGGCCCGTCATCCATCCGGACATCCATCGCCCCGTCGAGCGGGACGGACGCGTCGTTCCCCGCGCCGCCGCCGTCGTCTCCTGCTTTCGCGAGGCCCGACCGGGGCAGCTCGCACGCGCCGGCCACCGCGGACGCGGCGAGTGCCACGAGCGCCCACAGAACCCGCCGCATCCCGTCGATCCTAGCTCACAACGAATGGCCCATCTTGCGCGCTTTGACGGCGAGGTACTCGGCGTTGTGCTCGTTGGGCTCCGCGCGCAGCGCCACGCGCTCCGCCACCTGGATGCCCCCCGCCTCGAGTCCACGCACCTTGCCCGGGTTGTTCGTCATGAGCGCCACCCGCGGCACCCCGAGGTCGCGCAGGATGTCGGCGGCCACGTCGTAGCGGCGCGCGTCGTCGGCGAAGCCGAGCAGCCGGTTCGCGTCCACCGTGTCGAGGCCCTCGTTCTGAAGTGCGTACGCCCGCACCTTGTTCCCCAGCCCGATGCCGCGGCCCTCCTGGCGCAGGTAGACCACGACGCCGCGCCCGGCCTGCGAGATGGCGCTCATGGCGCGATCGAGCTGGTCGCGGCAGTCGCACTTGTGCGAGCGCACGACCTCGCCGGTCCAGCACTCCGAGTGCACGCGCGCGAGGACGGGCGCGTCGCCCGCCGCCACGTCGCCCACGACGAGCGCCACGTGCTCGTCGCGCTCCTCTCCCACCTGGTAGACGACCACGCGCACCCGGCCGTACTCGGTCGGGACCTCGGCTTCTGCGTAGCGAACGAGCTCGCTCACTTCCCTCGGAGCTTAGTGGCAGGCCATCTGGGCCGCCATCTCGCAGCTCGAGGTGTCGGTGCAGGAGGCGCAGGCGAACTGCTGGGATCCCACCTGGTAGTAAGCCGCCGTGCACGTGCCGCCGCTGCTCACCGTGCACAGCTCGATGGAGTTCGTGCCGCTGCTGCATTGCGAGCCGGAGCACGCGGTGGTCGTGACGGGACAGGAGCTCTTGCAGGTGCCCGAGTTGCAGTTGTCGATCCCGTTGAGGCACGTCTGGCACGTCGACGTGAGGTCCCCGGTGCAGCTGTTCTGGCATCCCGTGTCGCCCGCAGGGCAGGCGCAGAAGCACTGGAAGAACGCGGCGCAATCGGCGGTGACGCACGCGCCGTTGCAGTTGTCGACCGTGCACTGCCAGCAGCCGGTGTTGATCTGCGCCGAGGTGCACGACGGGCCCGTGAACGGGAACGCCCCGGAGCTCGAGCCGCTGCCGCTGGAGCTGCCCGTCCCCCCGTCGCCGCCGATGTTCGCGGTCCGGCCGCCGCACGCGAAGAAAGCGAGGAGCGCCACGACCGCAGCCGGCGCCACGAGCGGACCCTTGCTCATGCCGGGCCGCAGCTTACCACCTGATGGTCACGGTAGGCCTCACGGGCAAGCCATGAGCGCGGCCTGCTCGGCGGACTGGCACCCTTGGGCCGAGCACGACGTGCATGCGAAGATCTGAGTGCCGACCTGGTACCAAGCCTGCGTGCAGGCTCCTCCCTCCCCGTCGTCGACCTCGCAGTACTCGAACGATTGGCCCATCGTGCCGCACGCGTGGGGGGTGCACGTGGCGCCTGGTGGTGCATCGAAGAAGGGCGAGTCGGGCGTTCCGGTGTCCGGGGGCCCGACGTCCGGGGTCCCGGTGTCTGCCACGGGTCCTGCGTCCACGCACGCGTCGGTCGCCTCCTGCAGGCACACCTGCGTGTCGCTGCACGAGGCGCACGGGAAAATCTGCGAGCCGACCTCGTAGTACGCCGAGCTGCACGTCCCGTTCACGTCGGTGGAGCAGAAGCTGATGGGGCACGGCCCGTTGCTCGTGGTGCAGCCCTGACCCCCGCTGCTTCCGCCGCTTCCGCTTCCGCTTCCGCTTCCGCTGCTGATGCCCCCGCTGCTGCCGCCGCACTGGCTACCGCATGCTTGCTGGCAGCTGGCCTGGTCGACGTTGGCGGCGCACTGCGAGCACGCCTGCGTCTCCGCTTTCGGGAAGCAGCCCTGCAAGCAGCCCTCGTCGCCCGGGTTGCAGGCGCAGATGCAGCTGAAGAAGTCGGCGCAGGCGCTCGTCAGGCAGCTTCCGTTGCAGTTCTGCTCGTAGCAGCCGAAGCAGTCCGTCAGCTCGGACGACGGCGGGCACGAGGGACCGCTGAACGGGAAGCTGCCGTTCGCGTTGTTGTTGCTGCCGCATGCGAACAGCGCGACCACCGCGGCGACCGCGCACAAGATTGCCGGACGTTTCATCGGGACCCTCCTCTATCTAAGGACAGGACTTGCTGGCTTCCTGCGAGGCCGTCGTGCAGTCGCTGCACGAGTTGCAGTAGAAAGTCTGCCCGCCGACGTCGAACCAGGCCGCCGTGCACGTGCCGCTCGGGTCGATGGACTCGCAGAACGTCATGAACTGCCCCATCGTCCCGCACGAGCGCGAGTTGCAGGTGGCGCCGGCGTCGAAGAAGGGCGCATCCGGCACCGGCCCGACGTCCTCGGGGGGCGGCCCGGCGTCGATGACCGACGGGCCGCACGCATTCAGCGCCTCCTCCTGGCACGCCGACGTGTCGCTGCACGACGCGCACGGGAACGTCGCGTTGCCGACCTGGTAGTAGGCCGAGGTGCACATGTTGTTGAAGCCGGCCTGGCAGAAGTCCATCGACGCACCGCCGTCGCAGACCTGGCCGGTCCCCTCGCAGCTCTGGAACATGCCGCCGCCGCTACCGCCGCTGCTGCTGCTGCCGCTGGCGCTGCCACCCATTCCGGGGGGCGTCCCGCCGCCGCTGCTGCCGGCGCCGACGTTGCCGCCGCAGTCGTTCGAGCACGAGCTCATCTCGCAGGAGCTGATGCTGAGGACGCACTGCTGGCAGCTCGGCGAGAGACTGCTCGAGCACCCCTGGTAGCAGCTGTCGCTCCCCGAGGGGCAGTTACAGAAGCAGTTGAAGAAGTCGCTGCACGAGCTCGTGAGGCAGCCGCCGTTGCAGGTGTTCTGCAGGCATCCCCAGCAGCTCTCGTTGAAGACCCCCGAGCCGCACGACGGGCCGCTGAAGGGGAAGCCGCCGTTGCCGTTGCCGCTCCCGTTGCCGCTGCTGTTGCTTCCGTTGTTGCTGCTGCCGCATGCGAGGACAGCCGCCAGTGACATGGCGGCCGCCAGCCAAGCTCCCCGGTACTTCATGAGGGTCAAGCCTACACCGCTCACCTGATGCGGGCGACCGCCGGGCCGTTCAGGGTGACGTGCGCGTGGCCGTTCGCGATGCTCCCGGCCGGCGGGGCACCGGAGACCCCCTCGACCGTGGTCAGGGCGGGCGAACCGCCGGTGCGGTCGCGCACGTCCACGTCGATGGTGAGGGTGCGTGCGAGCACGCCGGGCGCCCAGGTGATGGTCACGCCCTTCGCGTCGTCGGTCAGGGCGATGCGCGAGCCGTCGTCCACGGTGACGCTCGCGGGGCCGGCCGCCCAGGCGCGCGCCTGGAGCTCCGTCGCGCGCGACGCGAGTGTCACGACGCCCGGCGCGGTCGCACTCACCAGCGTGTCCACGTCGGGCGGCAGCATGGGCACCAGCCCGCCTGCGCGCGCGAAGAGCGGAGGCTGCCCGAGGGGCGCCTGCACCGTGACGTCGGTGCCGCCCGCAAACAGCGAGTCGCTCCACCAGTGGACCCAGCGGCCCGGCGGCAAGTGAACCTTGCGGCTCGACGCACCCGCCTCCACCACGGGGGCGACGAGCAGATCGGGGCCCAGCATGTACTCGTCGTCCGCGCGCGCGAAGCCCGTCGTGTCCGCCGGGAACGCGAGCGGCAGGGCACGCACGGGCGGCGTGCCGGTGGTCGCCGCTGCCGCCTGGAGCATCGCCTGGTAGGGCTCGAGCTGCTGGTGCAGCGTCGCCATCGCCTGGTACTCCGAGCCGGCGTCGGCGCTGATGGCCCACGGCAGCCGGCTGCTCCCGTCCTCGTAGACCTGCATCACCGGCGTGAGCGCGGTGTGCTCCATCCAGCGGCGCATCGACTCCTCGGTGGGCGTGCTGCGGTAGCCCGCCGTATCCGAGCCGAACGCGGGGAAGCCGCTCGCCGCGAGCGTTTGCACGTCGATGACCACCGCGGGCAGCCCGCCGACCGCCTTGCTGCCGCCGGGAAGCGTGTCGCCCTGGTGCTCGAAGCCCGGGTCGAGGTCTCCCGGCCAGATGACGTCCGCCTGCGTCGCACCGCCCCACGCCGACGCCCGCGCGATGATGAGCGAGTCGCCGGGGTACGCGGCGTCGAGGGCCGCGTGGTACGTGGCGTGCTCCTCGATGGGAAAGACGCGCGCCGTCCGCGAGGTCGTGCCGTCGGAGAAGCGAACCGGGTTTCGCGCGCCGAGGAGGTTCGGGATGAGCTCCTCGCCGTAGTCGCACTTGAAGCCCTGGAGGCCCGCCGCGGTGCCGCGCGACACGAGCGACTCCCAGAAGCGTTGCGCGCCGGCGTTCGTGAAGTCGATGATGCCGGCGCCGCCCTTGATGGGTGTGGCCGGCGAGACGTACACGTCGCCCTGGTCACCCTCGACGAACCAGTGGTTCGCGGCTGCCGTCCGGTAGAGCTGCTGGGCCTCGTCTGTGGGAGCACCGTGCGGCTGCTCGAGGTAGGGCGTCGTCCACGCGAGCACCCGGAAGCCGAGCGCGGCGATCTTCTGCATCATCGCCGCGACGTCGCCGAACTTGCTCGTGTCGAACTCGAAGGTGTTGTACCCGCCCATCTCCCAGCCGTCGTCGAACCAGAGGGCGCTCGAGGGGATGTGCATCGTGCGGTACGCCTGCGCGATCGAGAGCACGTCGTCCGGGCTCGCCCAGTGGCGCCAGTGGATGGGCGAGAGCGCCCAGCGGGGCAGCGGGCGAGGCAGGCCCGCGAGGCGGTTGAAGCGCGCGACGACGGCGAGGGGGTCGGGATCGACGAAGAACCACACGTCGAGGGTGCGACCCTCGAAGGTGACGCGCACCGTGCCCGGGTCGGTCGCGGCGACGTCGAACGCGCCGGCCTCGCGCGAGGCCACGAAGACGCCCCAGCCGCGCGACGAGACGAGAAGCGGCACCGGCACGTGCACCTCGTTCGTCCCCGATTCGAAGGCGCCGGAGACGGTGAGGAACATCGGCGAGACGCGCCCCCGCGCCGAGACGTGGTCGAAGTGCTCGCCGAGCCCCGTGTAGAAGCCGTCGTCGGCCGCAAGCGTGAGCGAGAGCAGCGCGGTGTCGGCCGGCTGCTGCGCGACGGTGAGGTGGAACGCCTGGACGCCGCTCGCGTCGTCGCTGCCGACGAGGGTCACGCCGCTCGTCTGGACGGCGCTCCACGCCAGATCCGTGTGCGGCTGCGTCGGGTCGTGCCAGGCGTCGGGCGCGCTCGGATCGCTCGCGCGGGTGAGCAGCGGTTTTCCCGGCAGCGTGCTCACGACGGTGGCGCCATGGCTCGCCACGACGAAGCTGCCGTCGCTCCCGAGCTTCGCGACGGCCCCGCCGCCTGCATCCACGCCCCCTTGCCCCGCCGGCGCCAGCGCCGACCCACCCTGATCGCAGGCTGCCACCACGGCGCACACGATTGCCGTCGGTGCAGCGAGTCTCGGCGAGCGGTGACCCATCGCGCAGCTATACTCACGCCACCCCGCGATGGAGCTCAAGAACCTCATCGACGTTCACCTGGATCTTCCGCGTCTCTCGAAGGACCTGGACGAGCTGGGTCACGGCGCCCGCGTCTGGGCGACGCGCCAGTGGAGCCGCGGCACGCAGGCGCGGCTGTGGGAGGCCGCCAAGGGCTTCCGCCCGGTCACGCTCGACGACTACGTTCCGGCGAACGTGCCGCCGCTGGTCGAGGTTCGCACCTGGGGCAAGAACACCCTGCCCGCGCACACGCATTTCCAGAAGCGCTTCTGCAGGCCGAGCGACCCCGACGCGAAGGACCGCCTCTACGGGTACAACTTCCAGTCGCTCTCCGGCTTCACTGGGCCCGGCTACTACGTGGCCCACCCGGCGGGCGACGCGGGCGAGGTCGACATCGACTACACGATGCTGCCCTCCGAGAAGTCGCCGCCTTGGCCGGACATCGTGCCGAACTCGGCGCGCCTCGGAATCCTCGTCTACCACGGCATGGTCGACGTCATGCGCGGCATCTCGTCGCACGTGTCGATCGGGCGCGCGAAGAAGAAGAACGAGTGGATGGACGCCTGGTTCGTGCTGGTGCGCGAGGACCCGCCGCCTCCGTCGTGAGCCGCGCGGGGCAGCAGCAGGAGTACTCGGTCCGCGTCCTCGAGCGCGTGCGCGACGTGCCGCGCGAGACGTGGGACGCCCTCGCGCGCGCCGGCGACGACGACGGGTCGCCCTTCCTCGAGCACACGTGGCTCGACGGCCTGGAGCAGACGGGCTGCGTCGGCCCCGAGAGCGGCTGGCTGCCGGCGCATCTGTCGCTCTGGCGCGGGGAGAAGCTCGTCGCCGTGGCGCCGTCGTACGTCAAGGGCAACAGCGAGGGCGAGTTCGTCTTCGACTGGGGCTGGGCCGAGGCGGCCGAGCGCATGGGCATCCGGTACTACCCGAAGGTGGTGCTCGCGGTGCCGTTCACGCCGGCGGGCGGCGACCGCGTGCTCGTCGCGCCGGACGAGGACCGCGCCGCTGCGACGCGCCTCGTCGCAGCGGCTGCGCGCGAGTGGTGCGCGCGCTTCCAAGGTTCGGGCGTGCACGTGCTCTACCCGCCGGAGGACGAGGCGCGCCGGTGGGAGGAGAGCGGATACCTGCTGCGCGAGGGCATGCAGCTCCACTGGAGGCGCGAGGGGGCGACGCGCTTCGAGGACTACCTCGCGCGGTTCGACTCGAAGCGGCGCAACCAGATGAAGCGCGAGCTACGGCGCGTCCAGGAGGCCGGCATCACGGTGGAGACGCTGCCGCCCGAGGGCCACACGCGCGAGATCGCGCGAGCGATGCACCGCTTCTACGAGTCGACGGTGGACAAGCACGGCCCGTGGGGACGGCTCTACCTGAACGAGCGATTCTTCGACTGGCTCGTCGACCACTTCAAGGAACGCCTCGCCTGGGTCATCGCGCGGGACACGCGGAGCGGGAAGCCCATCGGCGGCGCCTTCAACGTCGCCAAGGGCAAGCGCATGTACGGCCGCTACTGGGGCACCGTGTCCGACGTGCCCAACCTGCACTTCGTCCTCTGCTACTACGAGGGCATCCGCTGGTGCATCGAGCGGGGCATCGACGTCTTCGAGGGGGGCGCCGGACGCGACGAGCACAAGCATTCGCGCGGGTTCGCGCCAACCATGACGCGTAGCGTCCACTGGCTGGCCGACGCGCGGATGCGGCGCGCCCTGGGCCCATGGCTCGAGCACGAAAGACGGCGGATTCGCTCGTTTCTGACGGAACCATGACAATCGCCGCCCGGGGATGACCGAAGGATGGCGGCGACCGTGGCGGCCGCAGCCTAGGTAGAGGCTGTGGCGATCCTCCTGTTCTTCGTGATCCACTGGCAGCTCTCG
>DATJYG010000558.1:0-11808 GCA_035499695.1 Polyangiaceae bacterium
GCCGTATCGCGCGAGCACCGAGGGGGTCAGCTCCGGGAGGAGCACCGACTGCCCTTGACTGATGACACGCCTGGCCAAGTGAAAACGCCAGCGCCCCGACCCATAGGCTTCCAACAGTGCATCTTGCTTCCGCGGATCGAGGTGCTTGATGGCGAGGATCTCGGGCGCGCCCTCGCGGATCCGGAACACGTAGGCAACGTCCGCGAACCTCGGGACACATAGACACACGGCGCGCTCCGCGATCTCGCGTGCGTCGAGGGAGGAAGCGAGGCGCGAGATGGTGTCCAGGAACGCGGCGCGCCGAGTACTCGCTTCGGCCAGGGTGTGGACGCGGGCCGCGAGCGCCGAGGAGACGACATGGCTCACGCTCGTCGCGAAGTCTTCTTCCTCGACGCTCCAGCGCCTCGTCGCGCCGACGTGCTCGTGGCAGAGGACGCCGAACAGCTGGCCCTCCAGCCAGACGGGGAGGACGAGCATCGAGGCGACCGCCCGAGACGCGCAGTACTGGCGCAGCCCGCGGCAGCGCGGATCGACCTGGACGTCGACCACGTCGAGCACGCGCGCCTCACGCAGCGCCCCGAAGAACTCGGGTAGATGGGACTCGAAGAGCGTGGCGCCGTGCTCGAGCGCCTGAGCGCTGGCGACGTAGGCTGCGTCGCAGTGGATGCTCGAGGTCTCCTCGGAGACGGCCCAGAAGCTCACGCACTCGACGTGGAGGACCTCGGCGTCGAGCTGGAGGGCCCGGCGAATCCACCTATCCCAGTCGGTGCCTGCGGTCCGCGACAGCTCGGCGAGCGCTTGCGCGGAGCCATGCTCGAGGGTTGGCGCAAGAGATCCCGGCATCGAAGGCTGAGAGAGGCGCGCTTCGTGCCAGTTGGCACGAACTGAGCCCCCGGACCCCACGAAGCTCGTGCGCCTCGGCTCTACCCCGCACACAAGGAGCGTCTGCCTAGGCGCTGCCTGAGCGACGCTGATCGAGGTAATTCTGAGTGCCGGAGGAGGGAATCGAACCCCCGACCTAGCGCGTATGAAACGCCCGCTCTAACCGTCTGAGCTACTCCGGCAGGGGGCGCGCAGTATAGGAACGCGGCGCCATCTGTAAAGGGGGTGAACCGCGTCGCCGTCAGCGGCGCTCGCCGCGGCGCCGGCGCCGCACGAGCATGCCGCTCAGGCCGAGCGCGATCGCTCCGGCGAAGGCGGCGCTCCGCTCGTCGGCGGCGGTCGCATGGCAACCGCAGCCACCGGGGCTGTACGAGGGCGCGCCCGTCGTCTTCTGCGCCGCGCAGTCCTGCGTGCAATCGAGGGGGCTCGACGTCGAGCGCAGCACGCCCTGGTCGAGCTTGAGCATGTAGTTCCCCGTGTTGGCGTTGTCGTGGTGGAACGATTCCCACTGGATGACGCCCGTGTCCTTGCCCTGCGTGTGCCACGCGTAGAGGTTGCCGTCGCGCGTACCGCCGACCACCTCGATGCCGTGGTCGCCGGTGATGTCGCCGACGGCGGTCGTCGCGATGATCCAGCTGTTGGTGAACTTCGGCCAGTTCTGCGCCTCGCAGCCGCACGCGTCGAGCGCGTGCATGAAGTAGCCGCCGGTGCCCAGGATGACCTCGGGGTAACCGTCGCCCGTGATGTCGGCGATGCTCTGGTTCACGAGGAACGTGAAGTCCTCGATGGGCATCGGCGAGCCGTACGTCATGTGACCCGTCGCGCCGCTGAACATCGCCAGGAGCTGCTGCGCCTTGGCGTTCGCACCGCTCGCCTGCGAGGCCAGCGACCCGGCGAGCGTGAGGCTGCCGCCGGACATGATGACGTCGGGCACGCCGTCTTCGTCGACGTCGCCGACCGCCGGGTGGCTGAACATCGGGAGGAACGTGTCCGGCGTGAACGCCTTCGTGCCCGCTCCGAAGATCGCGGTCGGATCGAAGCCTTTCTGGGGGGGGCCCGCGTCGTTGGGGTACACCGGGAGCCGATTCGGCGGGTCGGCGTAAGGGTTGCTCTGGAGGCCGGGATCCGCCGGGAAGATGTACGGCGGGGCCGCGTTGCCCTGCAAGAGGACCTCGGGGTGTCCGCTGCCCGTGAAGTCCGCGACGGCCGGTGCCGAGTCGGTCCCCTCCGCCACGAGCGGGAAGATGTGCAGCGACGTGATGGCGACGGGCCAGTTCTTGAAGTACGCGCTGCCGCCGGGCGTGTTCGTCCCGCGTCCGTCGATGAGGAAGTAGGCGCCGGTCCCCTCGTCTTGCCCGACACCCCCGCCAATCTCCTCGTTCGACCCGATGGCGAGGTCGGTGATGCCGTCACCGTTGAAGTCGGCCGCTGCCGGAGTCGACAGGATCCGGTTGTACGCGTTCGCAGTGATCTTCCCGCGAGACGCGTGCACCAGGACGGGCCACCCCGGGAGCGGGGTGCCATCCGCCTTCCAGACGTAGATGTTGCCGTCGAACGCCGCCTGCACCACCTCGGGCTTGGTGTCGTGATCGAGATCGGCGAGCACCGGGCTCGCCCCCGCCCCGCGCGACCACTTGTGCGCGATGTCCATGCAGGGACCGGCGGCCTGCACCGTGGGATCCTGCGGGCACGAGGGGATGAGCGGGAGGCGCTGCGGCCAGCCCGGGAGCACCTTGCCGTTGTGATCCACGGCGTACACGGTGCCGGGCCAGGTGGAGACGACGATGTCGTTGCGCCCGTCGCCGTTGAGGTCCCCGATCGCCGGCGTCGCGACGATCGCCTCGCGCGCGATCGACACGTCGATGCCCCCGCCCGAGTACGCGGCGGCGTCGAGGTAGCTCGGCACCTGCGAGCAATCGGAGCAGCCGGGCATCGTCGGTAGCGACGCGTTGAGGCCGTCGACGACGTTCACGTGGAACGGGAAGCCGGACACCTCGACCGGCTGGCCGCTGCGCATCGAGAAGACGTGCACGCTCCCGTCGGAGGCCGCCGCGACCACGTCGCGGATGCCGTCGCCGTCGATGTCGGCGAGCTTCGGGCTCGTCTCGACCGACGCGCCCATGTTGATCGGGAAGCCGGGCAGCAGGTCCTCGTCGAGCCCGTTCTTCTGGTTGACGATCGCGATCGCGCGCCGCGCCTGCCCGGCGACGTCGCCGCTCGCGTAGTGCGCCACCGCGCGGATGCGCAGCGTGATGGTTCGGTCGTTCTCGCCGTGCGGCGAGTCGGGATCGCGCGTGTGCGAGGTGTCGAGCTGCCCCGGCGTCAGCATCGCGAGCGGCGACTCCGGGCCGCCGCTGGTCGTCCCCGCCGGCACGTTCTTCACCCAGCTCGTGAGCGGCTGGAACTGCGCGTCCGACGGCTCGACGCCGGGCGCCCACTCGACGAGGTAGTCGTAGCTCTGCGCGCGCGACGCCGCGATGCTGCCGATGACGGGCACCGGCGTCGTCACGCGGTTCTGGTAGAGCACCGAGAACCAGGTCGGCGACACGATGTCGACCTCCGGCGGGATGAGCCCCGCGTCGACCGCCTGCATCGTCTTGAAGGTGTTGGGCCGCCCGTACCCGAAGCGCTGCGAGAAGTACGGCAGGCTCTCGTAGAACTCCCCGGCGACGACCGGGTTGGTCGATCGCGACTCGGGCACGTTGATCACCTCGGCGTTCATCTTCATGAGCTGCATCAGCTCTTCGGCCGAGAGGGTGATGCCCTTGTTGAGCGCCTCCGAGTACACGAGCGCCGCGATGCCGGCGCCCTTGCCGGTCGCTTCGCTCGAGCAGCCCTGCCCGCTGACGCTGAGCATGTTCTGCCCGCCGTAGTTGGAGCAGGTGTTGAACGCGATGAAGGTCGTCGAGGCGGTGGTCTCGACGCCGTTCGCGAACTGCAGGGAGTTGTCGAGTCCGGACTTGTCGCGCGCGATCGCGTGCACCGGGAGCAGGTGGTTCGCGACCGCCGGCATGTTGTGGTGGCGCGAGTTCTCGTCCGCCATGCTCGCGATGACCGTGACGCCGTGCTTGTACGCGTAGTCGATCGCGGCCTTGGAGTACGCCGTCTGGTCGATCGTCCCGAGCGCCTCCTGCACGACCTTCGCGCCCGTGTCCGTCCCGAAGGCGACGCACTTGGCGAGCTCGTTCGCGTCGGCGATGAAGCTGTCGCCCACGCGCCCCATCTGGAAGCGGCAGTCGGGGCACGCCCCGATGTCGCCCATCATGTTGTTGCCCTGCGCGCTCGACATGCGCGCCTCGCCGCTGCCGTGGCCGTAATTCGTGTCGTCGAAGGGGTTGTTGTCGTTCTTGTAGAAGTCCCAGCCGCTGATGTCGTCGGTGTAGCCGTCGTGATCGTCGTCGACGCCGTCGGAGAAGAGCTCGATGAGGTCACCCGGATCGAGGATGCAGTTCTGGTTCTTGTCGCCCGCGATGGTCTTGCCGCCGCCGCAGGCCATCGGGTCCTTCGTCGACACCATCGGCGAGATCCGCGGGTCGTTCAGGTAGTCGGCGACGGTGAAGACCTTGTCGCCGTCGCAGTCGTAGCCGAGCGATGCGGGCGTGAGCGGGTTGCACCGCTTGCCCGTGGCGTCCTCTGGCGCCTGATTCTTCGAAGCCACGAGCTCGCCGGCGTTGAGGTACGCCTTGTTGACGAGGTCCGCGTCGTTCCAGTGGATGCCGCAGTCGCAGATCTGGATGCGCACGTCCGGGCGGCCCGTCGTGAGGGTCCACCCCTGATCGATGTGCATGCCGGCCGCGCCGAGCTTCGTGTCGTCGCTGACGTACGGCTGCGTCCCTGGCTGCTGCTTGGGGAGCCACGACCAGTAATCCCAGTCGGTCGTGTAACCGGGGTCGTTCGGCCAGTTGGCCGGATCGCTCATGTCGGTTCCCGGCGCGGGCGGCCAGGTATTCGCGCGGGCGTCGTGGAGGCAGAACCCGCCGAGGGACAGCGCTCCGAGGACGACGAGGCGCGCAAGCGAACGAATGTGCATGGCGAAGGAGGCTCCTGCGGCAAAATTACGCCGCCGCACAACCTATTCGCCAGCGTTCGCTGTGCAGTCTCGAATGAGGATCAGCCGCGGGGTGGGGACGGCCCCGCGACACCCCAAAAACTCAGTATTCGCCGAAGAGGTCCTGGATGCGCGATTCGAGGGCGATCGCGATCTTGTAGAGAGACGAGATCGACGCGCTCGACTCGGCGCGCTCGATCTGGGAGAGGAGCGACACGCTGAGGCCGGTGCGCCGCGACATCTGCTTCAGGGTGAGGTCCTTGTCCTTGCGCAGGTTGCGGATGGTGTCGCCGATGACCTTGTGGAGCTGCTCCTCCGGCGTGCGGGCCAGGCCCTTCTTGCGCATGACGCGCGAGATGACCTCGCGGAACTCGTCCACGTTGAACGGCTTCTTGATGTAGTCGACGGCGTCGAGCTTCATCGAGGCGACCGCGCTCTCGAGGTTCGGGAAGCCCGTGAAGATGACGACGGCGATGTCGGTGTCGAGCTTGCGGATGCGCCGCAGGACCTCGATACCGTCGAGCTTGGGCATCATCAGGTCCAGGATGATGAGGTGGTAGCCCCCATGTCGGACCTCTTCCTCGACGCCCGTCGGGTCGCTCAGGGTCTTCACCTGGAACCCATCGCGCTCCAGCAGCGTCGACATGTACTCGCAGATAGCCTTGTCGTCGTCGACGATGAGGATCCTGACGGCGGGAAGCTCGGGGGGCATCGTGCGTCTCCTTCGGCGCTTACGATCGGCGATGATCTCGGCGATCGACGGCGTGCTTTCGTACTGGGTGATGTCCATCTGCGGCTCCGGTTGGGGTAGCCGCGGTTCGGCGGGGAATCCGCTCGCCCTGTATTTCGAGCGACCGGGTTACAGTAACGCTTAACACGCAGAGTCGAGCTCGTGAAGGCATGAGACGCAAATGTGCTGTAATTCCGAGTGTGTGCAACGATTACATCGACACTGCACTCGCTGAGCGATGACGAATCGCGTTGACGGGTTCGTCGCGGACCGTCATAAGTCGCCACCCGGCGCGGGTTTTCTTCGCGACGGACGGGGCGTAGCGCAGCCTGGTAGCGCACTCGGTTCGGGACCGAGGAGTCGGAGGTTCAAATCCTCTCGCCCCGACTGATTCACTGCTGCAAGCAAATGAACTGCGAGGGCCCTGTGCACGGCCACGGGTTCTGCGGCGACGCGCCGAACGGCTGGCCCCCGTTGTAGACGTCGAAGCCGGTGAGCCCGATCGTGTAGTTGTCGGTCGCGCTGTTCGACGTCCAGTCCTGGCACGTGGTCGCGAGCGTTGCCGTCGCCGTGACGCTGCTGGCGCCCGCCGCGATGGTGAAGTTGGCCTCGTGCCACGAGCCATCGGCGCCCAGCATGATCGGAGCGACGAGCGCGTACAACGTCAGGTCGCTCGCTTGAGCGAAGACCGGCACGCCGTCGGGCCGCACCCACGTGGAGCCGCTCGTGCTGAAGCGACTCGCCGCGGATGCCGTCGACGTCGCGAGCAGGGCAGCGTAGGTACCCGGCAACGAGGCGGCCTGCGCGTCCGATTGGCATTTCGCGTCCGCGGCCGCGAGCCCACCGGTGGTGAACCCCGCCGACGAGAGGAACGCATAGCGCCCCGACACCTTCGTCAACGTGACGGGCACGTTCTGCGTGACCTGCATGCAATAGAGGCGTCCCTGCTTGTCGCAGGTCGGGAAGTAGTAGGTCTCGAAGACCGAGCCCTCGCCTTGCGGAACGCCGGACGAGAAGGAGCTCGTGTTCGCCGACGTCGTCCAGTCCAGGCAGGAGTAGTTGGTGTAGTAGGTGCCCGAAGCGTTGGTACCGCTGAAGACGAACGTCTGCGGGTTGCCGACGTAGTTTCCGTTCTCGTCGTGGTCGATCGGATACCAGAGCGAGCCGCCCGTGAGCTGCGCCGGTTTGTCCGCGACGGGCATGCCGTCGGTGCGCACCCAGCCGCGCGCGCTCGCGACGCGCGACGACGCGTTGGTCGTCGACGTCGATGCGTATGCGATGAAGGTGCCCGGCAGGTTCGCGGCCTGCGCGGCCGTCTGGCACGTCGCATCCATGGCGGCGAGACCGCCGAGGTTGCCGCCGGTGAACTGCGTCGACGTCACGAAGACGATGTTGGGCGGCGTGCAGTTCCCGCTCTGGCAGACCGTCGGGGAGGTGCACGCGTGCGCGCACGTGCCGCAGTTGGCGTTGTCGGTCTGCTCGTTGACGCAGGCGCCGGTGCAGCAGGTGCCGCCCGTGCCGCACGCCGTGCCGTCGTTCACGGATTTGCCCGTGTCGACGCAGACCGGGGAGCCGCTCGTGCAGTCGATCTGGCCGGTGTGGCAAGGATTGGTGGGCACGCAGGCCGTGCCGCCGTCGCACGTCGGAGCGTCGCTGGCGCCGCCGTCTTCGCCGCCATCGGAGCCGCTGCTGGATCCACTGCTCGATCCGCTGCTGGAGCCGCTACTCGACCCACTGCTGGATCCGCTGCTCGAACCGCTGCTCGATCCACTGCTCGATCCACTGCTCGACCCGCTGCTGGAACCGCTACTCGATCCGCTACTCGACCCGCTGCTCGAGCCGCTGGAGCCGCTGCTCAATCCGCTGTCACCTCCCGAGGACGTGGCGTCGCCTCCACCTCCGTCGTCGCCCAGCGCGCTCCCGCCGCTGCTGGTGCTTCCACACGCCTGCGCGACAGCCCCCGCAACGAGCAACACCAAACTGGCAACCCCCGCACGACGCATGTGACTCGCCTCCAAACCGTCGATGCTACAGCAAGCTCAGGCGAGGCGGCGGACGGCCCGCCGGTGGTCACGAAAAAGTCAGGCGATTCCCCACTCGCAGTGCCAGGTCTCACCGGGTTCGAGGACGCGAAGAGCCTCGCCGGTCGCGAAGGCATTCGCCGGGCACGTCATCGGCTCGATGGCGACGCCGAGGCGGCGCTCGGGCTGAGGGAGGGTGTCGCCGGTGAAGACCTGGACGTAGCGGTAGCTCTCGTCGAGCCAGAGGGTGATGCGTCGGCGCTGGTCGGAAGACGCGAGCTCCACGCGGGCGCGCCCGTCGGAGTCGCGCGCGAGGCTCGCGAAGGCGTGGTCGAGCACGAGATCGCCGATGGGGCGCGGCTGGCGGAAGTCGAACGGGGTGCCCCCGACGGGGGCGCGTCCGGTGGGGATGCCGCGCGCGTCGGCGAGCACGTACTCGCTCGCCGGGAGCTTCAGGAGCGACGCGTCGACGCGCGCGCCCGAGGACTCGCACGCGAAGTACGGGTGGAATCCCACCCCGAACGGGCACCGCACCACGCCGGCATTGGTCGCCGAGGTGCGAACGGTGAGCCCCTGCGGTGTGAGCTCGTACTGCAACCGGAGCGTGAGGGAGAAGGGATACCCGGGCTGCGGATCGAGCGCGTGCTCGAGGACGATGCGCGAGGAGCTTCGCTCGACGGGTCGCCAGTGGGCCCAGCGCGTGAGCCCATGAATCGCGTTGCCCCGGAGCGGCTCGGTGAGGGCGAGCTGGTACGGCTTGCCGTCGAAGGTGTATCGGCCGCCGTCGATGCGGTTCGGCCACGGCATGAGCGGCTGGCCGCGTCCGCCGTTGCACATGCGGTCCACCGGGTAGCCGTCGAGCACCTGCCAGTCGCCGCGTCGAAGCGCGCGCAGACCGCCGCCGACCTCGACGACGGTGAGCCGCCACTCGCCGCTCTCCAGCTCGAACTGCTCGCCCGACGGCGGTCGCGTCATGACAGGCCTCGAGCATACCGCGTGCCCAGGGCATGCGACGTGCAGCCGGTCCGGTCCGCGGGGCACGACTCTCGCCTCTCGCGTACGACGACGGAGGACCCTCGTCATGGCGATAGCGACTGGGCTCGCGCCCGGACCCCGTCCGCGCGTGGTCGTCATCGGAGGCGGATTCGGCGGCGTCGCCGCGGCGAGGGCGCTCGCTCGAGCGCCGGTCGAGGTGACCCTCGTCGATCGACGCAACCACCAGCTGTTCCAGCCGCTCCTCTACCAGGTGGCGACCGGCTCGCTCGACAGCTGCGACATCGCCGAGCCGCTTCGCAGCCTGTTTCGCCGGCACGACAACGTCGACGTGATCTTCGGCGAGGTGGACGCGATCGATCCGCAGGCGCGTCAGGTTCACCTGCAAGGCGGCGACGGTGCGGGCGCGGAGCCGCGCACCCTGCCGTACGACTACCTGATCCTCGCGACGGGCGGAGGGCAGTCCTACTTCGGTCACGACGAGTATGCGCAGTACGCACCAGGGTTGAAGTCGCTCGAGGATGCGCTCGAGATCCGTCGCCGCGTGCTCCTCGCGTTCGAGCTTGCCGATCGCGAGAGCGATCCGGAGGCCAAGCGCGAGCTCACGACCTTCGTCATCGTCGGCGCTGGGCCCACGGGCGTGGAGCTCGCCGGCGCCCTGGCCGACCTCGCCCATCGCACCCCGCAGAGCGAGTTCCACCATCTCGACCTGCACCGGGCCCGCATCCTCCTCGTCGAGGGCGGCCGGCACGTGCTTCCCGAGTATCCGCACAATCTGTCGGCGTCGGCCGAGCGACAGCTGCGCGAGCTGGGCGTCGAGGTCCGCACGGGCGCCATCGTCAGCCACGTGGACGAACGCTCGGTGACCATCGGCGACGAGCGCATCGCGGCTCGCACGATCCTCTGGGCGGCGGGCGTCGCCGCGTCACCGCTGGCGCGCCAGCTGGGCATCCCGCTCGACCGGCACGGGCGCGTCGAGGTCGCCGCCGACCTGCGCGCGCCGGGCTCGCCGTGCGTCTTCGTCATCGGCGATCTCGCATCCTTCGAGTCGCGCGGCGTGCCGGTCCCGGGTGTCGCGCCAGCCGCCATGCAGGAAGGCCGTCACGCCGCGAAGAACATCGAGCGCCTCGTGGCCGGACGCGGGACGCTCCCGTTCCGCTACTGGAACAAGGGGACCATCTCCACCATCGGGCGCCGCCGCGCCGTCGCCGACATGGGCTGGGTGCAGCTATCGGGGTTCATGGCGTGGATCGCCTATCTCGGCGTCCACCTCTTCTACCTGGTGGGTCTTCGCCGGCGCCTGGTGGTCTGCATCGATTGGGTGTGGTCCTACTTCAGCCGGACGCGCTCCGCGCGCGTGCTCACCGACACGGCCGAGGGCGAACGGGCCCGTGTCTCGATGCTAAAAACGTAGCACCATTTTTGTTGCTATTTTTTTAGCACCTGATTACGAAGACGGACATGCCGAAGGGGACGCCGAGCCTCACGCGCCGCGAGCGCGAGATCATGGACATCCTCCATCGCCGCGGGCGCGCCACCGCCTACGAGGTCCTCGAGGAGCTGCCGGACCCGCCGAGCTACTCGGCCGTGCGCGCGCTGCTGCGCCTGCTCGAGGAGCGCGGTCACGTGCGGCACACGCAGGAGGGCCAGCGCTACGTCTTCAGGCCCGCGGTCACCCCCGGAGACGCGCGGCGGAGCGCGCTCGCCCACATGGTGAAGACCTTCTTCGACGGATCGGTCGAGGAGGCCGTCGCGGCGCTCGTCGAGTCGCCCCGGTCGAAGCTCTCGCGCGAGGAGCTCGAACGGCTTGCAGCGCTCATCGATCGCGCCAAGAAGGAGGGACGCTGACATGCTCTTCGAGCGCTTCATCGTGGATGCTCTACGGGTCGCCGTCGTGCTCGGGCTCGCGCTCGCGGCGATGGTTCTCTTGCGACGCAGGGCGCCCGCCGCACGTCGCATCGTGCTCGCCACGGCGCTCGCCGGCGCGCTGGTCATGCCCGTCGTGTCGGCGGTGACTCCCGCGTGGCGTCTCCCCTCGCCTGTCGCGACCATGGGACTCCGGGCGCGAGTGCTGACCGAGACGCTCATCGAGGGCCCGGGGCCTGCGGCGGAACCGAGCACGGTGTCGCCGGCGAAGGCGGCGGCGCCCCCGGTCACGACGAGCGCGCCGTTGCACGTCGACTGGAGAGCCGTGATCGCAGTCGTGTGGGCAGTCGGCGCGCTTCTGATGCTCGCTCGGCTCGCCGTGGGCCTCGCGCGATCGCGCGCACTGGTCCGCGGGGCGGCGCCGGCGCGCGACTGGTCGGTCGCCGTCGACCGTGCCGAGCGAGCCACCGGGCTCCGTGCCGACGTGCGCGTGACCGACGCGGTCGGTGTGCCCGCCGTCACGGGCATGGTGACGCCGGTCGTGCTCGTCCCGCGCGCCGCCGAAGCGTGGGACGACGAAAGGCGCCTCGCGGTGCTGCTGCACGAGCTGGCTCACGTCCGGCAGATGGACTGCCTCGTCCACTTCGTCGCCCAGCTGGCGTGCGCCATCCACTGGTTCGACCCCCTCGCCTGGATCGCCGCGCGTCGCCTTCGCTTCGAGCGCGAGCTGGCGGCCGACGATGCCGTCCTCGCCGCGGGCGCACGCGCCTCGCACTACGCCGAGGACCTGCTGGCGATCGCCTCGGCGACCCACGCTGCCGGTGACGTCCCGTCGGGTGCGCTCGGCATGGGAGAGCGCTCGCACCTCGCTGCACGCATCACGGCGATCGTCTCGGCGGATCGCATGCGGCGCTCGATCACGCGTGCTCACGCAGCATCGCTCTGCGGCGCGTGCGCGCTCCTGGTCGTCGCAGTCGCTTGCACCGTGCCGACGACGGGCAGCCCCGGAGTGGCACCGAGCGCTGCCGCGCCAATGGCCGAGATGCAGGCGCCCACGGCGCAGTCGAGCGTGCGGCCGGCGTTGCAGAAGATCGCAGAAGAGGAGCTCGATCGAACCCTCGCCGAGACGGGCGGAGAAGCAGCGACGATCCTGGTGCTCGATCCGTCGACCGGCGAGATCCTGGCCGACGCAGGCAAGGATCATGGCATTCCGGCCGACGTCGCCGTGCGCAATGCCTACATCCCTGGCTCCACGATGAAGGCCATCG
>DATJYG010000559.1:0-23430 GCA_035499695.1 Polyangiaceae bacterium
CAGCGCCACGTGCCCCGACTGCAGCATCGTCATCGTCGAGGCCAACGATCCGAGCGACCCCAACCTCGACGCGGCGGTGAACCAGGCCGCGACGATCCCGGGCGTCGTCGCCATCAACAACAGCTACGGCCGTCCGGAGGGACCAGGCGACGGCGCGAACACGGCGTACACGCACCCGGGCATCCTCGTCGTCGCATCTGCGGGCGACCAGGACTACATGAGCGAGGGGTACAACAACCCGCCGAGCCCCATCGCTGCGGGTTCCCCCGCGTCCGACTCGCACGTGCTCTCGGTGGGCGGGACGATCCTCAAGCAGCTCCAGGGCGGCAAGCGCGGGTACGCGGAGCAGGTCTGGAACGAGGGCATCGTGAACACCTCGAACGGCCTGCAGGCCACCGGCACAGGCAGCGGCTGCAGCACCCAGTTCGCCCAGCCGGCCTGGCAGAGCGGGATCACCTTCGGCAAGTGCGCGATGCGCGCGGACAACGACGTGTCGGCGGCGGGCGACTACATCAACTCGCTCGGCAGCTCGACGGGCGTCGCCCTCTACTGCAACGCGTGCGGAGGTGGCACCGGCGGCCACTTCACGGCGGTGTTCGGGACGAGCGCGTCGGGGCCGATGGTGGCGGGCATGTTCGCGCGTCTGCAGCTCGCGACGACGATCGCCAACGATCCGGGCTGGGTCTACCGCAACGCGCAGTCGTTCAACGACGTGACCGTCGGGAGCAACGACTCCGCATCGACGGACTGCGGCACCATCATGTGCACGGCGGACTGCGGATGGGACGGACCGACGGGAGTCGGCACCCCGAGCGCCGCCGACCTGCTCAACGCCCAGGCGGACGCCGGCACCAGCCCCAACGCGCCGTGCACACCTCAGTGCACCAACGGGCAATGTGGCGGCTCCTCGTCGGGCTCGAGCAGCGGCTCCTCGTCGGGCTCGGGCAGCGGGTCGGGCTCCGGCAGCAGCTCGGGCAGCGGCGGCGGATCGTCGAGCGGGTCGAGCTCCGGCAGCATCGGTGACGACTCGGGCTCGGGCGACGACGCGTCGTCGGGTGACGACGCGAGCGTCGACGCCGCCGTGGAAGGCGGGAGCGACGGCGGTACGAACAACGCGACCGGCAAGAGCAGCGGCTGCGGGTGCTACGCCGTGTCGAGCGACTCGGCGGCCAACGGCGCGCTCCTCGTGCTGTCGGTGGCCGGTCTGGCGCTCGTCGTCTCGAGGCGGCGCAAGCAGCGATAGGTGACGATGCGCGGGCGAGCGCGGGCGCTGCACTTCGTCGCATTCGCGCTCGCGCTGCTCGCTCAAGCGGCGTGCAGCAGCCCCAAGAGCGGCGGCGGCTCGGACGCCGGACCGGACACGTGTCCCGTCGGCTTCCTCGGGGACGGCGGCGCGCCCGACTTCACGATCACGGTGCTGAAGGCGGACCAGTCGGTGGTGCCCGTCGCACAGGGCGACACCGTGCCGATGATCTTCCCGCCGCAGGGCGGGCGCGTCATCTTCGTGGGCGTCGACGCGACGAACGTCGACGGCTGCGGACTCCAGCTCACCGGCGCCGTGCGGGATCTCAAGACGCAGGAGGTGCGCGTCGACTCGCGGACCATCAACCTCATCCCCATCGGAGGCGGGCACGGGGTGAGCGGCAAGACGGGCGAGTCGGTCGCGGCGGCGATCGCGAACTTCGCGAACGTCGCCGTCTGCCCCAACGAGTGGTCCTCGACCAACCTGTACGGCACGCTCTACGGGCTGGAGGTCACGGTGAAGGACGGGGAGGGGCGGCAGCTCACGAAGAAGCTCGACGTGACGCCGGAGTGCGGAGAGCCGGCGCGCGTCGCCGAGTGCGAGTGCATCTGCCAGGCGGGGTACGTCCTGGGGCAGGCGTGCGACGGGGGAAGCGACCAGTAGCCCGCGAGGCGCAGCGTCAGCCGTCGATCGTGAAGCTGCCGTAGTCGGCCGCGCTGTCGCTGTGGGTCTGGTCGCCGTCGCTCATGATGCCGATGCCCACGAAGTCGGGCACGTCGGCGTCGGCGCGGCCGTCCTCGAAGTGGCGGCGGAACTCGGCCTTGAGGTCGATTTCCTCGCTGTGCCACTGATCGGAGGCGCCGCCGCTCTCGAGGATCACCGTGTCCTGCGAGCTGAACGGGTTGCGATGCTTGTCGCAGACGTTGCCTTTGCCGCCGACCGTGCTCCACACGTACTTGATCGTGTACCAGTGCAGGCCACGCTTCCACGTCGCGTAGATCACGGCGGCCGAGTCGGTCTTGCCGCTCGCGCACTCGTCGGCGTCCTTCGGGAAGGCCTCGACGCGCCATCGCCAGCGCAGCGTCTGCGCGCCGGCGCGCGCGTTGTCCGGCACCTGCCAGCCGAGCACCGTCGTCTCCAGGCCGGGCCGGTAGTAGCCACGGATGTACGAGCCCGCGCCGTCGTGGACCTGGACGTAATAGTTCGTCGGCCCGGACTCGCGCTCGATGACTCTCCACTGGCCCACGTCCGCGGCAACCTGTCCCGCGGAGGCGTCGCCCGCGATGAAGGCCACGGAAGCAAGCGCCGCAAAGGCGGCCGTGAGCAGGGAAAGCTTCATCTTCGCTCCTTGTACCGAGTCAGACGGTCAAAGAGCAAAAGTCATGCAAGCTCAGGCCAGCTCCCGGCAAACGGCGTCGGCGAAGGTGTCGGTGCTGGCGGTTCCGCCGAGATCCTGAGTGCGTACCTGGCCTTTCCGGTACACCTCGACGAGCGCCTTCTCGATGCGGGAGGCCGCGGACTCCTCCCCGATGTGATGCAACATCATGACGGCGCTCTGGACGAGTGCAGTCGGATTGGCGACACCCCTGCCAGCAATGTCAGGGGCGCTCCCGTGGACGGCCTCGAAGATGGCGGCGTGCTCGCCGATGTTGGCGCCGGGGACGATGCCGAGGCCGCCGACCAGGCCGGCGGCGAGATCGGACAGGATGTCCCCGTAGAGGTTGCCGGTGACGACGACGTCCAGCTTGTTGGCGTTGCGCACCATCTGCATCGCGCAGGCGTCGACGATGGACTCGGCAGGCTCGATGCGCGGGTGCTGCTGGGCGACGCGTCGGAAGGTCTCGAGGAACAGGCCGTCCGAGAGCTTCATGATGTTCGCCTTGTGGACGCACGTGACGCGGCGGCGGCCCATGCGTTCTGCGTAGGCGAAGGCGTACTCGCAGATGCGGGCGCTCGATTTCTCGGTGACGAGCTTCACCGACTGCGCGATGCCCGGGAGGATCATGAGCTCGAGGCCCGCGTAGAGGTCCTCGGTGTTCTCGCGAACGATGGTGATGTCGGTGCCCTCGAAGCGGGGCTCGACGCCGGGGAGCGAGCGCACCGGGCGGACGTTGGCGTAGAGGTCGAGCGACTGGCGGAGGGTGACGTTGACCGAGCGGAAGCCCTTGCCGATCGGGGTGCCGATGGGGCCTTTGAGGGCGATCTTGTTGCGGCGGATGGACTCGAGGACGTCCTCGGGGAGGGTCGTCCCACGCTTCTCGGCGACGGCGGCGCCAGCGTCGTGCACTTCCCACTCGATGCGAACACCGGCAGCGTCGAGGACGCGGCGGGTCGCGGCGCACACCTCGGGGCCGATGCCGTCGCCGGGGATCAGCGTGATGACGTGGGGCATCGGAGGGCGAGACTAGTGCAGACGTGAGGGGCGTGCAGCGGAACCGTGAGACCGCTACCGGCACCGTGGCCGTAACGGTCACCGTGGCCGTTGCCGTGGCCGTTGCCGTGGCCGTGGCCGTTGCCGTGGCCGTTGCCGTGGCCGTGGCCGTTGCCGTGGCCGTTGCCGTGGCCGTTGCCGTTACCGTTACCGTTGCCGTTACCGTTGCCGTTGCCGTTGCCGTTGCCGTGGCCGTGGCCGTTGCCGTTACCGTGGGCGGCGATGGGCGGTCGGACGGCGTGTTTGCTTGCATGCGAGAGGCGAAAGAACCGCGCCGTCGCCACGCGGCGCGAGCGGTTCTGGAGGGCGACGTCACGGTTCTTTCGCTGTGGGGGGCATGCAAGCAAACACGCCGTCCTCCTCTCGATTCATTGCGCTCGAGGTCGCACTCGAGGCCATCCAGGTGCTCAGGCCCGTCGTCGCTCGCATCCGTCAGTGCGATAGGGATTTGGGCGAGCAAGTAAGGCGGGCACTCAGCTCCGTCGCTCTCAACATCGCCGAAGGAAGCAACAGCCAAGGCGGGATCCGACTCACTCGCTACTCCAGCGCGGCTGGCTCGAACGCCGAGACGCGCGCCGCCCTGCGGGTCGCCATCGCCTGGGGCTACGTCGACGCCGAGGATGTCGAGCGCGGCGAGCAGCTGCTCGATCGCGTTGCGGCCATGCTTCACCGGCTCGGCGCGAGGCGCTAGGTCCAGTCGAAGGTGACGGCGAAGTCGTCGCCCGTGTCGTGGCGCGTGGCCCGGACGGCGCGCACGCGGGCGTGGCTCAGGATGTAGCGCAGCGCTTCGGTTTGCCCGTGACGCACGATGCTGTCGCGCGCGTAGGGGTAACCGCGGATGCGGACGGTGCCGGAGGTCTCGCGAAGGTCGACGAGGAGCTCGCCGTGCGTGTGATCGTGGCGCCAGAGATCGGGGGCGCGGCGGGCGAGGCGCTGCGGGGTGGCGAGGCGCATGAGAGCGCGGTGGAAGATGGTCCACCCCGCGTCGACGCTGTGGTGGACGAAGCGGAAGAACGCTGCGTCTTCCATGCGCGAGAGACGCCGCCAGACGACCTCGCAGCAGCTCTCGAAGTACGTCTCGGGGTACCACGCCATGGGAAGCACGATCCCGTCGCACAGGGCGCGGCTCACCGAGGGGGGCAGACTCTCGCGCAGCTCGGCGAGGCCGAGATCACCCCAGATCTCTTTCACCGCCTCGATGGCGCCGGCGACGATCGTCCCACGTGCATGCGGCACATCCCCCGCAGGTGCAGACACGGGGCGAGCGTAACACTCACTTGAACCACTCGCTGGGGGGCGGGATGTACAGGCCCTTGCTCTTCGTCGTGCCGGCGTCGCCGGGAGCGGCCGTGTCGCGAAGGGCCTGGGGGAGCATGTTCTCGATGACGACGAGGGCGACGATCTCCAGGGTGCGCCAGGCGTGCGTGTCCCATCGGCCAGGGCCCTCCGGGGTGAAGGTCATGACGTCCTGGTAGTGCCAGGAGCCGCCCATCGCGCGCACGCCGCCCTCGGGGGAGATGCGCACGCCGGCCCCCGAGTCGTCGACGAGGTCGCCCGTGTCGGTGAAGTGGTACGTGTGCTTGAGGGCGTTGCCCTTCACGACGCCGCTCGGGGAGACGGTGAGCACGGTGTCGCCGCCGACGAGGAGCGTGCTGCCCTTGATGCGGCCCATCGTGTGCTGGGGGAAGACGATCGAGCCGTCGGACTTCACGGTCACGCCGTAGTCGTTCGGGTACGTCGCCGAGGCCGGCCCCTTCTCGCCGGTCATCGACTCGGTGGGCACCGAGAGCGGCGTGTTCGGCTCGGGGGCGGTCTCGGTCAGCGGCTTGCTCGTCGAGACGGCCTGCTGCAGCTCCGCGCACGATGCGAGGGCGAGGCTGAGCAGGAGCGCGGCGCCGGTTCTCATCGGGCGGCGGAGCCTAGCAAATGACGCAACCCGCGCTCGCGGACGGCCGATGGGGAGACGGGAGGCCACCGATGCTGCTAACCAGTCCAGGCTCGATGACGCCGTCGAACGACCTCGAGGCCACGCTCCGCGAGCGCTTCGGGCTCGAGCGTTTCCACCCGTGGCAGAAGGAGGCCGTCGAGGCGCTGCTCGGCGGATCGGGCCGCGTGCTCGTCGTGGCGCCGACGGGCGGAGGCAAATCGCTGACGTACCAGTTCCCGGCCGCGGTGCTGGAGGGGGTGACGCTCGTGCTGTCGCCCCTCGTCGCGCTCATGGAGGACCAGGTGAGGGCGCTCGAGGCGCGCGGGATCGCCGCGACGTTCCTCGCGTCCACCCTGGAGCCGGAGCTGCGGAGGCACCGCGAGTCGTGGCTGCTGCGCGGGCGGTACAAGCTCGTGTACGCGGCGCCCGAGCGGCTCGCGTCGGACGCGTTCGTCGAGATGCTCGCGCGGTGCAACGTGCAGCTCGTCGCCGTCGACGAGGCGCACTGCATCGCGCAGTGGGGGCACGACTTCCGCCCCGACTACCTGCGCATCGGGGCGCTGCTCGAGCGGCTGCGACCGCCCAGGGTGCTCGCGTGCACCGCGACGGCGACGCCCGAGGTGCGCCGCGAGATACGGCAGCAGCTCCGGCTCGGCGACTCGTGCCACGAGGTGCTTCGCGGGTTCGCGAGGCCCAACCTCCACCTGGCGGCCCGCAACGTCGAGGGCGTGAGCGAGGCGCGCGTGGAGGTGCTGTCGGCGCTGTCGGCGGCGCTCGGGGAGCCGCGCGCACCGAGGGGCGGCGCCATCGTGTACGCGGCGACGCGCAGGCAGACCGAGGTGTGGGCCGACACGCTCCGGGAGAAGGGGTGGAACGCGGCGGCGTACCACGCGGGCATGGGAGGCCACGAGCGCACCGACGTGGCGTCGCGCTTCGCCGACCGGTCGCTCGATCTGGTCGTGGCGACGAACGCGTTCGGCATGGGGATCGACCGGCCCGACATCCGCGCCGTGCTCCACGTGCAGCCGCCGTCGTCGATCGAGGCGTACTACCAGGAGGTGGGCCGCGCGGGACGCGACGGGGCCGAAGCCTGGGGCCTCCTCCTCTGCTCGGGCGCCGACATCGGACTGCGACGGCGGCTCGTGACGACGGGGACCGACGGCTCCCCTGCCCCGCCGGAGCTCGCGGCGCGCGCGTGGGCCCTGTTCCGCGAGCTCCTCAGGTACCTCGACGCGCGCAGCTGCCGTCACGACTTCATCCTCCGCTACTTCGGCGACGAGCAGGAGCTGCTCGGCGGATGCGGACACTGCGACATCTGCGTGGCGCTCGACGAGCGCGAGGCGGAAGACGAGGGCGAGAGCGAGGAGACGGCGAGGGTCGTGCGCATGGCCCTCTCGGGCGTGGCGCGGGCGAACCAGCGCGGGGGGCTCGTGGCGATCGTCGAGATGCTCCGGGGCGTGGACAGCGAGAAGACGCGCCGGTTCGGGTTCACCGAGCTGTCCACGTTCGGGCTCCTGAAGGACCGCTCGCAGACGTGGGTGATGGACGTCCTGCGCGGGCTGCTCACGGCGGGCTGGATCGACCTCACGCCGACCGATCACCCCGTGCCCTTCCTCACACGGGCCGGCGGGGAGGCGATGCGCGCGCAGGGGCCGGTGCGCTTCACGCTGCCCGCGGAGCGCGAGAAGCGCGTGCGAAAGCGAGCCGGGGCGGGCCCGTCGCGCGGGGCTGCGCCGGCGCTCGAGGGCGTGGACGCGAGCACGCGCGAGCGCTTCGAGCGCCTGCGCGCTCACCGCGCCCAGGTGGCGCGCGCGCGCGGGGTGCCGGCGTACGTCGTGGCGCTCGATCGAACGCTGCTCGAGATGGCCATGCGCGCCCCGAGGTCGCACGCCGAGCTGCTCGACGTGTTCGGGATGGGGCCGGCGCGCGTCGAGGCGTACGGCGATGGGTTCCTGGAGGTGCTGGGCGCATGAGGAGCGCGTGGTGGCTCGGTGCAGCGGCGCTCCTCGCCGCGTGCAAGCACGGGCACGGCTCGAGCGGGCACCGGGATGCGGCACCTCGCGCGAGCATCCCGGAGGTGGCGACGATGCTCGCCGAGATCGACGCGTCACGGCTCGGGGCCGACGTGGATCGGCTCGCGGCATTCGGGACGAGACACACGCTGTCGGATACGACGTCCGAGACGCGCGGCGTGGGCGCGGCGCGGCGGTGGGTCGAGAGCGAGATGCGCAGGGCCGGCGGAGGCGCCGTCCAGGTCACCGCGGAGTCGCACCTCGTGCACGCGGACGGCAAGCGCGTGCCGCGCGACGTCGAGGTCGTCGACGTCGTGGGTGTCCTCCCGGGCGCGAGCCCCGAGGCGCGTTCGAGGCGCTACTACGTCGTCGGTCACTACGACTCGCGGTGCAGCGACCCGATGAACGCGACGAGCGACGCGCCCGGGGCGAACGACGACGCGTCGGGCGTCGCGCTGGTGCTCGAGCTGGCTCGCGTGCTTTCTAAGCGCCGTCTCGACGCGACGGTCGTGTTCCTCGCGACGGCCGGGGAAGAACAGGGGCTCCTCGGCGCGAAGGAGCACGCGGCGACGCTGACCGGCGTGGACGTGCGCGGCGTCCTCAACGACGACATCGTGGGCGACCCTGCGGGCGGAGACCGGCACGTCGTGCGCGTCTTCTCCAAGGGAGACGACGACTCGGCGGCGCGCGCGCTCGCGCGCTTCGCGCTCGAGACGGGAGAGCAGGAGCACCTCGAGGTGATGCCCGAGATCGTGCTGCGTCCCGACCGCACGCTCCGGGGGGGCGACCACCTCTCCTTCTCCGAGGCGGGCTTCCCGGCCGTGCGGTTCACGGCGAGCGCCGAGGACTACACGAGGCAGCACCAGGACGTGCGCACCGAGAACGGCGTGGCCTACGGCGACACGCCGGAGCACGTCGACGCGGCGTACCTCGCCGGCGTCGCGCGCGCGAACGCCGCCACGCTGATGCACCTCGCCAATGCCCCCGAGCCGCCGCCCGATGCCCGCGTCGTCGCCGAGCTGTCGAACGACACGCTGCTGCGCTGGTCGCCGAGCCACGACGGGGGCGTCGCCGGTTACGAGGTGGTCTGGCGCGACACGACGAGCGCGACCTGGGAGCACGTGCGCGACGTGGGCCGCGCGACGGAAGCGCGGCTGCCGTTGTCCAAGGACGACTCCTTCTTCGGCGTGCGCGCGTACGACGCTCGGGGATACAGGAGCCCGGTTGCGTTCGCTCACCCCGTGGCGCAATAGAGGTCACCCATGAGAGCGATCCGCGTGCATCGCAAGGGCGGTCCCGAGGTCCTGCAGCTCGAGGAGATGCCGACGCCGCGACCCGGCGCGGGCGAGGCGCTCGTGCGCGTCGAGGCGGCGGGCGTCAATTACATGGACGTCTACACGCGCACCGGAGCGTACGGCGGCGAGATGCCCCTGACGCTCGGCGCCGAGGGCGCGGGCGTGGTCGAGGCGGTCGGCGAGGGCGTGACCGACCTGCGCGCGGGTCAGCGCGTGGCGTGGGCCAGCGTGCCCGGCTCGTACGCGACGCACGTCGTCGCCCGCGCCGACAAGCTCGTTCCCGTCCCCGACGGCGTGAGCACCCGCGACGCGGCCGCCGCGATGCTTCAAGGGATGACCGCGCACTACCTGGCGCACGCGACCTTCCCGTTGAAGCGAGGCGACGCCTGTCTCGTGCACGCGGCGGCCGGCGGCGTCGGGCTCCTCCTCGTGCAGATGGCCAAGCGAGCCGGCGCCCGCGTCTTCGGCACGGTCTCCACCGAGGAGAAGGCCAGGCTCGCCCGCGAGGCGGGGCTCGACGAGGTCGTCTTCTACACGCGCGAGGCGTTCGACGAGGTCGTCCGCGCGCGCACCGGCGGGCGCGGCCTCGACGTTGTCTACGACTCGGTCGGCGCGACCACCTTCGACAAGAGCCTGCTCTGCCTGCGCCCGCGCGGGATGATGGTGCTCTACGGGCAATCGAGCGGGCGCGTCCCTCCCTTCGACCTGCAGGTCCTCAACGCGCGCGGATCGCTCTTCGTCACGCGGCCGACGCTCCGCGATTACACGGCGACGCGTGCCGAGCTGCTCGAGCGCGCCGGAGACGTGCTCGGCGGCATCGCCCGCGGCGAGCTGAAGCTGCGCATCGATCGCATCGTTCCGCTCGACGAGGCGGCCGACGCCCACCGCGCGCTCGAATCGCGCGAGACCAGCGGAAAGGTGCTCCTCCTCGCCTGAGAAGTGCCTTACCCTGCCGCGCATGGCGAACGCAAACCTGGAGATGCAGACGATCCGCGCCGGCAACGGCGCCGAGGCCAAGAGCGGCGACAAGGTGACGGTGCACTACGTGGGCACGCTCACCGACGGCAAGAAGTTCGACAGCTCGCGCGATCGTGGCCAGGGCTTCCAGTTCACCCTCGGCAAGGGCCAGGTGATCAAGGGATGGGACCAGGGCGTCGCCGGCATGAAGATCGGCGAGATGCGCAAGCTGACGATCCCGCCGGACATGGCCTACGGCGCGCGCGGGTTCCCGCCGGTCATCCCGCCCAACTCGACGCTGGTCTTCGAGGTCGAGCTGCTCGGCATCGGCTGAGTCTGCGCCACCGGTTGGGCGTCGGCGTCGTAGCGAAACGTGAGCGTGCGGTCGCCGCCGACGGCGCGCGCCCGCTGCACGAGGGTCCATTCGGCGGGCGAGTCGATCGCGATGCGCGCGCTCGCGACGGGGCCCGCGTTGCCGAGGACGAGGCCCGCGGTGCCCCACGCGCTCGTGAGGTTCTCGCGTAGGAGCTGCGCGCGCGTGCCGTCCTTCGAGGAGCACGCGACGAGCCACCCGTTGCCCGGCCAGTACGCCGCGGCGAGCGTGTCGCACGCGGGCGCCTCGAGGACCACGATCTCGGCGAAGGGGTTGCCGTCGTCGGCCCACATGCGCCCCGCGACGAGGTGCAGCGTCGCGACGTACCCGAAGACGACGAGACCGCGCTCGGGCCCGGGGGAGATCGTGACGTGCTGCACCGGCGGCGTGATCCCTGCGACCGGGCGCTCCTTGGCGAAGACGAGCTGACCGCGGTCGAGCGCCATCGCGAACGGATCACTCTCGTCGGCGCGTGAGACGAGGACGCCGTCGCCGCCGCCGGAGCGCTCGACGCGCTGGACGACGAAGGGACCGCGGAGCGTCCCGCCGTCGACCTGGAAGTGCGTACGGAGGCGCGCGAGCTGCGACACGAGGAGCTGGTCGGCCTCGAGCGCCTGCACCGTCTTGCGCTGCGCTTCTCCCGGAGGCGCCGGCGCGATGGGGGGCAACGTCGGTGCGGGCGGAGGTGCAGGCGAAAGCGACGACGACGGCGACGACGACGAAGCGAGCTCGCCGCTCGACGCAGCCGGCTCGCCCGGCAGGCTCGCCTCGGGAGGCGCCGACGAGGCTCGCGAGCACCCCGACGCCGCGACGATCCCCAGCGTCAGCAGCGCGCGCCCGGCGAGCAAGGCCGCTCAGCTCCGCCCGAACCGCAGCACGAGCCCCAGCCAGCCGCGCGCGAGGTAGAGCGCGTTGAGGGCCATCCAGATCCAGAGGTACGCGTCCATCCGCCCCGCGATCGCCCAGATCCAGAGGTGGCTCGGGTAATGGTTCAGGAAGCGCAGGAACGTCGCCACGAGCGCTCCGATGCTGCGCTTCTGCTCGACGTTCTCGTAGTGCGCCTCGACCGTCGTCTCCTTGCCGCTCACCTCGGGGCTGCGCACGAAGTTCGTGAGCGACAGCGCCGCCGCCACGACGAACACCGCGGCGATGCCCGCGAGGAGGAACCGGACGTCCCCCGCGCCCCACATCTGCCCGTCGAACCCGAGGCCCCCCATGCGCCACGAGCGCACCGCCAGCGTCCCGACGAGCAGGACCGCCTTGAACTCGTCGCAGAAGAAGTCGAAGAGGTGCCCCGCCTTGCTCGCGAGCTTCTTGAACCGCGCGAGCATCCCGTCGGCGCAGTCGAGGCAGTAGCTCGCGTAGAGGACCGCGACCCCCACCAGCCCCCCCTTCCACGTGGGGAGAGCCACGAGCGTCGCCGCCGACGCGACGAAGACGACGAGGCTCCCGAGGGTGATCTGGTTCGGCGTGATGCCCGTCCGGTGCACCAGGGCCACGACCCCCGCCGCCACGGGCCTCATGGCGTACACGTTGAACAGCTGATCGTGCTTCTTGCGGGTGTCGCGGTACACGCGCGCGGCCGTGGTCAGCATCGAGGCTGACCGATGGTATAGACTGAGAGCTGGCGCCGCCATGTCCTCGGACCCCAAGCGCGACCTCAACGTGCTCCGCCAGCTCACCGAGCGTCTCTCCGACGGGAGACCCCTGGAGGACGCCCTCCACGAGGTGACCGACGCGGCGCTTCAGCTGCTCCCCTGCGACCACGCGAGCATCCGCCTCTTCGACGCGTCGCGCACCACGCTTCTCGCGGGCGCGCGCTCGGGACGCGGAGTCGAGCAGCGCTCCCTGTCGCTCACGAAGGGCGAGGGAATCGCCGGCTGGGTCATGGAGCACGGCCTGCCGGCGCACGTGAAGGACACGAAGAGCGACCCGCGGTTCATCGTCGCCGTCGGCCAGGGCTTCTCGATCCGCTCGATGATCGCCGAGCCGCTGCTCTCGGCGGGGAAGCCCATCGGCGTGCTGGGCGCGTCCTCGCCCGAGGCGAACGTCTTCACCGACGACGACGTGTTCCTCGCGCGCATCCTCGCCAACTGCTCGGTGCCCGCCATCGAGCGCAGCCGCCTCGAGCGCCTCGCGGCGGTGGACGACATGACGCTCGCCTTCAACGCGCGCTACCTCCTCCCGCGCCTGCAGGAGGAGATGGACCGTGCGCGCCACTCGGGGTCGACGCTGAGCATCCTCGTGATGGACCTCGACAAGATGGCCCACGTGAACGACGCGTTCGGCCGCGACATGGGCGACCGCGTGCTGGCGATTTTCAGTGAGCGCGTGCGGGCGCAGACGCGGCGGTACGACGTGCTCGTTCGCAGCGGGGACGACGAGTTCGTCCTCCTCATGCCGACCACGAGCCCGACGCAGGCGCTGGCGACGGCGGACAAGCTGCGCAAGGCGGTCGGCGAGGAGGCCATGGAGCCCAAGCCCGGCGGGTTCATCTCGCAGCACGTCTCGATCGGCATCGCCACGTGGGACGGCCGCGAGACCGCCGAGGAGCTCTGCGGGCGCGCGGCGGCGGCGCTGCGGGACGCGAAAGCTCGAGGCGGCGACACGGTCTCGAAGGCGATCCCCGCCGCCGCGATGTAGGCGCGCTCCGGCCTCGCGACATTGGCCTTGTTAGGTCGTCCTCAACACAAACTGTGCTAGAGGGGCGCCAACGCCATGTCGATGAAACGCAGCAAACAGCGCACTTCTGGCCCCAGCCGCAACTCGGAAGACGACGCCTGGGCCAAGCCGCCGGAGCCCGAGCCCAAATGGGAAGAGGTGGAGGGCAAGCCGGACGAGTCCTTCGTGCCCTTCGTGCTCTCGTCGCGCTACGCCAAAGGTGACCTCATCCGGCATCCGAAGTTCGGCAAGGGGATGGTGATCACCGCCGAGCCGACGCGCATCGAGGTCCTCTTCCAGGACGGCAAGAAGAAGCTCGGGCACGCAGTGGCTTGAGGGGAAACGATGGGCGGCAGCGGCCTGGCGGATCGCGTTCCCCCGCGGCCCGGGACTCCGCCCGATGAGCTGCTCGATCTGTTCCTCGGATACGTGAGGGAGATCGGGCTCGAGCTCTATCCCGCGCAGGAGCAGGCAATCCTCGAGCTGCTCTCCGGGAACAACGTGATCCTGTCGACGCCGACGGGAAGCGGGAAGTCGCTCGTCGCGCTGGCGATGCACTTCCTCGCGATGGCCGAGGGCAAGCGCAGCGTGTACACGGCGCCGATCAAGGCGCTCGTCAGCGAGAAGTTCTTCGCGCTCTGCCGCGACCTCGGCGCAGACGACGTGGGGATGCTCACGGGCGACGCCGCGGTGAACCGCGACGCGCCGGTCCTCTGCTGCACCGCCGAGATCCTCTCGAACATGGCGCTGCGCGAGGGCAAGGACGCGCCGGTCGACTCCATCGTCGTCGACGAGTTCCACTACTACGCCGATCGCGATCGCGGCGTGGCCTGGCAGGTCCCGCTGCTTCTCCTCGAGCGCGCGCAGTTCCTGCTCATGAGCGCGACGATGGGGCCGACGGACTTCTTCGAGAAGGAGCTGACGCGGCGCACGGGGCGGCCGACGGTGACGGTGCGCTCGACGCAGCGCCCCGTGCCCCTGGAGTTCGACTACCGCGAGACGCCCATCCACGAGACGATCCTCGAGCTGTCGCGCAAGGGCCAGGCGCCGGTCTACGTCGTCAACTTCACGCAGCGCGCCGCCGCCGAGACGGCGCAGAACCTGATGAGCCTCGACTTCATCCCGAAGGAGCAGAAGAAGGCCATCGGGGAGGAGCTCGCGCGCGTGCGGTTCGACACGCCGTACGGCAAGGAGGTGCGGCGCTTCGCGGCGCACGGCATCGGCCTGCACCACGCCGGGCTCCTGCCCAAGTACCGGCTGCTCGTCGAGCGGCTCGCGCAGAAGGGGCTCCTCGCGATCATCAGCGGGACCGACACGCTGGGCGTCGGCGTGAACATCCCCATCCGCACGGTGCTCTTCACGCGACTCTGCAAGTTCGACGGGGAGAAGACCGCGATCCTGAGCGTGCGCGAGTTCCAGCAGATCTCGGGGCGCGCCGGGCGCAAGGGCTTCGACGACCGCGGCTTCGTGGCGGTGCAGGCGCCCGAGCACGTCATCGAGAACCTGCGCCTCGAGGGCAAGGCGGGCGGCGACCCGGTGAAGCTGAAGCGAATCGTGCGCAAGAAGCCGCCCGAGAAGGGGTACGTGCACTGGGACCGCGCGACCTTCGACCGGCTCGTCTCGTCGCAGCCCGAGCCGCTCGTCTCGCGCTTCCGCGTGTCGCACGGGATGCTCCTCGAGGTCCTGGGGCGCGAGCACGGCGGGTGCCGCGAGATGGCGCGCGTCATCCACCGGTCGCACGAGAGGCGCGCGCAGCGGCGCATCCTGGGGCGCGACGCCGCCACGATGTTCCGGTCGCTCGTCGACGCGGGGATCGTCGAGGTGGGCAACGACAAGACCGTCCGGGTGCACGTCGACCTGCAGGAGGACTTCTCGCTGCACCACGCGCTGTCGCTGTGGCTCGTCGAGGCGCAGGGCGCGCTCGAGCGCGAGAGCCCCACCTACGCGCTCGACGTGCTCACGCTGGTCGAGTCGATCCTCGAGGACCCCGACTTCGTGCTGCGCCAGCAGCTCGAGGTCCTCAAGCGCGCGAAGCTGGCCGAGCTCAAGATGGCCGGCGTCGAGTACGAGGAGCGCGTGGCCGAGCTCGAGAAGCTCGAGCACCCCAAGCCGCTGCGCGAGTTCGTGTACGAGTCGTTCAACGAGTTCGCGCGGCATCACCCGTGGGCGCGCGGCGAGCGAGGCGACGGGGTGCGCCCCAAGTCGATCGCCCGCGAGATGGTCGAGCGCTTCATGGACTTCAACGAGTACGTGCGCGAGTACGAGCTTGGGCGCGCCGAGGGGACGCTGCTGCGCTACCTGAGCGACACGTACAAGACGCTCGTGCAGACGGTGCCCGCGCCGGCGAAGACGCCCGAGACCGAGGACATCGAGGTGTTCCTCCGCACGATGGTGCGCGCGGTCGACTCGAGCCTCCTCGACGAGTGGGAGCGGATGCGCCGGCCGGCGGAGCAAGCGGCCGTGGCCGAGAAGGGTGTCGCCCCCGAGGCTCCCGGCGAGATCGACGTCACGAGCGACGAGCGCTCCTTCACGGTGCTTGTCCGCAACGCGATGTTCCAGCTGCTCCGCACGGTCGCCCGCAAGGACTACGGCGCCGCCGCCGAGATGCTCTCGGGCGGCGAGTGGACCGGCGAGAAGCTCTCGACGGCGTTCGCCCCCTTCTTCGCCGAGCACGCCGCCGTACGCCTCGATCCCGACGCGCGCTCCCCTTCCCGCACGCGCATCACGAAGGAGACGCCCGGCCGCTGGGACGTCGTGCAGGTCGTGTGCGACCCGGCAGGGCACGACGACTGGGCCATCTTCGCCGCGGTCGACATCGAATCGTCACGCAAGGAGGGGAGACCCGTCCTTTCCGTGAGTCGCGTCTCGCAGTAGCATCCGCCGCTCATGCGGATCTTCTTCCGGGTCCTCAAGGTGATCGGGATCGTCATCGGCGTCGTCGTCCTCGTCACCGGCATCTTCGTCTACACGCAGTGCAGGGCGTTCGACGCCAGCATGGCCAAGGTCTACGACGTGCCCGTCCCGAACGTGACACGCTCGGCGGATCCCCAGGTCATCGCCCGCGGCAAGCACCTCGTCGAATCGGTCGGCGGGTGCGCGAGCGCCCATTGCCACGGCCAGGACCTCGGCGGCGGCGAGCCCATCGAGATGGGCCCCCTCGGCACCCTCTCCGGCCCCAACATCACGCCTGACGCCCTGGGCGCCGCCTACAGCGACGGCGAATTCGCCCGCATCATCCGGCACGGCATCAAGAAGGACGGCTGCAGCGTGCGCATGATGCCGTCGCAGGACCTCGACTGGATGCCGGACTCCGACCTCGTGGCCATCGTCTCCTACCTTCGCACCGTCGCACCCGGCGACCGGCCGAACGGCGCCGTCAAGATCGGGGTGCTCGGCAAGGTGCTCGACCGGCAGGACAAGATCATCCTCGACGTGGCGCGCCGCATCGACCACACGAAGCAGGAGCTGGCCCCCTCGCCCGAGCCGACGGCTCGCTACGGCGCCTACATCGGTCGCCTGTGCACCGGCTGCCACGGCGAGCACCTGAGCGGCGGGCGCATCCCCGGCGCGCCGGCCAGCCTCCCGACCCCGCTCAACTTGACGCCCGACGCCACGGGGCTGTCCGGCTGGACGTATCAGGACTTCGACAAGGTCATGAAGTCCGGCATCCGCAAGAACGGCAAGACGCTCGACCCCTTCATGCCCATCGAGGCGTGGAAGAACTTCGACGACACCGAGGAGCACGCCCTCTGGGCCTACCTGCAGACGCTCCC
The DNA here is from genome assembly GCA_035499695.1 of Polyangiaceae bacterium. GTDB lineage: Bacteria > Myxococcota_A > Polyangia > Polyangiales > Polyangiaceae > Palsa-1150. Next base: position 16,673 of record DATJYG010000559.1, read on the forward strand.
GCCCGCTCCCTTCGGCGGACGCTGACCTTGTCGCTCGCACGCGCGCTGCTTATGGATGCCCGGCATCCATGAAGGTCGAAGTCCGTCGATCCCCCATCCAGGGTCGTGGCGTGTTCGCCACGCGCGACTACCGCGCGGGCGAGCGCATCCTCGAGTACACCGGGAGACTCATCACGAGCGACGAGGCCGACTCGCAGGGCGAAGACGAGTCGATGCGCCGGCACCACACCTTCCTCTTCGCGGTCGACGACGACTGGGTCATCGACGGCGCCGACGGCGGCAACGAGGCGCGCTTCATCAATCACTCGTGCGACCCCAACTGCGAGAGCGTCGTCGAGGGGCGGCGCGTCTTCATCCACGCCCTCAGCGACATCGAGGCGGGCGAGGAGCTGCTCTACGACTACTGGTACGTGGTCGACGATTCCTACGGCATGGAAGAGCTGCGCCGACTCTACCCCTGTCGGTGTAGGTCGGCGCAGTGCCGGGGGACGCTCGCGCGTCCCCCACGTAGGCGTCGCAGCCTCAGAGCGTCTTGAGGTACTCGCGCAGCGCGTACTTGTCGGCGACCCCCAGCAGCGCGCCGAAGTAGTGACCGCCGTTCTCGACGAGATCACCGCAGCGGAGCTTGAGCGTCGTCGTGTCGAGGTTCGCGAAGAGCGCGACCGGCGTGCCCGCCGGCAGCGTGAGGCCGTCGACCGAGATGGCCGCCGTCGTCACCTGGATCGACCCGAGCTCGTTGCGGATGAGCGGGTTCATCAGCTGGTTGTAGGCGTCCTCGAACGCGGCCACGCGGCCGTTGATGCTCGGGTCCTGGTTGTAGGTGCCGAGGCGGTTGTTGTGGAAGAACGGCGCCGTCGCCCAGACGCCGAGCAGCGGCACGTCGCGCCCCCAGCCCGGACCCTGCTTCTGCTTCTCGTCCGAGGCGAACTGGGCCCAGATGCTGCCCGCCATCCAGTTCGTCGTGAGGAAGCGGCACTCGTTGGTCCCGATGTCACCCGCCGGCTCGCCGATGAGCGCCCTGTAGCCGCTCGCGGCGTGGAGCAGGTCGTCCGAATACACGTTGTGCGGCGCGGCCTGGCCATTTGAGTGGCAGCCGGCGCAGTTCTGGGCGAACACCTGCGCGCCGCGCGAGACGACGTGCGAGTCGATGTGCGCCGAGCCGCCCGCCGCTGCCGCGAGGCTGGGCGGCGGCGTGGACGCCGCGTCGTTGATGAACGCGCACTCGTCAGCGACCTCGGCCTGCTCGGCGGGGAAGAACTGGCAGGCCGCCGCACAGGCAGCCATGTCGATCGGCGTCTGCGTGGCGGGCGGGTTCGTGCCGAGGTGCGGGAGCATGCACTCCTGCGCGCACATGCCGATGTTGAAGTAGACGCGCGTCGCCGCGAGCTGGCAGCCCACGTCGTCCTCGCCGCCCTGCCCGGCGCGGTGCGCCTGGCCGTTGGTCACGCCGTGGGCGTTGAGCAGCGTGCCGCCCTGGTGGACCGTGAAGTACGGGCGGTCCGGGAAGTCGTAGAACTGCGTGATGATGCCCGGGTTGTTGATGCCGTCGTTCTCGATGGCCGTCGTGTCGACGGTGCCGGGCGCCCACGTGCGGAAGACCTGGTAGCGCGGGTCGTTTGCCGGCAGGTTCGCGCCGAAGATGGCGCCGCTGTTGATGTACTGGTTGCCCGTCGTCAGGTGGATGTTGTCCCACGTCGGGTGATTGGGGTCGGCCGGCGGGTTCTGCGGATTGAGCCCCGCGTGGCAGCCGGCGCACGACACGCCGAAGATGAACGGCGAGTTGGTGGCGCTGGGCGGCTGGGTGGGGTCGAAGATCGGGTTCGAGAACTTGCGGATGCCGACGACGCCGCTCGGCTCGCCGAAGAGGGGCTCCTCGGGGTCGTTCGGATCGGTGTCGTTCGCGCAGATGTCGAGGCCACCCGTCTGCGCGTTGCCGTCGGTGCATCCCGGGTCGTTGATGACGCCCCACGCGGTGAACCGCTGCGAACGCGGGGTCAAAAGGACGTTCGCGAACCCGAGGGGTAGGCTCAGGGGGGGCTGCGGCAGGACGAGGGAGAAGAAGATCTGACCGCCGAAGGTCGCCTTCAGCCATATCTCCTGGCCGTGGGCAATCTGCGCGGTGACGGCTTGCGACGTCTCTCCCGTCGACTCACCTCCACCGCTGCCGCCAGAGGAGCTGCACGCGGCGCTACCCGCCGCCACGCCCAGGCACAACGCGCTGAGGATCGTGATTCGACCAGCTTTCCCGCACAGTGATTGCATCGACGCCTCCTACGTGTCTGACACCGAGCGGGCCCCACATCGTGCTCGGCTATCGCCCGTTTTCGCGTCTGAAACGCGCAAAGGGGCTGTGGAGGCGCAAAGCAAGAACCGCGCAACTGCGCAAACGAAATTCGCTCAGGGTGGACGAGCGGTTGCAAACGCTTGAGTTCCCAAGCTTCATGCCTACCGACTGGTGGGAAGGCGAATGCAGGCTTCAGTCCGCTCGTGTGGGGATTTCAATTTCGAAATTGAAATGTCCCGCTCGCAGTTTCGCGTCGATTTGTGCGCTCAGGGATGACAGGCCACCGCATCGGGCGACTCGCCCGTGAAGAGCTGAATCTCCTGGAGGTTCGCGGGATCATCGATGTGCGTCCAGATGGGCGCCACTGCGAGCTGCAGGTTGGCGTTCGGCGTCCCCTGTGCGTCCCAGAAGTGGCCGCGCGCCCACTCGTAGCGAACGAGCTTCTGCCAGTTCGCGTCCGCCTTGATGGTCGCGTACTCGCTCGCGTGCGAGAGGCGACCGTCCTTCAGATAGAGCTCCATGTAGTAGAGGTGCGCCGCGACGTCGTCGCGCGCGGGCACCGCGTAGGTGAGCTGGTCTCCCACCGCCGTGGCGGCCGCGAGGCCCTCGCACGCCGAGTCCAGGTCGTCGAAGAGGAAGATGCCGTCGTAGGTCCCCTCCTGGCCCTGCAGCTCGGCCTGGTCCCACGTCTGCGTCGAGTCGTCGGTGATGTACTGCAGGATCTCGCCCTGCTGCCACGTCGTCATCACCGGCGCGCTGATCTGCATCGAGTTGAGGATCACGAACGGGTGGACGGTCGCGCTGGCGTTGTTGAAGTCCCAGCCGCCGGTCTCGACCTCGAGCATCGTCATCATCGATCCCATCAGCGCGGACCACGACGATGCGTCGACGAACTGGGGAAGCTGCGGGTCGTTCTGCTCGGCGTCGAGCACGAAGTAGCCTGTCGGGTAGCGGCGCTGCATCACGGTGAGCGCGCTCGTGAGCCAGTTGTCGCCCGTGAAGGCGGCCGCGACGTCGGAGACGCCGGCCGTCGGATCGTAGGGCTCGGAGTAGCAAGCGGGGGACACGTCGCCCCCTCCCCCGCCGCTGCTCGATCCCGCGTCTTGCTTGCCCCCGCCGTCGCCCGGCGGCGGATGCGTCGATGCATCCGTCGCCGTGCCGGCGTCGACGGCGCCACCGCTCGAGCCGCCGGCGTTGCCGCCACTGCTACTGCTCGACGACGCCGCGCCGCCGTCGTCCGTCGAGCCCGGCGCGCCGCCGGTGGCCTTGCCCAGAACGAGAAGGCCCTCCGGGCTGATTCCGCAGGCCATCCCGCCGGCGGCCGCGCACACGATCACGAGTACGGTTCCCTTGGAACGCATGGGTCACGCCTCCTCTCCCGCACCGTCACGATGAGGAAGGCGTGCCCCTTTCACAAGGGCGTTTCGACCGATAAACGCTTTGAATTCAGCTGGCTTACAACGTTACCGTCAGCGCTGAACGTCGTTACGGGGCGCGCTCGGCGTTGCTGGTCGGGGGCTCGTCGGGCTGCGTCGTGCCCGGCGTCAGCTGGACGTTGGGGATGAATGCGTAGACCCGCGGCGCGAACGACGCGGGGCCGCGATCGGCGTACGGCGAGCAGCCCGCCGCCGTGGCGCACACGATGGACACGAGGACGAAGAGCACTGTGGACTTGCGCATGGAGGTATCCCTCGCGCCGGAGAACTGCCGGCGCCTTGTGTGAGCGCGAGAGGAGCGAAGCGCTCGCTCTCTTTCACGCTGCTTCACTTCGTTCGTTCCACCGAACGAACAAATTTCACCGCTGTGACGTATCGTGCGCCCGGTGGATGCTCGCGCGAGTCGTGTTCCCTGGCTGTCCGCTTTCGAACACCGGGAGTTCAACCTCTTCCTTGGTGCGCGCCTGCTGGCGGTGCTCGGCACGCAGATGCAGAGCGTGGCGATCGGGTGGCAGGTCTACGCGCTGACCAAGCGCCCGCTGGATCTCGCGTGGGTGGGGCTCGCGCAGTTCGTCCCGGCGGCGTGCCTCTCGATCTTCACCGGGCACGTCGCCGATCGCTTCGAGCGCGTGCGCATCATGATGACCTGCTACGCGGCGATGACGGGCCTCATGCTCGCGCTCGCGGCGCTCGCGCACGCCGGAGCCGGCGTGGGGCCCATCTACGTGGTGCTCGTCGGCGCGGGGATCACGCGCGCGTTCCTCGGTCCCGCGAGCCAGTCGCTCGTGCCGAAGCTCGTGCCGCAGGAGCACTTCGCCAACGCCGTGACGTGGAGCTCGTCGTCCTGGCAAGGAGCGATGGTCGTCGGGCCGACGCTCGGCGGCATCGCGTACGCGGCGTTCGCCGGGCCCGAGCGCGTCTACGAGCTCGCGGCGGGCGCGATGCTCGGCGGGTTCGTGCTGCTCGCGCTCATGGGGCGCATCCCGGTCACGGCGAGCAAGGCGCCGACGACGGCGAGCACGCTGCTGGCGGGCGTGCGTTACGTGCGCGACAACCAGGTGATCCTCGGCGCGATTGCGCTCGACCTCTTCGCGGTGCTCCTCGGCGGGGCGACGGCGCTGCTCCCCATCTATGCGCGCGACATCCTGCACTCGGGGCCGTGGGCGCTCGGGGCGCTGCGCAGCGCGCCGGCGGTCGGCGCCGCGGTGACCGGCGTCGTCCTCGCCCTGCGGCCCATCGAGCGCCGCGCCGGAGCGAGGATGCTCGCGTGCGTCGCCGTCTTCGGCGCGGGCACCATCGTCTTCGGTCTGTCGCGCAGCTTCGCGCTCTCGCTGGTCGCGCTTGCGGTCGTCGGCGCCGCGGACATGGTGAGCGTCGTCGTCCGCTCCGCGCTCGTGCAGATCGCCACGCCGGACGCGATGCGCGGCCGCGTGAGCGCCGTGAACATGGTCTTCATCGGCGCGAGCAACGAGCTCGGCGAGTTCGAGTCGGGCCTCACCGCGCAGCTCTTCGGGACGGTCGAGTCCGTCGTCATCGGTGGGATCGGCACGCTTGCCGTGGTCGCGCTCTGGATCTGGCGCTTCCCGAAGCTCCGCTCCGTGGACCGGCTCCAGGACGTCGCTCCTCCGACCTGACGCGGGGCGGCGGAATGCGCTAACCTACATTGGGTACCCGCCCGCCACGAAGGACTCGATGAATCGACGCGAGCCCCACGTCCAGCCGGCAGCAGCGGCGACGAGCACGCAAGGCGCGCCGGCCCATCCGCCGCAGCCCGGATCGGGCGTCCGCGAGCGGCTGACGCGCACGAACCTCGCGCACGGACCGACGAGGTTCGTGGGGCGCAGGCGCGAGCTCTCGGAGCTCCGCACGCTCGTCGTCGAGCACGCGCTCGTCACGGTCACGGGGCCGGCCGGCGCGGGCAAGTCGCGGCTCGCGTGCGAGCTGGCTCGGCTGCTCCTCGACGAGTACGTGGAGCAGGGCGGCGCGTGGCGCGTGGACCTCGAGGAGGCGCGCGACCTCGACGCGGTGAGCGCGGCCGTGGCGTGGACGCTCGGCATCGGGTTCGGCGCGGGCATCGGCCAGGCGCTGTCGGCCCGCGGCGCGACGCTGCTCGTGCTCGACGGCGTGGACGGATGCGTGGGCGCGCTCTCGCGCCTCCTCCCCGAGTGGACCGCGGCGGCGCCGGGGGTGCGATGGATCGTCACGGCGCGCGCGCCGCTCGGGCTCGAGCGTGAGGCGCGGCTGGACCTCGGGGCGCTGGCGACCGTCGCGAGCAGCGGCGGCGCGCCGGACGCGGTGTGGCTCTTCGTCGATCGCACGCGCGGCGCGGGGAGCGAGCTCGTGCTCGACGGCAAGTCGGAGCGCGAGATCCTCGAGCTCGTGCGGCGCCTCGAGGGGCTGCCGCTCGCCATCGAGCTCGTCGCGGCGAGCGCGGGCGCGTTCACGCCGGCGCAGCTGCTCGAGATGGAAACGCGGGTCAAGTCGAACTCGCTCCGGGCGGCGGTCGCGATCGCGTGGGACGCGCTCGAGTCGTGGCAGCGAGATGCGCTGGCGCAGGCGTCCGTCTTCGCCGGCGGCTTCGACGTCGAGGCGGCCGAGGCCGTGCTCGACCTGCGCGCCCACCCCGGCAACCGCTCGACGCGCGATGCGCTCGAGTCGCTCCGCCGGCACGTGCTCCTCGGCGCGACGCTCGGCGTGGAGGAGCGGGGCGCGCCGCGCTTCGTCATGAGCGGGCCGGTGCGCGAGCACGCGCGCGAGCGCCTGCTCGAGGTGGGCGGCCGCGACGCCGCCGTCGCGCGCCACGCGAGCTACTACGCACGCACCGGGATGGACCGGGCGCGGCGCCACGACGGGCCCGAGCCGCGCGCGGCCCTGGGGTGGCTCACGCGCGAGTCGGACAACCTGATCGCGGCGCACCGCCGCATGCTCCTCCGCGGCCGCGACGGCGCGACGCTCGCGGTGCAGGCGGCGCTCGCGCTCGATCCACTGCTCGCGTGCGAGGGCCCCGGCTCGCTGCGCCTCGGGCTGCTCGACGCGGC
>DATJYG010000560.1:0-6934 GCA_035499695.1 Polyangiaceae bacterium
ACTCTTGCGAACCGCGGTACATGACGGTTGGACCTCCGAACCAAGGATAGCCTTGGCCCTCACGGAGTCGAAGGCGGCCCCTGAATGGGACCCCTCGTAGACGGCCCGCCCGTGAGGTTGGTCGCCTGCGCCCCCACTGCCGTCACCTGGGACGCCTGCGTGAGGAAGTCCGGGTTGAGCGCGCCATCGATGGGCTTGCCGCTCACCGAGCTGTGGCACCCCGAGCAGATGTGGTCGAAGAAGAACGTCGGCATCCCCTGGTGCGCCGTCTCCCCGGGCAGGAACGTCATCTCCTCGCGCTGCCAGCGCGGCAGGTTCTTCGACTTGGACTCGCTGTCGTCCCCGAGGTGCAGCACGATGGGCAGCCCCCCGGGGATGGCGAAGTGCGCCGACCCGTCGGCGTTGACCGGCACGAAGCCCCCGAGCTTGCGCCGACGCACGTACACCTTGCCGTACGAGTCGCACGCGACGTTGCCCCCGCAGGCCGGCATGCTCGACACCGAGAGCTCCGGCGGCATGTCCTCCCAGACCTCGAAGCTCTGCAGGTCCGGCTCGGTCACGCGCCCCGTCGGCGTGTTCTGGAAGAGCAGCGACGCGAGCAGCCCCATGTCGAGCACGGTGACGTCCGCGTTGGGCGCCCCCGGCGTGACGTACGTGTGCCCGTTCGGCTCGTCCGGCGTGGACACGAAGATGCCCTTGGTGGCCCGCGGGTACACGGCGACCGCCTCGGTCTCCTGCGTGCCGGCCGCGCCGAAGAGCTTCGTCTTGTTCCCCGTGACGGGGTCCATCACGTAGACGTCGTAGTCGCCTCCGAACGTCGCGGGCTGCCCCGAGCCGAAGGCCACGAGTATCTCCCCGTCCGGCAGCGCCGAGGGGCTCGCGTAGGACCCGTCGGTCCCCACGACGTTCAGCGAGTGCAGGAAGAAGTTCGGCTCGATCGAGGTCGGAGACGACGGCTTGATGCACGTCGGATCGACCAGGTAGTCCTTCGGGTTGGTGCTCGTGAAGTCGATGCCGATGGACCGGTTGAACGTGATGAGCGAGCCGGCCCCGTGCTGCGCGCCCGGGTGGCTCATCACGGCGGCGAAGTCCTTGTACGAGAGCTCGACGACGCCCGTCGTCTGCTCGTATCCGATGGTGGCGCGCTGCGAGAAGAGCGGGTGGTAGTCGCCGCCGTCGAGGTTCTGCCGGCGCAGCGCGAGCTCGTAGAAGTTCGGCTCGCGCTTCTCGGCCGTGAAGATGAGGCGCCCGTCCTGCATGAAGCTCGGGAGGCGCTCCATGTTCAGCTGCCAGGTGAGCTGCCGGACGTGGTTGCTCGCCGAGATGGTCGGGTCCCACGCGTACAGGTTCGCGTTCGGCTTGCTCGGGTCCTCGGGCGTGCGCTGCGGGCCCATGTAGTCGAACGCGCTCGAGTCGAGGTTGCCGCGCGTCGACGCGAAGACGATGCGCGACCCGGTGCCGTCCGCCCCCGGTGGGCTGAACGCCGGATCGAAGTCGTGCTCGAGGAGACCGTTGGCGGTCGCGGGGTGGTTCGAGATGTCGCTCTGCTTGGCGCACCCGCTGCCGTCCGCGTTCATCGTGTAGATGGAGAGCGGGTCGGTGCCGGTCGCGCGCGCGGCGAAGGCGATCGTCTTGGCGTCCCACGACACGGCCGGCCGGCGCACGTCCGGGCTGCTCCCCAGGCTCGGCGAGCACTTCGTCAGGTCGACCGCGTTGTCGGCGCCGGCGGTCACCGTGCCGCCCATGCCGAAGGTGATCGCCGCGATGTGCAGGCTCGCTCCGCCCGTGAACGTGTCGAAGTCCTGCGGCGTGTCGGGTGCCGCCGGAATGGGCCGGCTCACGTAGACGACCTCGGTGGGCGGCGCGGTGAGGTTGCGCTCCATCCGCTCGAGCTGGTGCCACTGCGCGATCACGCAGTACCCCGGGATCGTGTCGAGGTTCGCCGGCGTGTACGTGTAGTTGCCCATGGCGCAGAGCTTCGCGCTGGGCAGCTGCATGTCGAAGTCCTCGAAGAGCGCTCCTCCCCTGTGCGCGATCCCGTTCGACCCGGTGAACACGTCCGGGCGATAGAGGTTCTTGCGCACGAGGCGGCTCGCGCCGACGTCGTCGCTCTCGAAGGACATCTGGTCGACGGTGAACGCGTAGTTGCGCAGCGTCGTGTTGAGCGAGAAGCTCCCGGCCGATCCGCCGCGCAGGCGGTAGTCGTGGAACATGCCCGCCGAGTGGCACTGGGCCATCATGCAGCCCTTCTTCACGAGGACGGGCTGCACCATCTGGGCGAAGAAGACGAACGCCGGGTCGAGCGTGCTGGTCTTCGGCGGCCCCGAGTACTTCACCCAGTCGGTCGCCCAGGCCTTGAGCCCCTGGTACCCGCTGTCGTTGACCGAGGCGAAGAGCGGTCCGCCCTCGTGGTAGCTGCCGCCCTGCGACGTCGCGAGCGGCCGGCGCACGATCTCGGACTGCTCGGGCGTCGCCGCGAGGTACTGCGACGCCGCGTAGTAGTTCCAGCGCTCCTCTTCCATCGTGCTGCCGCACGTGAGGTAGAGCGCGTTGACGAGCGTGCCGTGGCAGTTGCCCGCGTTGCACGAGCCCTCGATCACCGGCTCCGCCTTGTTGAGGAAGGTGCCGAAGTCGTTCGTCTTCGGGGCGACGGTCGGGTTGAACGCGGTCGTCCCGGGGACCGGCGGCTGCACGCCGGGGCCCGGGATGGTGTGCGAGCACGCGACGCGCGGGATGTTCACGGGCGGCACGCCCGTGTTGTCCGCGGTCGCTCCGTTCTCGATCCAGCGCCGGAGCACGTAGTAGGCGGACGCCGTCGGGTCGAGCACCGGACCGCCCGCGTGCTTGATGTCCGTCGTGATGGGCACCTTCGTGCCGTCCCACAGCTGCACGGACACGCTGAACGGCGGGATGTTCTTCACGAGCAGCGACGGCTGCCCGTAGGGCCCGTAGTCCAGCAGCAGGTCGCGGCGCTTGTTCACGCCGTCGTACGTGCTCAGGTCCAGGTTGCCGAAGGCGTTGCCCTTGGCGTCCGAGACGTGGCACCCCACCCCGGTGTTCGTGCGGACGCACGAGCCCTGCAGGATGGGGTCGATGGTGGTGTCGAAGAACGTCGTGTGCTGCGGCTGGGGCGTCGTGCACGCGCCCCCGCCGAGCGCCACGGCGACAGCGACCGTCACCGCGGCAAGGAACCCGCCTCGCATGGCGACATGGTACCGCGCGAAACTAGATCCTCTTCAACGCAATCGACGCCTCGTCGCGCACGAACTGGTCAGGGTCGTTCTGCGACAGGTTCGTCAGGAGCGACTGGACGCTGCTGTCCCCGAAGACGCCGAGGGCGTGGCACGCGATGGCGCGGACGCCCGCATCCGCGTCCTTCTGGGCCGCGGCTGCCACTACGGCGATGGTGTCGGATGCATGCAGACCATCGAGCACCTCGATGGCGCGCCGGCGCACCTCGGCCGTCGGGTCGCTGGTGAGGGCGGCCACCTGGGCGAGGCTGGTGAAGGAGTTGATGCGGCCCGCGGCGCCGAGGGCGGCGAGCTTCACGCCCGAGTCCTTGTCGGCCATGGCCGCGCCGAGCGCCCCGGCTCCGTCGTCGTTCAGGCGCCCGAGGGCGCTCGCCGACGCCGCGCGCACGCGCGGGTCGCCGTCGTTCAGGAGGGCCTGCGCGACCGACGGAACGCCGGCGCCCTGCAGGAACTCGCCGACCGCGTTCGCCGCGTACATGCGCCGCAGCGGGTCGTTGTCGGTGGCCAGGGTGTTGAGCGTCTGCTCGTACACCTCGCCCGCGCCGAAGACGCCGAAGATGCGGCGGCGGAGCCACCAGGCCGCGATCTCGCGGTTCTTCGCGTTGGCGTCGTAGAGCAGGGGCCCCACGAGGCCGATGCAGTCGAGGCACTCGATGTACTCGCCGTGCTCGAGCGTCTCCCAGATCTTCGTGGGGGCTCCGCTCAGGACGGCGCTCTTGATGGCGTCGGGCGACGAGAGGAACTCGGCCTGGTCGGCCGGGATGCTCCCGTACACGCCCTGGAAGCCGGTGCCGCTCGGCGTGACCGGGCGCGGCGTCGCGCTTGCGTCTGTCGTGGCCAGCGCAGTGGCGGCCGCGAGGAAGGTGACCGTGGCGAGCTTGAGAATCGTGGAACGCATGGCTTCTCTCCTGGCTCCTCTTCCTTCAATCCTTCACTGGGCCGCGTGCTTGGGGTTGACCGGGTCGCCGTTGATGTACGGGACGAATCCGGTGTTCTGGCGGGCCCAGTACTGGCCGCCGAGGTCCATCGGGTAGACCGCGAGGGTCTTGCGATCTGCGTCGGACATGTTCATGCCGGCGTTCTCGGGGTGGAACGGGTGCGTGCCGACCGGCCACGCCGTGCTGGTGCCATCTGCGCCGTGCAGGTTGAGCACCTCGGTGAGCGCCGAGGCGCGCGCGCTGCCCGGGATGCCCCACCACGGGGTGCAGCCGTTGACGGTGCCGTTCACGTTGAGCGTCGCCGTGCCGGTGCCGCCGCCGTTGAGGCCCTGGCCCTTGCAGGGCGCCGAGCCGGTGTAGGTGATCTTGCCCGTCGAGTCGCCCATCGACATCGTGGCCGGGTAGAAGATCGAGACGTACGAGGCCGGGTACGAGGCGACCTTGCGGTCGTAGTACACGGTGACCGGCGTGCTCGAGAGGTCGAGCGACGGGACCTTGTAGGTCGTCGACAGGCCGCTCACCGGGTCGGTGCGCGTCATGTTGTAGTACGAGGTCGTCGACGAGTTGTGGCAGCCGGAGCATCCGTTGGCGTCGATGACCGCCTGGACCTTCTGCCACGGGAACTCGGTGCGCGCGGCGATGGGCTCGACGAACTGCTCGCCCTTGCCGCCCGTCGCCTGCTCGGCCGCCGTCGGGTTCTGGCCCAGCGCCGGGACACCCTGGCCGGTGCGCGACTCGTGGCAACCCTCGCAGCGGCGCTCCTCACCAGGCATGCCCTGGATCCAGAGCTGCTGATTGCGGATCGCGAGGCCGAACTGGTCGATCGGCTGGAGGTGGATCGGGACGTACGCCGGCACCGAGGCGAGCCAGCTGCTGTCGTTGAAGACCTTCGCCTCACCGAGGACGGCCGCGCCCTCGAACATCGTGAGGCCGAACATCGAGACGCCCTTCGCCGACTCGCTCGAGAAGCCCTCGATGACGCGCACGGCGACCGCCTGCTTGAGCGCGTCGCCCAGGGACAGGTTGTTCATCTGCGCGCCGGAGACGCTCTCGTCGAGGCTCGTCTGCGTGATGTCGATCGAGCCCATGAGGACCGGGATCGTCGAGTCGGCCACGTGCTGCGCCGCGGAGACGACCGGGGGCTCGGCGCGCGCGTAGACGGGCACCGCGTTGAGGTCCCACGTCGTGCGGTCGTTGTAGACGAGCTGGTTCTGGCCCGACGCCGGGTCGTAGATGTAGATGCCGTAGTCCGGCGGCGTGAGCGACTGCTCGTTCATGTCGTTCACGGGGCCGTTCGCCCACGACGTGATGATGCGCCCGTCCGGGAGCACGTTCGGCTCGCGGTAGCGGCCCACCGGCGACGGGTCGCTGCCCGTCGGCACGTTCGGCGTGAGCACGTTGTACGTCGCGTGCTCCTCGTCGAGGCAGGCGTGACCGACCGTCTTGCCGTTGAAGTAGTTGTCCGGGTTCATGCACACGGAGTCGGCCGCGTTGCGCGCGTCGATCTGGATGAGCGCGCCCGAGTGGATCGTGCGGTCGCGCGCGGTGACGACGCCGACCATCACGTTCGGCGAGATCTCCTTCACCGTGAAGAGCGCGTCGCCCGGCTTGCCGTGCTGGCCCGAGACCGCGAGCTGCTGCGTGCCGTCCGGGTTGACCACGCGCACCTTGACGTCGTTGACCGACGCGAAGTGCTCCCACTGCGAGAAGCCGATACGGCCGTCGAAGCGGAGGAACGGCGCGACCGTGTGCGACAGGTTCTGCCCGAGGTTGTGCCGCGTGGCGTCGCCGCCGTCGACGGTGATCGTCGCGAGCTGGAGCGCCTCGCGCGAGTGCTCGTACTCGTCGGCGCGGGTGCCCATCGCCGTGTACATCTCGTTCGTGACGAAGCCGATGAGGCCACCCGGGAGGTAGATCGGGTTGATGTCGTCGTAGTTGCCGTTCGTCTTCTGGTGGACGGTGAACTTGCCGCTGCCGTCCGCCGTCAGCTCGACGGTGTAGATGTGGTAGTGGTCGTTCGCGTCGGCCTTCATCGAGAAGACGACCTGCTTCGCGTCGAACGACACGTCGGCGCCGTTGAAGTCGGCGTTCGGGAAGCTCCCGGTCAGGTTGGTGAGGGTGCCGTCCGAGCGCGCGGGGGTCAGCAGGTTCAGGCTGCCGCCCGGCACGTAGCGCTGGTAGTCGAGCACCTGGCCGTTGCCGCCGGCCACGTCGACGCTGTAGGTGCCGTCGGCGTTCTTGGTGGTCGTCTGCCTCTTGATGAGGAGCAGCGACTGCACACCGATGCCTCCGGAGCCGGAGCTCGACGACGAATTGCTGCAGGCCCCTGCGCAGGCGATGACGCCCGCGAGGCCGATAACCGAGAGCACTTGGAGATGACGGGTCATGGCGACTCCCCTGGTGTGTCCTGTCCCTTGAGCACGAGCCGCGCCAGGTACAACCGCGAGTCATGACGCGCACTTGCGCGTGCGGCGGCTCCCGGCGCGGGGGAGCGGGGGGACGATCGCGGGGGCGCCGCCCCCCAGCGTCGACGGTGTAGGAGCGAGTCCCCTCAGGGACAGACGCCGGTGGTGCCGTTGCACGTCTTGGTGTCCACGCACGCCGCGCCGGCAGCGACGCACAGGTCGTTGGTGTCGCAGCAGTCCTTGTTCGGCGAGAGGCCGGCGCATCGCGGAGCGGTCGCGCAGCAGGGATTGCCCGGTGTACCGCACAACCGACACGTGCCGCCGTAACACACGTCGCCGG
>DATJYG010000561.1:0-2854 GCA_035499695.1 Polyangiaceae bacterium
AAGCCCTTGTTCTGCTGCGCGGCCGCGAGCATCGCCGCCTGGCCGCGCGCCGAGTCGGGGCCGATGAACGCCCACGGGCGGACCTCGACCTTCACCTTCCCGGTGCGGACGTACTTCGGGATGATGTTCGGCATCACGGTCGTCTCGAACTCCTGGCAGATCGGGCACTGGAGGTCGATGTACTCGACCATCGTCACCGGCGCGAACGCACTGCCGAGCACGAGCCCCTTCTGCGGGATGCCCTTGTAGAGCGCCTGGACGTCGGCCGAGCCCGGCAACCCGGTCTCGATCGACCCGACCGCCGGCACGTTCTTCGGCGTGGAGGAGCCGCTCCTGTTCGTGAGCACGACGGCGAGCACGACCGCGACGACGACGAGGACGAGGACGCCCGCGACGCCGCCGAGCACCTTCGGCGAGGCCTGGCGCACGCGTGGCCCGCCCTTCGACTGGACGGGCGGCGGCGCCTTCGCCGCGGCCTGGCGCGCCTCTCTGCTCTTCTTGCCGCTAGCCATCGGCCGCAAGCGTAGCGGCGGGCTCGGAGGAGTCGGCGGCCGCGAGCGCTAAGAATTCGATGAGGAGGACGAACCCGACGAGGGCCAGCGTCGGGATGGTCACGAAGCCCCATTCGTTGATCCACTTCACCGCGCAGCCGCCGGGCGCCGAGACGAGGCACTCCTGCGCCTGGGAGACGACGTGGTTCTCGACGAGGATGTGGTAGATCGAGATGCCGGCGCCGATCACGGGAAAGGGCAGGAGGTAGCGCGCGAGCTTCGTGTCGCCGTGCACCGCGCCGAACAGGCACAGGAGCGAGAGCGGGTACATGCAGATCCGCTGGTACCAGCAGAGCTCGCACGGGACGAAGTGCGCGATCTCCGAGAAGAAGAGGCTGCCGCCGGTGGCGATCGCCGCGACGACGAAGGCGCTCCACATCTCGTAGCCCCAGAGGAGCGACCGCACCCACTCGAGCGGGCCGCGCACGCGGAAGAGCGCGAGGAGCCCGACGAGCGCGAGCGCGCCGGCGATGACCATGCCCGCGACGCCGAGCGCCGACAGCAGGACGATCACGTCGTGGGTCACGGGCGCAAACCTTGCCACACGGCTAGGCTGGCCGCGCCGGGGTGGCGAAACTGGTCAGACGCGCCCGACTTAAAATCGGGTGGCCTCCGGGCCGTGCGGGTTCGAGCCCCGCCCCCGGCACCTGATGGTTGAGCGGAACGACGTTTGCGCTCGATCGAGTTGCGACTCTTGGGGCCACGCAGGGGGCCACATCTCGGTGAACTTGGCGGGCCCCGTGCAACCATTGGCGGGCGATGGCCACCGCCGTCGCACACCTCTGGACAGTCGACGAAGTCGCCGACTACCTCCGCCTCAGCACGCGCACGGTGCACCGTCGCGTCGCCGATGGCACTCTTCCGGCGCTCAAGATCGGCGCGCTCGTCCGTTTCGATCCTGACGCGGTCGCGGCTGCCGTCACCGGCTCGCCCCTTCCGGCCCGTGAGCAGGCGGTCCTCGACGAGCTCGCTGACACGCTCGACGCGCGCGAGGTCGACCGGTGAAGAGGGGCGGGAACGGGCGCGGCCGAGGAGGTCCTGCGCGCGGCTATTCGTGGCCGCCGTTCGAGCCCGGCAACCAGCTCCAACGCACGCACGGCGCCTACGCTGCGGCCGCGTCGTTCGGTGACGAGGTCGACGAGCGCGCAGCCGTGCTCGCACCTCTCGTCCCCTGCTACCTCGACTCCGACGCGCCCGCGGTGTCGCTGCTCGCGCTCACGCTCGGCCGCATCGTCCGCGGCGAGCAGGCCATCGCCTCGGCGGAAGACGACGGCAAGACCGACACGGCGGCGACGCTGCGTCGCGACCTGCGCGGCTGGGTGAACACCGCCACCAAGCTGCTCGACGCGCTCGGGATGACCCCGACCGCACGGGCGCGTCTCGGCCTCGACGTCGCCGCCACCCGGCGGGCGATGAGCGTCGTCGAATACCACCGCGCCAGGGAAGCCGGACTCCTTGACGAGGCGGACGAGTGACCCGCGCTGCGGACTTCCGCAGGTATCGAGAAGACCCGGACGCATACGCGACCGAGGTGGTTCGGATGCACCTGTGGTCGAAGCAGCGCGAGCTTGCCCGCGCCGTCCTCGACCACGAACGGGTCGCGGTGAAAGCGGCGAACGCGGTCGGGAAATCGACAGCGGCCGCGTTCGCGATCCACCACCACCTCGCCGGGGGGCCGGGCAGCGTCGTCGTCTCGACCAGCTCCACCGATGCTCAGCTCCGCCGCGTCCTCTGGCGCGAGCTGCGCAGCCAGCTCAAGCGGACGGGCGACTTCTTCGCGGGCGCGACGCTGACCGAGACGGAGGTGTTCATCGAGCCGGGCTGGTATGCGACCGGGTTCTCGACCGACACGCCGGAGGCGATGCAGGGCGTGCACGCCGACCGGGTGCTCGTTGTCGTCGACGAGGCGAGCGGTGTCGACGAGGGGATCTTCGACGCGATCGAGGGCGTGCTTGCGGGCGGCGATGCGCGGCTTCTCCTGATCGGGAATCCGTTGCGGACGAGCGGGACGTTCTTCGACGCGTTCAATAGCCGCCGCGACGAGTTCCACACGATCACGATCTCGGCGCACGACACGCCCGCGTTCACCGGTGAGAAGGCGCCGCGCGAGCTCACCCGACGGCTCGTCTCCCGACGCTGGGTGGAGCGGCTGGAGAAGCGCGACCCGGGCGGAAACACCTACCTCGTCAAGGTCGCAGGCGAGTTCCCCTCACGTGCTGACGACGCCGTTGTCGCCCGCGCCGACCTCGAGGCCGCACAGGCGCAAGACCTCGAGCCCGGCCTCCCGATCGTCATCGGCGTCG
>DATJYG010000562.1:0-9554 GCA_035499695.1 Polyangiaceae bacterium
GCTGCATCGCGCGGAACGCGGCGGGCTGCTTGCGATACGTGTCGGCGGCCCACTTCACGGTGGCGACCAGCGACTCGACGTTGAGATCCCACATCTTGAAGCCCGTGCCGGCGCCCGTCGCCGGCTCGTAGTTCTCCACCGTGTCGTCGAGGCCGCCGGTGGCGCGCACGATGGGGAGCGTCCCGTACCGCTGGCTGTACATCTGGTTCAGGCCGCACGGCTCGAAGCGCGAGGGCATGAGGAACAGGTCGGCGCCCGCCTCGATGCGGTGGGCCATCGCCTCGCTGAAGCCGATCCAGGCGCGGAAGCGGTCGCCCCCGTGGTGCGAGCGCCAGTGCAGGTACCCCTCGGCCGCGAGATCGCCAGACCCGAGGATGACGACCTGCGTGTCGAGATCCAGGATGCGCGGCAGCGCCGCGAGGATCACGTCGGTTCCCTTCTGCTCGCTGAGGCGCGAGACCACGCCGAGCAGCGGGACGGCGGGCCTCGGCGCGAGGCTCATCTCGGTCTGGAGGGCGCGCTTGCACTGCGCCTTTCCCGTGAAGTCGCTGGCGTCGTAGTGGGCGGCGATGTTCGGATCGTTGCGCGGGTCCCACACGCGCTGGTCGATGCCGTTCAGGATGCCCACGAGGTCGGCCGCGCGGAAGCGCATGATGCCGTCGAGACCTGCGCCGCCCTCGGTCGTCTGGATCTCGGCGGCGTAGCGTGGGGACACGGCCGTCAGCTTCGTCGCGTGATAGAGGCCGCCCTTGAGCGGGCTGACGGCGCCGAAGTCCTCGAGCGAGTCGGGCCGCATCTCGCTCCAGGGCAGGTGGACCACGGGCAGAGCCCCGGGGTGGAACTTCGCCTGGTGCGCCAGGTTGTGGATCGTGAGGACGCTGGCGGCGCGCGCGAGCGGTCCCGCGGACTCGGTCGTGTTGAGGTACACGGGCACGAGCGCCGTCGGCCAGTCGTGCACGTGGAACACGTCCGGGATCCAGCCGAGGTATTTGCAGAGCTGCAGCGCGCCCCGCGAGAGGAACCCGAAGCGCACCAGGTTGTCGTGCGCCACGGAGCCCGGCGGGTCGTAGAGGTACCCGCGGCCGAAGAGCTGCTCGTGATCCAGGAGATAGACGGGCACGTCCGTCCCGGGCAGGCGCGTCTCGTACACGGCGGACCACGCTTCGCCGGCGCCGAGCGGTACCCCCAGCGGGGCCGCGTGCCGCTTCAGCCCTTGCGTAGGGATCACGTCGTAGCGGGGAATGACGATGCGGGCGTCGTGCCCGAGCGCGCGCAGCGCGGCGGGGAGGGCCGCGACCACGTCGCCGAGACCGCCAGCCTTGACGAAGCGTGCACACTCCGAGGCGACGAAGAGAATCGAGATGGGCATCCGCGCCCTCCGCAACCTACCATCGGTTCGTGCTGACGCGACGGTTCCACGACGCCATGGTCTACGCGGCACGGCTGCACGCGAAACAGCTGCGCAAGGGCACGCGCGTGCCGTACGTCGCTCATCTGCTCGCCACGGCGAGCATCGCGCTCGAGCACGGGGCCAACGAGGACGAAGCCATCGCGGCGCTGCTGCACGACGCGGTCGAGGACCAGGGAGGCCAGAAGACGCTCGCAGCCATTCGCAGGCGCTTCGGGGACGTGGTGGCCGAGATCGTCATGGGTTGCACGGACACCGACGTCACTCCCAAGCCGCCCTGGCGCGCACGCAAGGAGGCGCATCTGCGTCACCTGCGCCGGGCATCCCGATCGGTGCGCCTCGTCGCCGCCGCAGACAAGCTCCACAACGCGCGCTCCATCGTGACCGATCTGCGCGAGCGAGGGATAGCCGCGTGGGAGCGGTTCAACGCCGGCCCCGAGGAGCAGCTCTGGTACTACGGCGCGATGGTGGACACGTTCTCCCGCAAAGGGCCGCGCAGCATCGCCGGCGAGCTGCGCCTCGTCGTCGACGAGATGCGGCGCCTGACCCAGTGACCGGTCACCACGTCTTCTCGAGGTTCAGGTCGAAGAAGCCGATCCACTGCGTGTAGTAGCCGCCGCCGTCCTGCTGCAAGGTGGGCACCTGCGCGTCGGCGAGGGTGCTCTTTCCGGTGTTGTCGCGGTTCATGAAGAGCAGCTGCGTGTACGATGCGGCGACGTAGATCCAGCCGCCCACGAGCACGCGAGCTCCCCCGGCAAACTCGAAGTTGTCCGCGTCCGCGAGGCCCGGCTCCAGCGTGGAGTCGGGCGTGGCGCCCGTCTCGAAGCCCGTGCCGGTGAACACCTCGACGTCCCGAGTGACCCATACGCTCGTACCGGCGCGGATGCCGAAGGTGTCGTTCCAGTTGCGACGATAGTTGGCGAGGGTGCCGCCGCTGGCGTCGGATCCGTCGGGGTACACGGCGCACGCGTAACCCTGCACGGCCGCGCACTGCGTCTTGTTGACACTCCATCGCGTGAAGTCGCCGAAGAGGCGCAGCTCGATGTAGTCCTCGGGCCGCCAGCGCGCCCCGAGGCGGACGATGTCCGGAAGCGCCTGCGTGAAGTTCACCTTGGCGTTGAGGCCCCCGGATGATCCGGTGATGTTCAGCGTGCCCCCGAGCGTCATGGGGCCCATGTTCGGCTGCGATTGGTAGGACGCCGCGAGCCAGAGGCGGCGCGGGATGGCCTCGACCATCGCACCTGCGCCGAAGCTCGCCGTGGTCCCCGATACGTCGAGCTTCGCCCGCCCCTCGCGCGTCGTGTCGGGCTGACCGCTCCCGTTGGGGTTCTTCGCCTGCTCGAGCGACGCGGAAGCGAGCACGAGGTTGCCGGCCACGCCGACGCTCAGGGGGCCGAAGCGATAAGCCGCGCCGACCGTCCCGTAGATGAACGTCAGCGCGCCGTCGATCATGTGCCACCGCTGCACGCCGGCCGCGGAGAGCGGGTACTTCGACGCGAACTGGTCGTTCGTGTCCCAGCTCGCCCGGCCGCCGAACGGCACGAAGAGACCCGCGCCCAGGGCGAGGTTGCCGAGCTTCGTGGTCGCTCCGAGAGCGGGAGCGCCGAACACGTTGAAGAGGTGCGCGCGGCCGGCGTTCCCCTCGCTGCCCGCCGGGTTCTGCGGGACGATGTCGCTCGGCGCCAGCGTGTGCTCCCACGTGGCGTTGCGCATCGCGAGCTGCCCGTCGAGGAACACGTGCGTGCCGTCGCTGAAGCCGATGCCCGCTGGGTTGAAGTAGAGCGCGGTCGGATTGGTGGTCACCACGGTGCCGTGCTCTCCGCCGAAGCGCGCGGTGGCGAAGCCCGCCGCACGGGCATCGAGGGGCCAAGCGGCCCCTGCCCCGAGGACGGCCAGGACGACGGCCGCGCGAGCCGCGACGCGCGCCGGGCGCGTCACGGCAACGCGGACAGCACGTCAGCGCACTGCGCGCCGGCCGAGAGCGTCTTGGTCGTGAAGGTGGCGCTCCCCGGCGCGTAGATCGTGCGGTTCTGGTCGAGGAAGTCGGCCTGCGTGTTGGCCATGCCCGTCGTGCAGGTCGATCCGCCCTTGATGTGGCAGCCCACGACGTGATTGTCGAAGTGCGTGATCGTCGCCGTGCCCGACTGGCTGGTGCACGAGTCCCACTTGCCGCTGAGGGCGACTTCCGTGCGGGTGACGACGTAGATCTGGTCGGCGCTGGGCGCCGAGCCGCCTAGCCCGACGGCGGTCGGCGGGTCCACGAAGCCGTTGCCACTCGCGGGAGTCGCCGTGATTCCGGGATTCATGTCGCCGTCGTGGTCGGGGAACGTGGTGCCACTCGGGAAGCTCCAGGCCGAGCTGGGCCACGTGTAGGACGACGGATCGGTGCCGGTCGGCAAGGCGAGGCCGATGAGTGCGACCGTGGGACTCACGGTGAACGTGTCCGACGGCTGGTATCCCATCTGCATGCCGCTCGACGTGTACTTGGGCATCGACATCGAGGTCCACACGCTGGAACCGAGCTGGATCTGCACGTTGTTGCCGCCGGCCGCGATCGACCCGAGCGCCGTGAGCGTCACGGCGGGCAGCGTCGTCCCGCACGTCTGGGTCGGCCCCGTGAACGAGTTCCCGCTCGCGGTGAAGTTGGAGAGCAACCAGATGTGCACCGTGCCCGATCCGGCCTTGGCCGACGTCGTGCCGGGCCACGTCACCGCCATCGAGATGTTGGTCCCGATGGTCATGGTGGTGACCTGCTGACAGGTCCCGCCGCCGCCGCTCGACGAGCCACTCCCACCCGAGCTGCCGGAGCCGCCGGAGCTGCCGGTGCCGCTCGAGGATCCCGAGCCGCTCGAGCCCGAGCCGCCGGAGCTTCCCGAACCACTGCCGCTGGAGCCGCTCCCGCTGCTCGATCCCCCGCCGTCGCCGCCGACCTGCGAATCGCTCGTCCCGCACCCGACCGCGAGCGCCGCGACCAGAGCAACCACCAATCCCCGACGGCTCATGACCACCTCCCGCGGCAGGTACTCTCCCACAGCGCGGGATCTTTCGTATACGAATCCGTATACGCGTCGCGAAAGAGACGCGCTGCGTCTCGATTACATCCGTCCGCGCTCCCTGTACTCGGGCGCGATCACTCGGCGTTCAGCCACGCCTCGTAGGCCTTGAAGTCGTAGTCGCGCCCGAGGAAATCGTGCACCAGGACAGCGGCGTCGCGCGTGCCGCCCTTCGCGAGGATGTCGTCTCTGTACTTGTGGTCGGTTTCCGGGTCCATGAGCCCGTGCGTCTTGAAGGGCGTCAGCAGGTCCTTCGCGATGACGAGCGACCACATGTACGTGTAGTACGACGCCGCGTACCCGTTGAGGTGCCCGAAGTTGTCGTAGAAGTGCGAGCCCTCGACGTACGAGTACGGGGCGTACTTCGCCTGTACGTTCTTCATGTACGAGACGAGGTCGACCTTGTCCGGGTCGGCCTCGCGGTGCAGGTCGAGCGAGAGCGCCGCGTAGAACATCTGCTTGCGCGCGTCGGCGCCCTTCCCGAACTCGTGCGCGCGCCGCATCTTCTTCACGAGCGCCGCCGGGATCGCCTCGTGGGTCTTGTCGTGCTTCGCGAACGTCGCCAGGACGGCCGGGTCCCACGCCCACTCCTCGAACATCTGCGACGGGGCCTCGACGAAGTCCCACTCGGTGGCGACGCCCGAGAAGACGACCCAGCGCTGCTGCCCGCCGAGGATGCCGTGCATCATGTGCCCGAACTCGTGGAACATGGTCACGACGTCCGCGTGCTCCATGAGGGCCTCGCCCTTGGTCGGATCCGGGAAGTTGCAGACGAGCGCCGACTCGGGCAGCTGCACACCCTTCACGCCGGGCACGAGGTCGAAGTTCGCCGCGTGCTTGTACTTGCCGGCGCGCGGGTGAAGGTCCAGGAAGATGCGCCCCAGCTTGTCGCCGCCGCCGGCGGCGTACACGTCGTAGACGTCGACCGACGGGTCCCAGCGCGGCGCGTCCGGCGCAGGCCGGTACTCGATGCCGTACATCTGGGCGGTGATGGCGAGGAGGCCGTCGCGCGTCTGCGTGAACTCGAAGTAGGGGCGCACCGCCTGCGAGTCGAACGCGTACTGCTCGCGGCTCACCTTCTCGGCGTAGAGCGGCGCCTCCCAGTCCTCGACGCTCTTGGCGCCCGGGTGGTCCTTGCGCTTTCGCGCCAGGATCTCGTCGTAGTCGTGCTTGGCGCGCTTGGCGGCGGCCTTCGTGATCTTCTCGACGAAGTCGGCCGCCGCCTGGCCGTTCTTGATCATCTTCTTCTCGGTGTCGTAGTCGGCCCAGTCCTTGTAACCGAGGGTCGTCGCGAACTCGCGGCGCTCACGCAGGAGCTTGTGCAGGACGTCGTCGTTCTTCGGGTAGCCGCGGTTCATGAACTCGACGTAGAGCGCCTTGCGGGCGTCCAGGTCCTCGGCGTACTTCCGGAACGGGATGTAGTCCGGATAGTCGCTCGTGATGGTCACCTTGCCGTCGGCGCCCGGCGCATGCGCCTTCACGTAGTCGTCGGGAAGCCCCGCGAGCTGCTTGGGATCGAGCTTCACCGAGTGCACGTCCTCGCGGATGTTCTTGTCGAACTCGAGGCCCGTCGCGGTCATCTCGTCGGAGAGCGCCTTGAGGTGCTTGCGCGTCGCCTCGTCCCGGTCGACGCCGGCGCGACGGAAGTCGAGCAGCGTGTGCGCGACCATGCGCTTGGTCACCTCGTCGGCGCCGGAGACGTCGACCCCCTTCAGTGCCGCGTAGAGGTCCGGGTTCTGGGCGATCTCGGTCGAGTAGGACGAGACGTCCTTCACGCACTGCTCGGCCGCGGCACGGAACGCGGCGTCGGGGTGAACCTGGGAGATGGTTCCCGCCTTCATCCCGGCGTTGGCAAGGTGGATCGACAGCGCGTTGTACGGCTCGAGCGTGCCCTCGACCGTGCGCGCGCTCTTGTTCGCCAGGATCTGGGCGACGAGCGCCCGAGCGGCGTCGATGTGGCCGTGACACTCGTCGAGGTAGGCGTCGGCGTCGGTCTTGGGCGCTGCAGGCGGCGTCGTCGCTCCGGCAGCGGAACCGGCCGGAGGCAGGGTCGGCGGCGGCGGCTGAGCCAAGGGGGGCGCGGTGTTGGAAGGAGAGCACGCGGCGGCGAGGACGAGCGCGAGCGCGGCGGCAGCGGTCGGGGTGCGCATGGTGCGCGCACCATAGCCTTAAGGACCGCAGTCGTCGTTGCTGGGGAGGCAAGCCCGCCAGTCCAGCCCCTGGGGGTCCTTCACCCAGGTGCACGTCTGGCCTGCGAAGCAGAACCCATCCTTGGAGCAGCCGGCCATGCAGTACCCGCCGCCTGCGGCGCGGGCGACGCAGGCGTACTGAGGCCCGCCGCACTGGTCGTCGGCGGTGCAGGACACGCAGTGCACGGGCGGCAGGTCGGTCGCATCCGTCTCGCCGAAGGAGCCGGTGGTCCCCGCCTCCGGGCTGGGGGGGACGTCGATCGCGACGGTCTTGCCGCCGCAGGCCGCACCGAGGAGTCCGAGCACCAGGAGGGCGACGGCGCGCATGCCGGGCGAATTGTACGTCGCGGGCCGGCGCGCGGCACTCGATGCGCAAGACTGCGCTTCGGGTGCAAGGCCGTACGCCGGCGACACCGGAAAATCCCAGCGAACGTGCGTGGCCCGGCACGTGAATGTGCGCGCGGCGCATGCGCTCCGTCGTTGCCGTCGCCTCCGCAATCGCGTGCATGGTGCTCGCGTGCTCGTCGGCCTCCAAACCCGGATTCTCCCCGCCGGCCAACGACGGCGGCGGTGACGACGGGAGCGCCACCTCTTCGAGGGGCAGCAGCAGCAGCGGGGGCAGCGACGTGCCGGGTTACCCGCCGGGCCCCTACGGCAGCTCACCCGGCTTCACGCTCAACGACTTCAGCGCGTCGGGCTATCGCCTCGGCCCGGGCCAGACGGATTCCACGAAGCTGCCGTGGACGACCATCGACGTCGCCGAGTACCACGAGAGCGCCGTCTGCAAGTGTCTGCTCGTCACCGTGGGCGCCACGTGGTGCGGCGACTGCATGGCCGAGCAACCGATGCTCGTGCAGGCGCACGCGCAGGATCCGAGCTTCTGCGTCATGGGCATCCTTCAGGCCGACCTCGGGGCGAACGGCATGCAGGAGAACGCGACAGAGGCCGACGTCGACGCGTGGACGCAGATGTACAGGCAGAACTTCTACGTCGTGCAGGGTAGCGACGAGACGATGTACGCCCTGATCGACGGCCACGGAAACGGGAGCGTCGGCCTTCCCTTCAGCCTCGTCGTCGAGCCGAGCACCATGAAGGTGGTGGGCCAGATCGCCGGCGTGAACCTCAACGCGCACGACTACGCGATGGGCCTCTGCGCCGCCCAGTGAGCCGCGCCATCTTGCCCGACTCGTAGAACTGTCGCAGCTCGCGCTCCATCGCGCGTCCGAAGATGATGCGCACCGCCTCGTTGCCGAGGGGGCGAAGCGACTCGAACAGCTTGCCGAGCGTGCGCGCGTCCATCGACCCGTCCGCCGCCGCCTGGCGCACGAAGAGATCGACGAGGTCCCCCGCGAGCCGGGTCGCGTGCTTGCGGATGACGGCGGCCCCCTGCACGGCCGTCTCGAGGTCCACGCCCGCGGCCTCGAGCTTCATCGCCACCGAGAGCAGCGCCGGGCTGCGCACCAGGTACACGTCGCCCGCGTGGCGTTCGACCATCTCGGCGCGCACCAGGTCGGCGATGAGACCGGGGCGGCGCGTGCCGGCGAGCTCGTAGAGCTCCTCCTCCGTCGCCGTGCGCGGCTGATCGTTCGCCCACGGCGCGTGCACCTGCTGCTCGACCCCGAGCCATTCGGCGAGATCCAGCTCGCCGCGGTCGATGCTGCCGAGCACGTCGCGGATGGCGTCGATGCGCAGCCCCCGGTCCTGCAGCTGGGCGATGAGCTCGAGGCGCCGCAGGTGCGGCTCGCCGTAGTACGCGACGCGACCGCGGATCTCCGGCGGCATCAGGGCGCCACGCGACTGGTAGAACCGGATGGTCCGGCTCGGGACGCGCGACGCGGTGGCCAGCTCGTCGATCGTGTACTCGGTCGGCATCACGTCCGCGGCGATCATGCCATGGACCCGACGATCTCGTGCACGCCACCTTCGGCGCCGAGGCGGCCGATGTGGCGGAGCGACTTCCGCAGGGTGTGGCCCCAGGTGTCCGTCTTGTAGGCGACGCCGTACTTCTCGCAGATGGCCCGCACCTCGGGCGCGATCTCGCGCAGGCGCTGCGGCGGGAGCTGCGGGAAGAGGTGGTGCTCGATCTGCCGATCGAGCCCGCCGCAGAGCACCGAGACGGGCCAGGAGACCTCGTAGTCGTTGGTCGCCTCGACCTGCATCGCGTACCACTCGCCGCGACCGTGGGCTTTCGTGCCCTCCGGCCAGCTCTTCACGTCGTCGCCGACGTGGCCGCAGAAGATGGTCGCCGCCGAGTAGACGTCGCGCAGCGTCTCGGCGAGCCAGTTGCCGAGGAGCACCTTCCAGAACATGGGACCGGCGAGCGCAGGCCAGAGCACGTAGTTGTAGAGGTAATAGGGCACGTACTTGCGCAGGCCCCGGCGCCACGCGGCGCGGATGCTCTCGCGCGATCGGTCGGGCAGGATGTCCTGCCGCGAGTCGGGGCGCCCGCGGTGCAGGAACACGTCGTTCAACCCGCTCGCGTGGGCGGCGATGAAGAAGGTGAAGTTGGGAAAGATGACCGACAGGGCCAGGGCGAGCTGCCGGCGGTTGTTCGACGAGTAGGGCGTCTTGTCGGTGAGGCGCACCGTGCCGAACTCGACGTCGGGGTCGCGCCCCACGACGTTGGTGTTGCCGTGGTGGCGGACGTTGTGGGCGTAGCGCCAGGACTCCTCGTCGATGGGCGTGTCCCAGCGGAACTGCTTGGATGCGAACGACTCGCCGCCGGCGAGCTTGTCGTAGGCGCCGTGCAGCGCGGTGTGGCCGATCTCGGTCGCCTGCAGCTGCTTGTGCAGCCACAGCGACACCACGCCGGCGGAGAAGGTGACCGGATCGAGCGACACGTGCAGGAGCAGCCGTCCGGCCGCCTCGAGCAGGCGCGAGACGCGGTCGAGCTTGCGCACGTAG
>DATJYG010000563.1:0-2698 GCA_035499695.1 Polyangiaceae bacterium
GTCAACGTGGAACCGCGCTTCTCGCCGGACGGCAAGCGGATCGTGTTCGTCTCGACGGCCTACAACAAGCGCTTCCACATCTTCGTCGGCGAGCTCACCGACCACGGGCTCGAGCACGTCGAGCGCCTGACGGGTGAGAACAAGAGCCCGCTCAGGCGCTACTACTACAGCGCGTACGACCATGAGATCAGCCCGACCTTTAGCCCGGACGGCAAGTCGATCTTCTTTGTCTCGAACCGCGGCCACATCCACGGTACCGGCGGGTTCTGGCAGATGGAGGCGAAGCCGGGCGCGGAGCCCCACGAGATCCACTACGAGGAGACCAACTGGCGCGCGCGCCCCGACGTCTCACCGGACGGGAAGCGACTCCTCTACAGCTCCTACCTCGGCCGCAACTGGCACACGCTGTGGCTGCTGCCGATCCAGGGTGGCGATGCGCTGCCGATCTCCTACGGCAACTTCGACGAGGTCGGCGCGCGCTGGTCGCCGGACGGGCGCGAGATCGCCTTCATCTCGAACCGTAGCGGCAACACCGAGCTCTGGATCCACGACGTCGCCGGCGGCGCCGAGCACCCGCTCGCCATCGGCGAGCGCCACGTGCTGCGCCCGAGCGGGCGCATCGCGCTCTCGATCCGCGGACCCGACGGCAAGCCCGGCGCCGCGCGCGTGTCGGTGCTCGATGCGAACGGGCGCTTCCACGCGCCGCTGGGTGCCTGGATCCACGCCGACGACGGCTACGACCGCGCCCTGCAGCCCTTCGAGGCGCACTACTTCCACGCGAGCGGCGACATCGAGGTCGAGGTGCCGGCGGGGGAGGTCAGCATCGACGTGATGCGCGGGTTCCGCTACCCGTTCGAGCGGCTGCACGCGACCGTGAAGGCGGGCGCGACCACGCGACTCGCCTCGGCCGTCGAGCCCGTCGCCAACCGTGCCGAGGGCGGTGGCCGCTGGTCGAGCGGCGACGTGCACGTGCACATGAACTACGGCGGGCTGTACCGCAACACGCCCGAGCACCTCCTCGAGCAGGCGCGCGCGGAGGACCTCGACGTCGTGCACGCGGTGATCGTCAACAAGGAGCAG
Source organism: Polyangiaceae bacterium (assembly GCA_035499695.1). Lineage (GTDB taxonomy): Bacteria > Myxococcota_A > Polyangia > Polyangiales > Polyangiaceae > Palsa-1150. Next base: position 1,081 of record DATJYG010000563.1, read on the forward strand.
CGCGTCCCGGACATCGCCTACAGCGGCCACGGCATCGACGCGGTCTCGACGGCCTCGAACGTGATCGTGCACGGCCAGGAGTTCCACACGAGCTACTGGGGCCACCTCGGCATCCTCGCGCCCTCGGGCGGCACGCTCTTGCCGGGCTACGCGGGCTATCCCAACACGGCGGCCGCGAGCCTCGTGCCGACCAATGCGGACGTCGCCGACATGGCGCACGCGATGGGCGCGCTCGTCGGCTACGTGCACCCCTTCGACGAGGAAATCCACCCGTTCGACGCGAAGGAAGCGCTCTCGAACGAGTTCCCGGTCGACGTCGCGCTCGGCAAGGTCGATTACATCGAGATCGTGGGCTTCGCGGACCACCGGATCACGGCGAGCGTCTGGTACAGGATGCTGAACCTCGGCTTCCGTCTGCCCGCGGCGGGCGGCACGGACGCGATGGCGAACTACGCCTCGCTCCGGGGTCCGGTCGGCATGAACCGCGTGTTCGTGCGCGTGCCGGAGGGACCCGTGTCGGTGCCGGAGTGGCAGGCGGGCCTCAAGGCCGGGCGCACCTTCGCGACCAACGGGCCGCTCCTCGACTTCACGCTCGGTGGCCAGCCGATCGGCGGCGAGGTCGCACTTGCGGCGCCAAATGCGCAGCTCCCGTTCACGGCGCACCTGAAGTCGATCGTGCCGATCGACCATCTCGAGGTCGTCTGCAACGGCGTCGTCGTCAGGAACCTGCCGCTCACCGGCGCCCGCATGGCGGCGGATGCGAAGGGCACCGTGCCCGCGAACAAGAGCGGCTGGTGCGTGCTGCGCGCGACCTCCGGCCGCGCCGAGTACCCGGTGCTCGATGACTCGCCCTACGCGACGACGAGCCCGGTGTACGTGAGCGTGAAGGGCGCGCGCCCGAAGTCGAGCGCGGACGCGAAGTTCTTCGCGGCGTGGATCGACCGGGTCACCGAGTCGACGGAGCGCTACCCCGACTGGAACTCCTCCGCCGAGAAGGTGCGGGTCCTGGCGCAGCTCAAGGCCGCGCGCGCGGTCTACGCGGCGCTCGAGTGAAGGGAGCGCCCGCCCGGGCGCTCAGTCCCCGGTCTCGCCGCCCACGAGCTCGAGCGGGAGCTCGGTCGTGTTCTTCGCTTCCTCGAGCACGATCCGGGACTCGATCGCCTGCACGCCCGGGACCTGCGAGAGGCGCAGCTGGATGAACTCGTTGTAGTCGTTGATGGTGCGCGTCGCGACCAGGAGGATGAAGTCGAAGTCGCCGATCACCATGTAGCACTGCACGACCTCGGGGAAGCTCACCACCTTCTGCTTGAACTTCGGCAGCGACTGCCAGCCGTGGCTCGCGAGCTTGACGTGCGTGAACACGAGGACGCCGAGGCCCACCTTCTCGCGCGAGAGGAGGGCGACGCGCTTCCTGATGACGCCGTCCGCCTCGAGGAGGCTAATGCGCCGCCAGCAGGGCGACTGCGAGAGGCCGACGCGCTGCGCGATCTCGGCGGTCGATAGCGCCGCATCCTTTTGCAGCGCACTCAATATCTTCAAGTCGGTCCGGTCGATGCTCATGGCTATAACTATCCAAAAACGTCAATAGTTTGGATAAAGTATCCATGCTGTGGCCGGA
>DATJYG010000564.1:0-3249 GCA_035499695.1 Polyangiaceae bacterium
CGCACCGTCCGATCGCCGTCTCCTGCACTGGGACGGGTCGCGGACGCCGGGGACACGGCGAATGCGGCTCACCGGACGCGTCCACCCTCACGCAGCGCCTTCGTGGCTGCGGCCCTGCCACTCGCCACCCCCATGGGACCACCCTCTCGCCAGGGTGATGGGGCCGGATACGAACACGAAGACCGGAGATGTGGATCGCACATCGCGGGTCGTGCGTCGAGAGCGCGCCGGAGGCGTCCGTCAGGACGCCGACGTGGGCGGTTTCAGGTCACGAGGTTGCGCCTGCGTCCGGTGGGCCGCTTCTGGATCGGGACGGTGGAGAGCGGTGGCTCTGCGGGGAGCGAGGGCTTGAGGCGCGAGCGGTACGACTCGCCGTCGATGACGAGGTCGTAGGCGCTGTTGCGGAAGCGGTCGACGGCGCTCTGGGCGAGCAGAGTGTCGTCGAAGACGGCGAGCCACTCGGCGGTGTCGCGGTTGCTGGTGACGATGGTGGAGGCGCGCGTGTTTCGCTCGACGAAGAGCTGGTAGACGTCGCGGCTCTCGTCGCGGGTCATGGGCTCGAGGGCGAAGTCGTCGATGACGAGCAGATCGATCGAACAGAGCTCGGTGAGCAGGGCTTCGCGCGAGTTGTCCATGCGGCTCTGTCGAAGCATGCGAAGGAGAGCGTCGGCGCGGTGGAAGCGGACGTGGAAGCCGGCGCGGCAGGCCAGGTGCCCGAGGGCGGACGCGAGGAAGGTCTTTCCGACGCCGACCGGCCCGAGGACGACGACGTTGCGCTTGGCCTCGATGAAACGAAGGCTGACGAGCTCCTGGAAGAGTCGCCGATCGAAGTGGACCTTGGCGGTCGAGTCCCATCGCTCGACGAGCATGTCGGGATCGAGTCCGGCCTTGTCCGCGCGGCGGGTGGCGGCGCCGGCATCGCGCCGCTCGATTTCATCGACCAGCAGTGTGAGCAGGATGTCCTCGAAGGGCATCGACTGCTCCTCCGCGAGCGCGACGCGCTCGGGGAGCGTGTCGGCGATCTTGCCGAGGCACAGGCGCTTGAGGGCTTTCTTGAGGTCGGACGAGATCGGGCGCGCGCTCATTGGGCACCTCCGTCACCACGGCGGGAGCGTGGTCGTGTGACGAAGGAGGCGGGGTCGCGTGCGAAACGGCCGAGGGGCAGCTGCACGACGCGTCCCTCGGTTGCGGCCTCGGACTCGACACGCATCGCGGCCTTGAGCATGCGGTCGATGCGCGGGACGTCGAGCACGCCGAAGGCGATGGCGCGGGCGCAGAGCGCATCGACGCGCTCATCGCCGTAGCGATCGCAGAGGCGGACCAAGCCGTAGGCCTGACGCATCTTGGTCCAGGGCAGCGGGCCGGCGAGGAGCTTGTCGGCGAAGTCGCCAACGTGCTGCCCGCGGTCGCGAGCGCGGCGGCGGATGGCGTCGACGCTTCGGAGCGCGTAGTCGGCTTTGCCGACGGGGTAGTGACTGGGGTCGGTGCTGCGCTTGCCGGGCGCGACGCGCGGATGGATCTTGATGAGCTCCGAGCCGCGATAGAGGCGCACGCTCGAGCGGTCGACGCGCACGTCGAGCTGGTGCCCGATGTACTTGGTGGGCGCAGAGTAGAGCGCGCGTGCAACCTGCACATGGTGGTCCGGGTGGACCTTGTGCTGGGACCAGACCGGCACGTCGAACGGTGTCGTCGGCGCGGGCTGCATGTGCGGTTTCTCGTGGTGCTCGTAGGCGTCGCGCGGTACGAGGCGCGTCGTGCCGTGCACGCGCGCGCCGGCGACGTCGCGGCTCCAGCGCACGGCGTGCTCCCTCCACGCGTGCAGGGACTCGAAGGACTCTCCGTCGAAGCATCGCTCGCGGACGTAGGCGATCTGGTTTTCGACGCGTGGCTTGTCCTGCGGACGTCGCACGCGTGCGGGGTCGATGTACAGGCCGCGGGCCTGGGCGTACTCGAGGAAGCCGCGCTGCAAAGTCGGATCGGTGGCGCTCGCGTGCACGACCGCCGAGGACATGTTGTCGGGCACGAGGCGCTTGGGGATGCCGTCGAAGAAGCGCCACGCGGCGTCGAGGCCCTCACAGAGCGCCTCCGTCGTCTGCTGGAGCAGCGGCCACACGAACATGTACCGGCTCACCGAGAGCGTGACGACGAGCGCCCAGAGCTTCTTGCGCGCGCCGTCGACCAGCAGGTGGCCGACGTGACCGAAGTCGATCTGCGCTTCGTCACCCGCCGGCGGATCGTCGACGCGCACGGTCGCGGGCCGCTCGCGCCAGGACAGCTCCTTGTGCACGAAGCGACGCAGCGTCGTGTAGCTGACGTCGATGCCCTCGCGGGCGAGCAGCTCCTGCACGCGCACGAGCCGCAGGGGGCGGTCGCCGCGCAGCCAGTGCTCGATGCGCGGCCGCTGAACCTCCAGGACTGCCCAGGCCTCCGACGCCGAGGGCTCGGGCCGAGCCTGCACGCGTTGGGCGACCTCGGCGATCAGACCCTCATCGAGCGGCGTGTCGCTCGCCAGCCCGCATGCACGCGCGGCCACGAGGTACCGCGCCGCCGTCTTCCGATCCACCACGCCGTCGCGCGCGAGCTGGCGCGCGCTCTGCCCCGCCTGGAGGCGGCGCAGCACTTCTTTGACATCGATCATGCTCAACTCCCGAAAGCTCATGGGCGCTCCCCGACGGCGTCCCGCGCCGCCGTCGAACAGCACCGTGCCCTTGCTCTCGGTCGTCGTGCTCGGCGCCTCGTCGTCGCCCCTCCGGGGTGGCCCCATGAGGGTGGCGAAAATCGCCGTTGCTGGCCCCATGAGGCTGGCGATTGGCATACGGCCTACTTCGACACCCTTGAGCGCTGCACTCAACGCCCAGTAGCCGCGTCGGAGCGCGAAGCGGTAACGCCCAAGGCGGACGCGGATCGAGAGCGCCTCCGCACACTCTGTCAGCAGAACCTTCAGCGGCTGACAGCGACGTGTCGGTAAGGGGCTGCCGCTGGCTGGCTGCGGACGAAGAGCGTGTTCGGGACGACCCTCGCGGCGGAACGCTCTGCGACGCCGAGGGCGCCTGCGACGTGGCGGTGACGCTCTCGTGGTGGGCGGTGACGGGGCGGATCCCGAGCCTCTGGCCGACCGTTCCGGCGGTAGCGTGACGTTGGCATGCGAGAGCGTACGCCTCCGGCATGCGAGCGCGCGCGCTGGCTTACACAGTCATCGTCGCGGTGACCTTCGGCCCGGCGTCGTGCTTCAACGCCGACCTCCCCTCG
>DATJYG010000565.1:0-3415 GCA_035499695.1 Polyangiaceae bacterium
TACAGCCCCATCGACGCGCACGGCGTCGCCTTCGCCGCGATCCAGGCGCTCTACGACCGCGTGCAGAAGCAGGAGGCCCGCATCCAGGAGCTGGAGCGCCAGAACGCGGCGCTCTCGGCCGGCAAGCGCAGATAGACGCCCTGTCGACGTCTCTCAATAACGGCCTAAAAACCCCAGCCGGCTTGACACATCCTACACCCCCCTTCCATGCTGACGCTCAGCCCGTGGCCAAGCAGAAATTGCTTCTCGTCGACGCGGACCCGCGGAGCGTCCGCGTGCTCGAGGTCAGCCTCAAGAAGGCCGGCTACAGCGTCACGACGGCCACCGACGGGCTCGATGCGCTCGCCAAGATCGAGTCACTGACGCCCGACCTCGTCCTCAGCGACACCCGGCTGCCGAAGCTCGATGGGTACACCCTCGTGCGCAAGCTCAAGGAGCGCGTCGAGTGGTCGCAGATTCCCATCGTCTTTCTCACGAGCCAGAAGTCGATCGAGGACAAGATCCGGGGCCTGGAGCTCGGGGTCGAGGACTACCTCACCAAGCCCATCTTCGTGCGCGAGCTCATCGCGCGCGTGAACCTGCTGCTCGCCCGGCGCACGCAGGAGAACATCGCGACCAACCGCTCGACGCTCACGGGGCGCACGCGCTTCTCGGGGTCGACGCAGGACATGGCCGTCGTGGACCTCCTCCAGACCTTCGAGGTCTCGCGCAAGAGCGGCGTGGTGCACCTGCGGGGCGGGGGAGTGCAGGAGGGGCACATCTACTTCCGCGACGGCAAGGTCGTGGACGCCGAGCTCGGTCGCCTGCGCGGCGAGGAGGCGATCTACCGCGCCCTCATCTGGAACGAGGCCACGTTCGAGGTGGAGTTCAAGGGGGTCGCCAACGAGGACGTCATCGGCGGTTCGACGCAGGCGATCCTCATGGAGGGGATGCGGCGCGTCGACGAGTGGGGGCGCCTCTGCGAGCAGCTCCCGCCGCTCACCACGGTGTTCGAGATCGACCACGCGCAGCTGCTCGAGCGGCTGAACGAGATCCCCGACGAGCTGAACGGCATCCTGCGCCTCTTCGACGGCAAGCGGACGCTCAACGACGTGGTCGACGACTCGCCGTTCGAGGACCTGTCGACGCTGTCGACCATCTCGAAGCTGTACTTCGAGGGGCTGCTCGTGCCGAGGCACGACGCTGCAACCGTGGTCACCGCGGCGCCGCCGCCGGTGGCGGATCGCGAGGCGCCCGCGCACCCCGTCGAGCGCGACAGCGGCAAGTTCCCGGCGGGCGCGGACATGGACGCCGTCGTGCCCGCGACGGAGACGGTGCGCCCGCCGCCGACGCCCGCGCCCGCCGCCGCCTCGCCGCCGCCGGTGACGCCGCCGCTCCCACCGCCGGCGCCGCTTCCGAACGTGGCGGCTGTCGCCTCGTCGTCGCCGATTGGCAGCGACACGCTGACGCAGTTCCCAGGTGCTCCGCCGTCCGGGTCGACGCCCGCCGCGGCTGCGGCTCCGTCCGCGTCGACCGTGCGCATCGATCCGGCGCGGACGCTGACGGGGAGCGGCGCGCCGCAGCCGGGCACCAACGGGGTGCACGACAAGGCACCGGCGGCCGCCACCAAGCCCAAGGACTCGCTCGCGAGCACGAAGCCCGGGCTGAGCGACGAGGCGCCGACCAAGGTGCAGGAAGACTTGCCGACGCTCCTGCGTGACGAGGCGGCGGCGCGCGGGCGCGAGGTCCCGTCGTCGAAGCCGGCGGCGAAGGAGAAGGACGAGGCGCTGGCGCCGGCGCCGGAGAAGGAGAAGGCGGCGGCCCCGCCGGCGAGGGCGGAGGCGAAGCCGAAGTCCGACCCCAAGCCCCAGCCGAAGGCCGAGGCGAAGCCCGAGAAGAAGCGCGAGCCGAAGAAGGTCGAGGTGGCCGACGACGAGCAGCCGACGCTGCCGCCGCCGTCCAAGCCCATCCGTCGCGTCGTCGCGGCGCATACCGTGGACGACGAGCCGGTGGCGGGGCTGCCGCGCAGGATCAACCCGAAGGCGAAGCGCATCGTGGCCATCGTCATCGCGCTGTCCGCGGTGCTCGCCGTCGTCGCGGGCGCGCGGGCGATGCGCGCGCGCCAGGACCGGCTCATCGAGGAGGCCAACCAGCGCGCCATGGTGGGCGTGCGCAAGCCGGAGCCCCCGCCGGCGGTGCCCGAGCCGACGGCTTCGGCCGTCGCGGTGCCGGTGCCGACCGAACCGGCGCCCGCTCCGTCGGCGAGCGCCGCAGAGGCTCCGTCCGCTTCGGCGGCGGAGACGGTGTCGGCCCCGTCGGTGGCCATCCCGGAGGCGCCTGCGCCGGCTCCGAATCCGGCCCCCAATCCCGTCGTGGGAGCACCGGGCCCCGCAGCGCCCGCGCCCCCGGCGCTTCCCGTGGGTCCTGCCGTCGTCGGCACCGAGGCGCCGCTCCTGGGCAACCAGCCCCCCGGCGGCTCGCTCATCGCGCAAGCGAGCCGCGCGATGCGCAAGGGCGACCGCCAGCTCGCCGTGGACCTCGCGCGCCAGGCGGTGGCGCAGAGCCCCTCGAATGCCGATGCGTGGCTCACCCTCGGCGCGGCCTACCAGGCCTCCGGCAACGGCGGCGCGGCGAAGGACGCGTATCGCAGTTGCATCAAGCAAGCGCACTCGGGCAACTTGAACGACTGCTACGTGCTCGGCCGCTGACGGTGGGGCTACGGCCCGCATTCGGCCGCCGACGAGCGGCGTTCGATGGCGAGTGCGCGGGGTTCACACATGTAGGTCCATCGTTCGCCTCCGAAGGCGACGCATTCGGGTGCCCGAGTCTCGCGTTCGGTAGCGAAGGACGAACCTTCGCCTACCTGCGTCGATCTTTCGGTAGCGAAGGACGAACCTTCGCGTGCCTGCGCTGATCTTTCGGTAGCGAAGGATGAACCTTCGCGACCCTGCGCCGATCTTTCGGGAGCGAATGACGAACCTTCGTGTGCCTACGCCGATCTCTCGCTACCGAACGATGAATCCTCGCGTGCGTACGCCTGATTCTCGGCAGCGAACGGGGAGCTTTCGCTCACGTTCACCGGCGACTCAGGCGGTCGGCACCCGCACCCGGGGGTCGAGCCGGGCGTAGACCATGTCCACGAGCAGGTTGCTCAGGACGATGGCGACCGCGGACACGATGACGCACGCGATGATGATGGGCCCGTCGCGATTCAGCATGGCCGTCACGCTGAGCTGCCCCAGCCCAGGCCATCTGAACACCTGCTCGGTGACGACGGCACCTCCCATGAGGGCCCCGAAGTCGAGCCCCGCCGACGTGACCAGGGGCAGCAGCGCGTTGCGAAGCGCGTGGCGCAGGACGATGCCTGCGGGAGCGACGCCCTTGGCTTGCGCCGTGCGCACCCAGTCCTGCTTGAGAAGCCCCGTCATCTCGTCGC
>DATJYG010000566.1:0-15627 GCA_035499695.1 Polyangiaceae bacterium
GGTCATCGGTCGCCGGAAGACGCACGTCTTCGCCGGGAAGACGGTCGTCTTCACCCGGAAGACGCTCGTTCGCCGCCCGAAGACGCTCGTCTTCCGGGCGAAGACGGGCATTCGTCGCGTGCGAACGAGCGTCTTCCAGCCCCGGGCGACCATCTTCCGCCGCCGCGCGAGCGACTTCTCGCGGAAGACGTGCGTCTTCTCCGCCCCAAGGGACGTCTACTGGGCGAAGACGGTCACGCGTCCACGAGCGCCCGGACCATGAGGCCCGGCTCGTAGCGTTCGATGGTCGCCACGAGCTCCAGGCCCTCCGGGAGCATGCCGGACACCTGGCCGACGACCTGCTCGACGAGGTTCCTCGCCTCCTGCTGGCCCGGACCGACCATCGCGACGCAGAAGCGCAGCGGCCCGGTGCGCCCCGCGGTCACCGCGATGAGCGACAGGAGAAGCATGTCGGTCAGCTCGACGACGCGCGTCGCCGCACGGCGCAGCGCGAGCATCTCGTGGATCGTCGGGCGGTCGCTCACGAGCCGGTTCGGCCCGCGCAGGTCGTAGCGCGCGATGGTCAGCGGCGATTCGACCCACTCGGAGAAGGAAGCTTCCTCGTCGAGCGACTTGAGGAGCTGCTCGCGCGTGAGCAGCCCCGTGAGCCCGTCGCGCTTCGCGAGGTACGCCCGCGCGCGCTTGTGGTTCGCGCTGTCCTTCGTGAAGCTCACGAGCTTGAAGCGCAGCTCGCCGAACTGCACCTCGCCGCCGTGCATCAGGTTCACGTTCTTGCGGCGCTCGTAGTTGTGGTCCACGTACGTGCCGTTCGTGGAGCCCATGTCCTCCACGATCCACGTCGCGTTCTGCCACTTGAGCGACGCGTGCTGGCCGCTCACCGTCGCCTCGGGCACGACGATCTCGTTCTCGGTGCGCCGGCCGATGATGACCTGGGGCTTGTCCAGGCTCACGAGCTCGCCGACGAACTCGGGGGCGTTCGTCGCGAACGTCGCCAGGAGCCCCTGCATCCCCGGCACGAACGACTGCGATGCGCTGCGCCCCGGCGGCGGCCCCGGGTCGAGGCGCTCGCGCGGGACCTGGATCGGGTTCGTCGTCAGCGTCACCGGGTTGAAGAAGCGCAGGTGGCGGGCCGGCAGACGCTGCTGCGGGTCCTCGGAGAAGCAGCGGAAGACCTGCTTGATCTCGTCGATCGACAGCCCGGCGGGCACGTCGAACATGATCTGCTGCCGCATCGGCTTCGCCCGCGGCTTGTACCCGGGCTCGGGGACGCGGCACGTCCACATCTCGAGCAGCGTCAGCCCCAGGGCGTACACGTCGTCCTCGGGGCTCGCGCCGCCCGACCGGATGCGCTCCGGGCTCATGTAGTTCGGGGTCCCGCCGTCGGGCGGCGCCCCGGGGCGGCGCGCCGAGGCGCGGGCGCGCTCCTTGGCGAACCCGAAGTCGAGCACCATGGCCTTGCCGAAGGAGCCGTCGGCGTTCGTCGTGACCATGACGTTGCCGGGCTTGAGGTCCCCGTGCACGAGCCCCTGGGCGTGGATGGCGGCGACGCCCGAGGACACGTCGTGCGCGATGCGCCGGAACTCGTCGGCCGTGTACCCGCCCTGGGCCTTCTTGCGACGGATGTGCGTGTGGAGCGTCTGCCCCGTGATGTACTCCATCACGAGGATCGGCCCGTACGGGCTCGGCGCCAGGTCGTGCACGCGGCACACGTTGGGGTGGCTGACCGAGCGCGCGAGGAGCAGCTCCTGGCGCAGCGCCTCGTCGTCGCCCGGCATGCGCGACTCTTCGCGCACGATCTTCAGCGCCACCGGCTGCTGCGTGGCGCGGTCGTGCGCGAGGAACACCTCGCCCATGCCTCCCTTGCCGAGGCTTTGACGGATCTCGTAGCGGTCGTTCACCACCGTCCCCTGGGACAGGGGCGGTGCACCGCTCCGGCTCGCGTCGCTCATCGTCGCCCCGATCTTGCCACGACTCGGTGGCGCGTAGGGTGTCATAGCGGGGGGCCATGCGTCCACCACCCACATGCACCGGCGAAGCGTAGGATTTGCACTGTGACGTCGGTGCCACCCACCCGCGTGCTCGCCGAGCTGGAGGCCCTCGCGGCGCGCCTGGGGGTCGAGGTGCGCCGCGAGCCGTTCGGCAAGGGCCTGCTCGAGGGGCGCGGCGGCCTGTGCTGGGTCAAGGGGAAACCGCTCGTCGTGATGGACGAGAAACTGCCGTTGACCGAGCGGATAGGCGTGCTCGCGGGCGCCCTGGCCGAGTTCGACCTGGAAGCCGTGCGGGTGATGCCGGCCGTCCGCGCCACGATCGAGGCTGCCCGCGAGGGCAGGTCGATGGGCGCCCCCAAACGGACGCATCCAGGGCTGGCCCGCACCAAGCCCCGGGGGTGACACGGCAGGGGCTCCCCGGTCCACGGCCCAATCGGTGTGTTCTTAACCGCAGAGGCGCAGAGGGGAGAGGAGGCCGCAGAGGGGTTTGTGTGGATCCACCACAAACGCTCTGCGTTCTCCTCTGCTCTCTGCGCCTCTGCGGTTAAGAACCACTCAGGCGAGCCGCGAGTACAGGCTCTCGAGGGCCTCGTCGAGCCTGGCGATGTCGGTGCCGCCGGCCTGCGCCATGTCGGGGCGGCCGCCGCCGCTGCCGCCGAGCATCTGGGCGACGCCCTTGATCAAGTCGCCAGCCTTGTACCGGTCGGTCAGCGACTTGGAGACCGTGAGGACGAGCATCGCCTTGTCCTCTTTCGCGTGGCGAGCGCCGACCAGGACCACGGCGTCCCCCAGCTTGTCGCGGAGCTTCTCGGCCAGCTCGCGCAGCGTGGCGGGGTCGCCCACGTTCACCTTGATGGCCAGGGCCCTGCCGCCCGGGACCTCGCGGGCCTTGCGCAGCATCTCGTCGATGCCGCCGCCGCCCCCTCCCCCGCCGCCCATCGCGAGCTCGCGCTTCGCGTCGGCCAGCTCCTTCTCGAGCGCCTTGCGCTGCGCCGCCAGCTTCTCGATGGCCGATTGCAGCGAGTCGACGGCGGTGCCCGCCGTCTGCGCGGCCTGCTGCACCGTCGCCTCGAGCTGCTGGACCCAGCGCACCGCGTTCATCCCGGTGGCCGCCTCGATGCGCCGGACGCCGGCGGCGAGCCCCTGCTCGCTCTTGATCTTGAAGAGGCCGATCTCGCCGAGCGAGCGCGCGTGCGTGCCGCCGCAGAGCTCCACCGAGTCGCTCGTCATCGTGAGCATGCGCACGACGTCGCCGTACTTCTCCTCGAAGATGGCGACGGCCCCGCGCTTTCGCGCCTCGTCGATCGCCAGCACCTCGGTGACGACCGGGGCGTCGCCGAGGACCTTCTCGTTCACCAGGAGCTCGATGCGCTCGATTTCCTCGCGCGAGAGCGCCTTGCCGTGCGCGAAGTCGAAGCGCAGACGGTCGGGCGCGACGAGAGACCCCTTCTGCGTCGCCTGCTCCCCGAGCACCGTCTTGAGCGCCCAGTGCAGGAGGTGCGTCGCCGAGTGGTTGCGGCGCGTGGCGGTGCGCAGGGCGTGGTCCACGTCGAGGTGCACCGTGTCGCCCACGGCGATGCCGCCCTTGGTCACCTTGCCGACGTGGGCGATGACCCCGGGGATGGGCTTCTGCGTGTCGTGCACCTCGAACCGCATGGGCTCGATGCCGCGCCGCTCGATGAGGCCCTTGTCGCCCACCTGGCCGCCGGCCTCGCCGTAGAACGGCGTGAGGTCGGTCACGAGGATCACGTTCTCGCCCTGCATCGCGCGGATCGCGAGCGCCCCCTCCTTCACGATGGCGACGACGCGCCCTTCGGCTTCTTCGCGCTCGTAGCCGAGGAACTTCACGCCCTCGGGCGACCGCTTCTTCGTCGCCTCGAGCACCTCACGCCACACGTGCTCGACGGCGGCCTCGCCGACCTTGGACCCCTCGCTGCGCGCCCGCTGCTCCTCGAGCGCCTTGTCGTACGCCGGCTCGTCGACCGAGAGCCCGCGCTCCTGCGCGATGACCTGCGTCAGGTCGAGCGGGAAGCCGTACGTGTCGTACAGCTTGAACGCCGTGTCCCCGCGGATGACGCTCGACCCGCGCGAGCGCGTCCCCTGCATCTCCTCCTCGAGGATCTTCAGGCCGCGCTCGATGGTCTCGCGGAAGCGCACCTCCTCCTGGCGCGCGACGTTGGCGATGAGCTCCCGCCGCGACACGAGCTCCGGGTACTGCTCGCCCATGAGGCGCACGACCTCGAGGGCCACCTCGTGCAGGAACGGCTCGCGGATGCCGAGCCGGTGCCCGTGGCGCACGGCGCGGCGCATGACGCGGCGGAGCACGTACTCGCGCCCGGCGCGGTCCGGGAAGACGCCCTCGGCGACGAGGAACGCCGTGGTGCGCGCGTGGTCTGCGATGACGCGCATCGACACGTCGTCGTCGGCCTGCGTGCCGCGGTACGGCTTTCCGGCGATCTCGCTGGCCTTCTCCACGAGCGGCCGGAGGAGGTCCGTGTCGTAGTTGCTCGTGACGCCCTGGATCACGCTCGAGATGCGCTCGAGCCCCATCCCCGTGTCGACGCAGGGCTTCGGCAGCGGCGCGAGGGTCGCCCCGCCGCCGGCGTCGATGGAGCGCTCGAACTGCATGAAGACGAGGTTCCAGATCTCCATCCAGCCGAGGCCGTCCGGCGTCGGCTCGTCGCCGAAGGTGCCGTAGGGCACGCCTCCGCTCGCGTCGCCGTTGAACCAGTGGATCTCGGTGCACGGTCCGCAGGGGCCGGTCTCGCCCATCTGCCAGAAGTTGTCCTTCATGCCGAGGCCGAGGATGCGGTCGTCGCCGAGCCCCGTGACCTTCTTCCAGAGGGCGCGCGCGTCGTCGTCGGCCGGCACCCCCTCGGCGCCGCCGAAGACGGTGATCATCATGCGCGACGTGTCGAGCCCGTAGTCCTTCGTGAGCAGCTCCCACGCGTGGACGATCGCCTGCTCCTTGAAGTAGTCGCCGAAGCTGAAGTTGCCGAGCATCTCGAAGAACGTGTGATGGCGCGCGGTGACGCCGACGTTCTCGAGGTCGTTGTGCTTGCCGCTGATGCGGATGCACTTCTGGCTCGACGTCGCGCGGCTGTAGGCGCGCTTGTCGCGCCCGACGAACACGTCCTTGAACTGCACCATCCCGGCGTTCGCGAACATGAGCGTCGGGTCGTTCTGCGGGACGAGCGGGGAGCTCGCGACGACCTCGTGTCCGTTCTTCGCGAAGTAGTCGAGGAACGCGCGGCGGACGGCGGTAGAGGTGCGGCCTGAAGACATGGACCAGCGTGCTCTTAGCACGCGGGCCCCCGCTCAGTACGGGTTCGACTCCGTCCCCGAGGGCTTCGGTGCCGGGGGCGGCGGCGGCGGCGGGTTCCTGTACAGCGACCAGTTGGAGTTCACGGGCTCGGGCTCGGGCTCGTCGCTCTGCGCCCCTGCACCCGTCGGCCACGTGTGGTGGTGCCCGCTCGGAGCCGGCGCGCCGTGCGAGGCCGATGGGGCCGCCGACGCCGACGTGGCCGCCGACGCCGATGCCGCGCTCGCCGTCGCCGTCGCGGTCGCAGACGCGCTGGCAGACGCCGCCGCTGACGCGGTCGCCGACGCACTCGCCGTCGCTGTCTCCGTCGCCGCCGCGGTCGCTGCGCCCGCGCCCGTCTGGTTGTTACTCTCGCTGCTTCCCCCGCCAATCCCCACCATGGCGAGCACGCGGTGCGCGACATCCGGATACCGGTACGCGCCGACCCCCACGCACGCCGCGAGCAGCAGCAGGACCCAGAGCCACCAGATGCTTCGCTTCGGGATGACGATCGGCTCCTGATCCAGCTCCAGCGACGCATTGGTGGCCGGGTGGACCACGTGCCCCGTCTCTCCCTTGCGCCTCGTGAGCGCGACGGTCCCGAGGTTGCTGTCTCTGTGCTCCGGCGACCGCTGCGAGATGGCGCCCGTCTCGCCCACGAGCGTCGGCGCGAACGCCACCTCCTCCTTCGACGAGGAATCCGGCGCCGGGCGCGACTTCGCCTCGTCGATCGCCTTGCCCACGATGCTCTTCCGGCCTGCCGCCAGCTCCGGGCACTCGGTGCGCAGGAACGCGGCGACGTCCTCGGTCGTCGTGGCCTCGCCGAGCTCCTTCATCGCCGCCTCGAGCGCGCGCTGCAGCCCGGCGGCGGTCGGAAAGCGCACGTCGGGGTCGAAGCCCAGACAGCGGTCGAGCACCTTCTGGATCGGCTCCGGGATGCCCTCCACCACCGGCGGCATCTCGTCGGTCATGAGCTTGCGGATCACCTCGACGTCGTCGTCGTCGCCGTACGGCGCCTTCCCCACCACGAGCTCCTGCAGGCAGACGCCGAGGGCCCATATGTCGGTGCGGCGGTCCACCTTCGCGCCCTTCTTCACCTGCTCCGGCGCGAGGTACTGGATCTTGCCCTTCACGACGCCCGTCCGCGTCTCGCCCTGCTTGCGGCCGTGGGCCTTGGCGATGCCGAAGTCGATGACCTTGGCCGCGCCGACCGTGCTGACGAGGATGTTCTGCGGCGAGACGTCGCGGTGGACGAGGTCGAGCGGTTCACCATTCTCGTCGCGCAGCTCGTGGGCCGCGTGGAGGCCCGCACACGCGTCGGCGAGCACGCGCAGGCTCACGCCGACCGGCAGCACCGCCCTGCGCTTGGAGAGCACCTTGCGGATCTTGGCCAGCGAGTCGCCGTCGACCCACTCCATCACGATGAAGAGGACGGTCTCCTGCTCGCCGAGGTCCAGGATTTGCGCAACGTTGGGGTGCTGGATGCGCGAGGCGAGGCGCGCCTCGTCGAGGAACATCTCCTGGAACGTGGTGTCGTCCACGAGCTCGGTGCGAATCGTCTTGATCGCATAGAGCTTTTCGAAGCCCCGCTTGCCGCGCAGCCGGGCCAGCCACACCGTCGCCATCCCACCTGATGCGATGGGGCAGAGCAGCTCGTACCGGTCGAGCCGGTAGCCTGCTTTGAGGATGGATTCGGCGGCCTCCATGGGCTCCCGACTAACGGTACCTCAGGTTCAGCCGGGCGCGGGAGTCGAACGGCGCTTTTGCCCCGACGAGTACCTGCGAACGTGCACCTTCTCGGTCGTCACCAGGGCCCCGCCCGTGAGCATCTCGTCGAGGATCGGCATGAGCTTGGCGACCTGCTCCTCGGTCTCGACCACCTCGAGGATGACCGGGAGGTCGCCCGAGAGGTCCACCAGGTGAGCGGTGTGGATGACGCTCGCGGCGCCGAAGCCGGCGACGCCGTGCAGCACCGTGGCGCCGGCGAACCCCTCGCGCCGGAGGCGCTCGAGCAGGGCGGTCGCCAGCGGCTGGTGGTGCCACTTGTCGGCGTCGCCGAAGAACACGCGGACGAGGACCTGATCGCCATCGAGCGTACGCATGGGCTGCCCTACCCCTTCCTATCCGCCGAACATCTTCTTCGCGAGTCCCAGTCCGGCCAGTCCCGCCGCGAAGCAGAGGACCAGCGTCACCGCCACGTTGACCCCGGCGAGCCACCAGGAGCCCTGGCGCAGCAGGTTCGTCGTCTCGAAGTCGAAGCTGGAATACGTCGTCAGCCCGCCCATGAACCCGGTCATGAGCGTCAGGCGCATCGTCGGGGAGATGAGGGTCGTCACGAGCGCGGTGTGGGCTACGAGCGTGATGAAGAAGCACCCCGCGATGTTCACGATGAGCGTCGCGTACGGGAATCCCGTCCCGAGCGCCTTCGCGGCCCAGAGGCCCACGCCGTACCGCACGAGGGTGCCGATGGCGCCCCCGAGCCCGATGAGGAGGACCTGGATCACAGGCCCGCTACGATAAGCCCTTGGTCCGCTCCGCGCAGCGCGCTTTCGACGGCGCCGTCGACGGCGTCGTCCTGCAGACGGCGTCGGCCCAGGTCGCTCAGGGTGGGGCTCGAGCCGAACGTCGTGGCGGCGCCCGAGAGGGTGCCCTTGAGGATCTTCTCCCGGCTGACCGCGAACTCGACGCGCGCCTGCACCTGGACGCTCTCGGCGACGCGTGACTCGGCGAGCTGCATGAGCGACCCGTCCAGCGTGATGATGGGTATCCGGCGCTCGACGGCCTGCGCGATGATCGCCGGATCCGCGTCCACCACCACGGCCCCCTTGAGGAAGCGCGCGCGTGACCGGGCGGCCTCGTGGAGCACGGTGCGCATCTCCTCGCCGCGGATGCCCGTGGGGTTGCGCATCATGCCGAGGCGCACGACGTAGCGGACGTTCGGCCCGAGCTGATGGTGCGACGCGTCCGGCTGCGGCGCGCCGCCCTGATCGGCCGCGACCCCTTTGCGGAGCTGCTCGATGGAGGACTGGATCTGCGCCTTCACGCTCGCCGACGACTCACTGCCGAGCCGGCGTGCGAGCGCCGTGATGGCCAGCGGATCGCCGAGCGCCCCGAGCGCGCTCGCGGCGGCGACGCGCACCGCCGGATGCGTATCGGCCAGTGCGGCCTCGAGCGCCTCGCGAGCGCCGAGCGGCTTGGTGCGCCCCAGGTAGAGCGCCGCGCTCACCCGCACGCGGAAGTCGCCCGACTGCGTCAGGTCGCGCAGGGCACCGGCGGGGTCCTGCGCGAGCGCGAGCCGGGGGGCGGAAACGGAGAGCACGGCGAGGCCGATCGCCGCACACGCGGCGCGCCTCGACAGTCTCGTGCCTCCGTCATCCGCCATCTTCTCCCGCACCGCCTCCCGCTCAGACCCCGCGCGCTAGTTCCCCAAGAGCTCCTTGATCTCCTTCTCGATCTCGACTTCTTCGCCGTCGTGGTACCCGACGTGCGCGTAACGAACGACGCCCTTCTTGTCGATGATGAAGGACGACGGCATCGTCTCCGGCTTGTAGTGCTTGGCGATAGTCTTGTCTTCGTCCCAGCCGAGCGCGAACTTCGCGCCGTACGTGTCGGCGAAGCCGGGGATCTTGTCCTTGTCGTCGGCCTCGTCCTCGCTGATGCCGATGATCTGCAGGCCGGTCGTGCCGTACTTCGTGTTCAGGTCCTGAAGCTTGGGGAAGGACTTCTTGCAGGGCTCGCAGAAGGTGCCCCAGAAGTCGACCAGGACGACCTTGCCGCGAAGCGACTTGAGCGAGACCGAGCCTTTGCCGCCGACGATGGTCTTGACGCTGAAGTCGGGGGCCGGGTTGCCGACCAGGCCGCCCGTGGAATCCGCGGAATCCGCACCTTTGCCGTCGTCCGCGGCGCCACAGGCCCCGAGGCCCAGGGAGAGGGTCACAACCGTGAGGGAAAGCCAGTGAGCTTCGATTCTCATGGGGCAATTGCTACCACGGCCCCCTTCTCTTCTTTTAACGAGATGCGCGCCCGGGCGTCGAGCCTCGCCGGCAGCCTCGGCATACGATCGCTACGGAAGTGTGGGAGGCAACCGCTATCCGTCCGCCCAGGTTGCACAGTCGTCGCACATCGATCCACCCTTCCATTCCTGCCATGACGACCCCTGAAGACATCCGGAATGTCGCCGTTCTCGGCCACAAAGGCTCGGGCAAGACCTCGCTCGTCGAGGCGGCCCTCTTCGTCGCGAAGGTGACATCGAAGCTGGGGAAGGCGGGCGATCGCGCGAGTGGTCTTGACGACTCTCCGGAGGAGCGCGCGCACGTGACGACGCTCGAGGCGCGGCCCGTGAGCCTCAAGTGGAACAACCACAAGATCAATCTCGTCGACACGCCAGGCGAAGCGAGCTTCGTCGCCGAGGCGCGACTCGCGCTCTCCGCGTGCGACGCGGCGATCGTGTGCGTGAGCGCGCGCGACGGCGTGCAGACGGGCACCGAGCGCGCTCTCTCGTGGGTGCGCGAGCGAAACGTGCCGTGCATCGTCGTGCTGACGAAGATGGACGACGAGCACGCGCGCCCCGACGAGGTGGTCGCGGAGCTCAAGCAGCACCTCAAGACGCCGATCGCGGTCATGGAGGTGCCCGACGGCGTCGGCCCGAGCTTCCACGGGGTCATCGCGATCCGCACGGGCAAGGCCTGGATCAACAAGCCGGAGGCGCCCAACTCGACTGCGGCGATCCCCGTGCCGGCGGAGTCCAAGCCGCGCGTCGACGAGGCGCGCGCGCACCTGGTCGACGACGTCGCGGGAACCGACGACACGCTCACCGAGAAGTACCTGAACGACGGGGACCTCTCGCAGCAGGAGCTCGACGAGGGGGCGCGCAAGGCGGTCGAAGCCTGCAAGATGATCCCGGTCTACGAGGCGTCGTGCACGATGCCGAGCGGGATCGTGGCGCTGCTCGACGCGGCGGTGGACCTGCTGCCCTCGCCCGCGCATCGACCGGCCTTCGAGGGCATCGGTACCGCCGAGAAGCGCGAGCCGAAGCCGGACGCCCCCCTCGCGGCGTTCATCTTCAAGACGCACATCGATCCGCACGTCGGCAAGATCAGCTACGTGCGCGTCGTCTCGGGGACGCTCAAGCAGGACACGAACGTGGCCGCCGGCGCGACGGGCAACCGCGAGCGCGTCGGCGCTCTCTCGCAGGGCACGTGGAAGGAGCTCAAGCCGGTCACCGAGGCCGTCGCCGGCGACATCGTCGCCGTGGCGAAGCTCAAGGTCGCGCGGACGACCGACACGCTGAGCGACGAGAAGAAGCCCTTCAACGTGAAGCTCCCGCCGATGCCGCCGGCCCTCTACTCGCGCACCCTCATCGTCGAAGGCAAGGGCGTGGAAGACAAGGCGGCCCAGGCGCTGGCGCGCATCTGCGAGGAGGATCCGGGGCTCGTCTTCAAGCACGACGCGGCCACGCGCGAGTCGATCCTCGAGGGCCTCGGCGCGCTGCACCTGGACATCACGCTGGAGCGCCTCCGCAAGCGCGCGTCGATCGACTGCCGCCTCGGGCCCCCGCGCATCCCGTACCGCGAGACGGTGCGCGGGCGTGCGACGGGGATCGAGGGGAAGCTGAAGAAGCAGAGCGGCGGGCACGGGCAGTTCGGCGTCTGCTACATCGATCTCGAGCCGCTGCCGCGCGGCTCCGGGTTCGAGTTCGAGGACGCGATCGTGGGCGGGTCGATTCCGCGCCAGTTCATTCCGAGCGTCGAGAAGGGCGTCCGCAAGGCGATGGAGCACGGGGTGCTCGCCGGCTACCCGGTCGTCGACTTCAAAGTGCGCCTCACCGACGGCAAATACCACGCGGTCGACTCGTCGGACGCGGCGTTCCAGATGGCCGGCAGCCGCGCGCTCCGCGCGGCGCTGCAGGCGTCGCAGCCGGTGCTGCTCGAGCCGGTGGCGAAGCTCGAGGTCACCGTCCCGAGCGACTACCTCGGCGACGTCATCGGCGACATCAACGCCCGCGGCGGGCGTGTCACCGGGACCGACAGCGTCGGCGACAAGAGCGTCGTCGTCGCGCTGGTGCCGCTCGCGAACACGAACGACTACGAGCCGAAGCTGACGAGCATCACGAGCGGCCGCGGGGCCTTCACGATGGCCTTCGACCACTACGACCCGTGCTCGCCGCACACGACCGACAAGGTCGTCAAGGAGAGCGGCTTCAAGCACGTCGAAGAAGAAGACTGAAAGCTCCAGTAAGACGAGCAAGAGTGGGAAGAAGATCAAGAAGATCAGAAGATCAAAAGGTTTGTTGTGGGTCCTGGCGTGCACCACAACCCAACACCTTCTTGATCTTTTGATCTTCTGATCTTCTTCAAACTCTCACTCGTCGACCCCTGGAGCCGCCTCGGTGAGTCAGGGCACGTCGTACGTGTCGAGCCCCGTCTTCAGGCGCTGCTGGTCCTCGGGCGGCAGGGCGTCCGGGTGCTCGAGCACGATTGCCTTCGCCTCGCGCAACCAGACGCCCGCGCGGGGCTTGTCGCCCAGCGCCCCGTACGTGAGCCCCCGGTAGAGCGCGTAGCGCGCACGGTGCGCGTCGTCCCACGAGCGGCTCTCGGGCTCCAGGGACGCGAACGTCTGCTTCGCCTCGGGGTAATGTCCGTCGTCGAACTGGTCGATGCCACGCGCGAGCGGTCCGGCGCAGGCCGCGAGCAGCAGCACGGTGAGGGGCGCGACGAAGCGAATGGGCGGAGAGAACATGGCTCGACCACCCATCGGCTGCCCGTCGCGCCGGTTGCGTCCGATCAGAACGTGGCGCCGAGGCCGACGTAGGGCCAGGGCAGGAACCCGAAGCTGCCGATGATGGGATCGATGCCCGCGCGCAGGAAGAATCCGCCGTCCGGAGGCTGGTACCGGTAGCCCAGGACGACGGTGCCGAAGACCTCGGTCGCCGACCCGCTGGTGCTCACGCCGGCGAAGCTCGAGCTGCCGCCGAAGTAGTTGATCGACACGCCGGCGCCGACCTCGAACATGTGCTTCAGCGAACCGATCCCGAGGTAGCTCACGGTGACCGGGACGCTGATGAACGTGGCAGAAGAGGAGCCGCCGCTCGCGTTGTTGCCGCTGCTGATCGAGAAGTAACCGATGCCGATGCGCCCCGAGACCGGGCCGAAGGCGCGGTCGTAGTCGAGCGAGTAGAAGAGGCCTGCTCCGAGCAGCTCGATGTAGAGCGCGTTGTTCGCCGTCCTCTCCGTCGGGCTCGCCTCCGCGGGGGCTGCAGCGGGTGCGGCGGGCGCAGCCGCCGGCGGGGCAGCAGCCGGGGCCGGTGTTGCCGGAGCCACCGGCGGCTGGGTGAGGTCTTGAGCCGACGCGGTCATCGAGAACGACAGCACGACTGCGGCGAGCGGTACTGCCAGACGACTTGGCGACAGGCGCATGGTCTTTTTACCTCCAGGAGAAGCCGCGGGCGCTACCCATCGCCAGCGTACACGAGAGCTCAACCGTACGTCTGACGTACGAGTCCGCCGGGGGATTCAGGCCATGGAGGTCGTGCGGACGCGCTTGCCGGCTGCCCGGAGCATGTCGTCCAGCGTGGTCAGCTCGCGCCCGTCTTCTTCCTGCCGGGACTCGTCCAGCACCCCGTGCGGCTCGACGTTCGGACCCTTGGCGCTCCGCTCCCACTTCTCGGCGAGCTCGCGCGCGATGCGCTCGATGAGCGGGCGGGTCGTCTCGCGGTGCGTGGCGCTGACCAGGGCCGCGTCGGGATAACCGCGTTCGAGGGCGCGGAGCTCGCTCGCCTCGCACATGTCGATCTTGTTGAAGACGAGCAGGCGGTCGATCTCGAGCAGATCGAGGTCCTCGAGGAGGCGCAGGACCGTGCGAATGTGGTCCTCCTTCGCCGGGTCGCTGGCGTCCACCACGTGGAGCAGCAGGTCCGCATCGGCCGCTTCCTCGAAGGTCGCGCGGAACGCGGCGAAGAGGTCCTTGGGGAGCTTGCGGATGAATCCCACGGTGTCGGTGATCACGACCTCGCGCTCGCCCCAGCCCGCCCAGCCGCAACGCAGGACGCGCGACCGCGTGTCGAGCGTGGCGAACAGCTTGTCCTCGGCGAGCACGTCGGCGCCCGTGAGCGTGTTGAGCAGCGTGCTCTTGCCGGCGTTCGTGTACCCGACGATGGCGACCGTCGGCACGCCCTCGCGCGTGCGCTTGCGGCGGCGCTGCTCGCGCTGCTTGGCGAGCTGCTTCAGCTGCCGCTCGAGGTGCGTCACGCGGTCCTTGGCGCGCCGGCGGCCGATCTCGAGCTTCGTCTCGCCCGGTCCGCGTCCGCCGATGCCGCCGGTGAGGCGCGAGAGCGAGTCGTCCTTCTGCGCGAGACGCGGCATCGCGTACTTCAGCTGCGCGAGCTCCACCTGCAGCTTGCCGTCCCGGCTCTCGGCGCGCTGCGCGAAGATGTCGAGGATCAGCTGCGTGCGGTCGATGACCTTGAGGTCGGTGTGCTTCGCGATGGCGCTCGCCTGCGCCGGCGTCAGCTCGCGATCGAAGACGAGGACGCCTGCATCGAGCTGCATGCCGCGCACGACGACTTCCTCGAGCTTCCCCTTGCCCATGACGAACTTCGGATCGACGTGCTCGCGCATCTGCACGATGCAGTCGGCCACGTCGGTGCCCGCGGTGCGCGCGAGCTCGCGCAGCTCGCGCATGCTCTCGTCGGCCTCGCGTGCGGCCCCCGCGCCCTTGGACTTGTCGCCCACGTGGACGAGGATCGCGCGGCCGTCCTTCGCCTTGACCTCGCGCGCGCGGGCACGCCGGGCGAACTCCGCCTCGAGGTCGGTCATGAGGTCCGCCACGTCGAGGTGCGCCTGCCCGATGGGGATCGGCCCTACCTCGCGGTAGGGGGGCGCCCCCTCGTCGGCGGGGACGTTGTGCGCATAGACCATCGAGCGCGGCTCCCCATCGTGCGCGAGGAGGATCGCCGCGACCAGGTCGAGGCGGAGGCGAACGAGGTCCACGAGATCGTCGCGTGTCAGGGGCTCGCTGCGCAGGTGCGTGTGCACGAGGCGCAGCCCGCGGAAACGCCCTTCGGCGGCGCGCAGGCGCCCGATGTCCGGCAGGACCAGCTTTCCGGCGTCGCCGACGACGACCGTGTCGATCTGCCCTGACCGGTGGACCAGGACGCCCACCTGCCGCCCCGTCTCGAAGGACACCGCGGCCAGGGAGCGAGTCAGCTCCTGGGTGCTGATGTCGTCAGCCGGGACGCGACGCCGGTAGAGGCGCTCGAGGCCGCGCAGGGCGGACGGAGAGAGCCCGGTCTTGTTGCCGTAGACTTCGATGAGGAAGCTCCTAGCACACGGAGGCGCCCCGCTCCGCTACGCTTCAGTGGCGATGCCTGAGCGGGGCGGCAAGCGGGAGCTCGGCAAGAACACGCTGGACGCCATCGCCAGCGCGCGCACCCTGCCCAGCGTGCCGGGCCCGGAGTCGACCGGGCCGAAGGACGCGGTCATCGCGAGCGCCGACACGATGCTGGCCGAGCAGTCGGCGCCGTCCCTGCCGCGACTGCCACAGGAGGGCGGGGAGGTCCTCGGCAACCGCTACGAGATCCTCGGCGAGCTGGGGCGCGGGGGTGAGGGCGTCGTCTACCGTGCGCGCGACCTCAAGGCGGACACGATCGTCGCCCTCAAGCTGTTGCAGGAGGACGAGGGGTCCAAGAGCCGCCTGCAGCGCTTCCGGCGCGAGCTCCAGATGGCGCGCAAGGTCACGCACCCGAACGTCGTGCGCATCCACGACCTCGTCGAGCTGCCGGGCCGCTTCGGGCTCTCGATGGAGCTCGTGGAGGGCGAGGCGCTCGTCGACCGGCTCGAGCGCGGACCGCTGTCGCGCGACGAGGTGGTGCGCCTCGCCATCGACCTGGCGCGGGCGCTGGCAGCGGCGCACCAGGCGGGGGTCACTCACCGCGACCTCAAGCCGGGCAACGTGCTCCTGCGCGCGAGCGACGGGCACGCGGTCGTCACCGACTTCGGCGTCTCACGCGCGCATGGATCGAAGGACGCGGCGCCCATGAATCCGCGATCGCCGACGCCGCTGGCGCTGACGCGCGAGGGGACCCTCATCGGCACGCCGCAGTACATGGCGCTCGAGCAGCTCGAAGCGAAGGCCGACGTCGGTCCGCCCGCGGACGTCTACGCGTTCGGGCTGGTCGTGTACGAAGCGGCGACCGGGGAGCGCCTCCACGCGACGGACAACTTCGCCGACTTGCTCCGCAGACGCCGCGAGCAGACGCCGCGACCTCTGCGCGAGAAGCGGCCCGACCTGCCGCGGGTCCTTTGCGACGCGGTGGATCGCTCGCTCGCGCGCGCGCCGGGG
>DATJYG010000567.1:0-6714 GCA_035499695.1 Polyangiaceae bacterium
CGGGCGCGCGAGAGGTATTGAGGCATGGGCCACGAGGGGCACGAGCACGACGAGCACGGGGCCCAAGGCCACGAGCACGCTCACGGCCACGCGCACACGCACGAGCACGGGCACGGCGCGCCGGAGCTCGCGCGCGGCGCAGGCGCGGGGCACGTGCTCTTCCTCGACGCACCGAGCGGTCTCGCCGGCGACATGATCGTCGCGGCGCTGGTGGACCTCGGCGTGCCGCGCGCCGTCGTCGCCGATGCGCTCGTGTGCCTGCCGGTCACCGGCTACCACGTCCACTTCGGCACGCGCGTGCGGAGCGGGATCGTCGCGTGCGCCTTCGACGTCCACGTGGACGACGCGCAGCCGCCGCGCACGTACGGGACGATCCGGGCGATGCTCGACGAGTCGCGCCTGCCCGAGGGGATCAAGACGCGCGCGCAGCGCACGTTCCGGCGGCTCGCCGAGGCCGAGGCGAAGGTGCACCGTGCGCCGATCGACGACGTGCACTTCCACGAGGTGGGCGGCGTCGACGCCATCGTGGACGTCGTGGGCAGCGCCGCGGCGCTCGATCACCTCGGGGCGGAGCTCGTCGTGTCGCCGCTGCCGATGGGTCGCGGCTTCGTGAAGGCGGCGCACGGCACACTGCCCCTCCCGCCGCCCGCGGTGGTCGAGTGCCTCGCCGGCCTTCGAACCTACGACGCCGGCATCGACTTCGAGCTGGTGACGCCGACCGGCGCGGCCATCGTCGGCGCGCACGCTTCGAGTTGCGAGCGATGGCCGGCGATGTCGCCCGAGCGCGTCGGGTGGGGAGCCGGCACGGCCGACCTCGCCGACCGCCCCAACGTGCTCCGCGCCGTGCTGGGCGCGCCGGACGGGGCGCACGCGCACGACCCCGAGCATCACGAGCACGCGACGCACACCGTGCTCGAGGCGAACGTGGACGACGCGACCGGCGAGCTCGCGGCGAGCTGGATCGAGTCGCTGCTCGCCGCCGGCGCGCTCGACGCCTGGGCGACCCCCATCACCATGAAGAAGGGCCGCCCGGCGCTCACGCTCTCGGCGCTCACCCCCATCGCCCGCGCCGACGCCGTCGCGCACGCGATGCTCCGCGAGACGACGAGCCTCGGCCTGCGCCGCCACGACGTCTCGCGCCTCGAGCGCCCCCGCCGCGTCGAGCACGTGGAGACGCCCTACGGGCGGATCCCCGTGAAGATCGCAGAGGGTCCCTACGGCCCGCCCCAGCTCAAGCCGGAGTTCGACGCCTGCGTCGCCGCCGCCCGGGCGCACGGGGTGCCGGTCCGCGAGGTGGTCCGTGCGGCCACGGCAGCCAGCGTTTTCCTGGGCTCCGGTAAGCGCTAGCCCGCACGCCCGAGCGAAGGGCAGGGAGGGCCTGGCACGTACCAGACGCTTCGCCCTTTTGCCCGCGACTTCGTTATTCTCTTGCCGGCGCGTCGCCCACTCCCGGGCGGTGTGCAGAAGGAAAAGAAGGGCGAAACCATGAGTGCATGCCCGCAGTGCGGCACGGTGGCCAAACCGACGGATAAGTTCTGCAACGTGTGCGGCACCCCGCTCGCACAAGCCGGCGCGGCGCCCCCGCCGCAGGCCGCGTACGGCGCCCCGGCGCCCGGTGGATACGCGCCTCCGCCCGGTGGTGGATTCGGCGCCCCGCCGCCGCAGCAGCAGGGCTACGGCGCGCCGCAAGGTGGGGCGCCGGCCGCCCGCTGCCAGATGGGGCACGACATCGCGCCCGGCGCGAGCTACTGCCTGCAGGGCCACCCCATCGCGCTCGACCAGATGCAGTTCTCGCCCGACCCTTACGGCGGTGGCGGCGGTCAGCCCCAAGGCGGCTACGCGCCTCCGCCCGCGCCCGCGAGCCCGTACGGCGCGCCTCCCCCGCCGCAGCAGGGCTACGGCGCACCGCCTCAGCAGCCCGGGTTCCCGCCGCCGCAGCAGCAGGGCTTCGGCGCTCCGCCCCCGCAGCCGGCGGGCTTCGGCGCTCCGCCTCCCGCCCAGCCGGGATACGCGCCGCCGGCGCCGGCCTTCGGTGCGCCGCCTCCGGGAGCCGGATACGCGCCAGCCGCGCCGCCACCGGCCGCAGCTCCGCCGCCTCAGCCGGGCTACGGCGGCGTGTCCGGAGACACCTCGCGCGACGCCGCGCCGCCCAAGATCCTGCGCGGCTTCCTCGTCGCCTACGGAGCCAACGCGAGCGGTGACTTCTGGCCGCTGACGGGCGGACGTCTGCTCGTCGGCCGCCTCGGCGCCAACGACGGGATCGACGTCACCCTGCAGGACCCGACGATCTCCTCGCGCCACGCGGCCCTGGTGGTCGACGCGGCGTCCGCGAGCATCACGGTCGAGGATACCGGCTCGACCAACGGCACGTTCGTCAACGACGAGCACATCGGCTTCAACGGCCGGCGCGAGCTCCGCGACGGCGACCGCATCCGTTTCGGAGGCTACACGACGGTCGTCAAAGTCATCGGCCGCGTCTAAGACGTTCTCGGGCGGGAATTCCCGCCGGCAGTTCACGTTGCGCCCACAGCGAGGTCCGTGGAGATGATCCGACGGCTGTCTTTCCTCATCGTCCTCCTTCTCACTCCCATCGCGGTCCTCCTGGCGCCTCGCCCGGCGCTCGCCGCGCCCGAGGCGCACATCCTGCGGATCGACCCGCGCACCGGAGTGAACAACGGCAAGCCCACGCTCACGACGGTCCTCGAGGTCGTGCAGTTCAAGCGGCTGTCGGACGTCCTCCAGCCGTGCGCGGGCGTCACGGGCGCCGGCACCCTGACCTGCTGGAGCCAGAACCTGGAGAAGCCCGGCGCGCTCTGGGACCCGTTCCCCTTCCCCGAGGCCAACGCGCACCTGCTCGTGAAGGTCGCCGGCGCGGACACGCTGACGACGTTCGTCGACAAGACGCAGTGGGGCAAGGCGACGTCGCAGGCCAACGTCGGCACGGCGTGGCTCGTCTCGGTCGATGCCTCCTCGGGCATGGGCGGCCGCTTCGGTGACGCGCGCGCCGTCGCGCACGAGCTCATCGCCGAGATGCGGCCGAACGACCTGATGGACCTGATGTTCTTCGACGACGTGCAGGTCGTGAAGGACAGCAAGTGGATGACGTACGCGCAGCGCAACGACCTGGCGAACCTGCTCAATTCGTTCAAGACGACGATGCCCTCGCACGGCAGCAACCGCGCGCTCTTCACCCAGATCAAGAACATGACGCAGGACGCGTTCGGGTCGCTCGGCAACAGCGACGCGCCCGATCAGGTGCCCCTGCACCAGGCGATGGTGCTGCTCTCGAACGGCGCCGGCCGCGGCGACCCCGAGAGCGCGTCGCCGAGCGCCGACGTCTTCCATCAGTACCTGGATGCCGGCCGCTTCCCGGCGGACAACACGTCGCTGCCGAAGACGCCGCTGCCGGTGATCTCGATCTGGCTGCCGAACCCGTCGAGCTTCACCGAGAACATCTACTCGAACAACGAAGCGCAGTTCATGCAGTCGATGTCGAACCCCGAGATCGGCGGGTTCTTCGACGTCGTGCGCGAGGGCGAGGGCAACGGGAAGGCCAAGACCATCGTCGGCCTGGTGAGAACGCGCTTCGACGCGATGTGGCTCATCCACTGGGAGCTCTCCTGCATCAACCCGAGCGTCGAGCAGACGTTCAACCTGGTGTTCGAGAACACCAAGCCGACCATCACGCCCGACGGCAGCTTCAAGGACGTGCCGCTCGGGATCGACCCGTCGCAGTGGCCGCTCGACATCGACATGAAGAAGACGACCGACGCGGCGAACGCGAACCCCATCTATCCCGGCGGTCAGGTCACCGTGTACGGCAACTTCTGCTGGGCCGGCGACAAGTCGCGCGCCGAGTCGTACTGGGTGCCGGCCGGGACGAAGCCGCCGGCCAGCGCTGCGGGCGGCAACCTGGCGCAGGCGAAGGCCGCGATGCAGCAGCTGCAGAGCGAGAACATGGTGGGCGCGTCGGTGCAGGCGGCCGACGGCTACGTGGTGTTCAACGTGCCCGACGACGCGAAGGTGCTCGACGGCACGGGGGACAACATGGTGGCGCGCGTCGTCGTGTACGACAACAACGCGCACCGCGCGTCGGCCGTCGACGCGAAGAACGTGCTGACGCTCAAGGCGACGAAGAAGCCGCTGTCGCTCCCGCTCATCGCCGGGATCGCGGGGCTCGCGATCGTCATCGTGCTGCTCGTGATGGTGCTCGTGCGCGGCGGCGGCGGCGGTGGACGCAAGCGCGGCGGGGCTCCGCCGGCGGGCGGACCTGGGCCGGGCGCTCCGCCCGGCTACGGCGGGCCGCCCGGCTACGGCGCGCCGCCGCAGGGCCCCGGTTACGGGCAGCCGCCTCCTCCAGGCGGCGGTGGCTACGGCATGATGCCGCCGGCTCCCCCTTCTCCATTATCCCCTGCACAGAATGCGATGGGGCCACCACCCCAGGCCGCCCCGTTCATGGGCGCGGCCGTGGCCCCGGCGTTTGCCGCGGCCCCGGCGTTTGGTGGCGCCCCGCCGCCCCAGCCGCCGCCCGCCCAGCCGTCGTACTCCGCGGGCTCCGCGTCGGGGCTTCCCGCGCCCGTGCAGGTGCGCTGCCCGGCGTGCGGGATGAACACGATGGCGACGCCCGGACAACCGTCCGTCTGCTTCTCGTGCGGGCAACCGCTGCCCGCCGAGATGACGAAGGGAGGTGGGGGCGTCGCTGCCCCCGGGTTTCCCCTTACCGGCGCCATGACCGCGCAGCCGCTCGTGCCCCCTCCGAGCCCCTACGGAGCGGCACCGCCACCGCAAGCGGCGCCGGGGGCCGCGACCATCCGCGGCCCCTCGGGGCAGTTCACCGTGCGTCCCGGGTCGGAGGTGCGCGTGGGCCGCGACCCGGCGCAGTGCCCCATCTTCCTCAGCGAGCCGCGCATCAGCGGGGTGCACGCGACGCTCCGCTTCGACGCCGGGCAGCTCCTCGTGCGCGACGAGACGAGCAACAACGGCACGTGGATCGCCGGCAGCCGCATCGCTCCGGGCGTGTGGACGCCGGTGCCCGTCGGCGTGCCGCTGCGCTTCGGGCCCATCGAGTTCGCAGTCCAGCTCGAGGCCTGAGTTCCCATGTCGCTGCCGGCCGTCGAGTACGCCGAGCGGTCCGATCCGGGGCGCGACCCCGAGAAGCAGGTCAACGAGGACGCGTGCGGCCACCGCGAGACGCGTCTCGGTCACCTCTGCGTCGTCTGCGACGGCATGGGGGGCCACGCCGCCGGACGCGAGGCGGCGGAGCTGGCGCTCACGACCATTTTCGAGGCGTTCGACCACGCCGGTGAGACGGACGCGCCCGGCGCGGTGCTGCGGGCGGCGGTCGAGGAGGCGAGCCGCCGCGTGTTCACCATGCGCACGAGCGAGGTCGCCGCGGGCCGGCCGGGGTCCACGGTCGTCGCGGTGCTCCTGCACGCGGGCGGCACCGAGGTCGCGCACGTGGGAGACAGCCGCGCCTACCTCGTGCACGAGGGGCAGATCTTCCGCATCACGCGCGACCACTCGATGGTGCAGGAGATGGTCGACCACGGGCTGCTCACGCCGGAGCAGGCGGCGCACCACCCGGACGCGAACCGCATCACGCGCGCCCTCGGCATGGGCGCCGAGGTGGAGGTCGAGGTGCGCCCGCAGCCCGTGGCGCACGTGACGGGCGACGCGTTCGTCCTCTGCTCCGACGGCCTGTGCGATCTCGTGCAGGACGAGGAGATCTTCGCCATCGTCGGGAGCGAGCCGCCGGCGCAGGCGGTGGGCAAGCTGGTCGATCTCGCCAACGCGCGCGGCGGCCACGACAACGTCACGGTGATCGTGCTGCGCGCCCGCGAGAACGCGCTGGTCACGGCAGGGCCCATCGCGCCGACGGTCGTCCAGGGGCAGACGCAGGCTCACACGGCCGTGATGGGGCCGGCGTCCGACACGGTCGTCGACCCGCGCGCCCAGCGCAAGACCGAGCCGCTCGCGGCGGTCCCACCGGGTGCCGCCGTTGCGCCCGCCCCCGCCGTCATCCCGCCGGCGCCCGAGCCTCCGCCTCCCTCGTCGCAGATCCCGACGCGGCGCGGCCCGAGCGTCACGGTGGTCGTCGGCATCGGGCTGGCCTTCGCGCTGCTCTTGCTGCTCGCGGCGATCCTTTACGAGCACTTCGAGCAGCGCACGGGCAAGCCGAGCACGCGAGGCAACATCGGCCTGTCGCTCGACGCCGGCGCGGCGCCGACGGCCACGACGCTGGTCCCTCAGAGCGTCGTCGTCCCCCCGCCCGCGGTCCCCGACGGCTCGCTCCCGCCGCTCGATCGCTCGAGGTGAACGGCGGCGCGCTGCTGGCGGCCGGTGGGGCCGACGGCCTGGCGCGTCTTCTTCGCCTTCTCGGCGCCTGCGGCCTGGTTGGCGGGTCGCGTCCTGCGACGGCGTCGCTGGACGAACCCGAGCTGCTGCAGGATGGGGCTCGTCGCGCCGAACCGCGCGCCGCAGAACGCCTTGAGCAGGCTGCGGAGCGGGTCGACGGCGGCTGCGGTCGTCCGCTCGTCGGCAACGAGCGCGGCGAGAGTCTTCCGCATGTTCTTGACCTTCTGCGCCGCGTCGATGCGCGATTGGAGCCTCGCTTTCAGCTCGGCTCGCGAGATGGTCTGGCCGCCGATGACGAACGGGTCGATGCCGGGGAGCAGCGAGTCGAGGCCCTCGAGGAGCGCCTGGTACTCGGCGATG
>DATJYG010000568.1:0-6551 GCA_035499695.1 Polyangiaceae bacterium
GCGTGGCGCGCCTCAACGAAATCGCGAACCTGGGCACGAGCCTCACGAGCACCCACCATCTCATCGGCAGCGTCGGCTACATGGCGCCCGAGCAGCTCGAGTACGCCAAGGGTGTCGGGCCGACGGCAGACCTCTACGCCATCGGGGTCGTGATCTTTCGCAGTATCAGCGGGCGGTTGCCGTTCATCGGGCGGAGCTTCGACGTCCTCACGAAGCTCAAGACGGAGGCCACGCCGCCGCTCGTGTCCTCGTTGCCCGGAGTTCCCCCGAACCCGGAGCTCGACGCCTTCCTGACGCGAGCCCTGGTGCGCGACCCGCGGGGCCGATTCGAGAACGCCACGGCCATGCTGGAGGAATGGTGGCGCGTCGTGGCAGCGCTCGACCGCGACACGATCCTGCCGGACATCGAGGTCGTCTGGGACGAGGACGAGTGGGTCAACACCATGGCGGAATCGCTGGCGAAGACCGGTTCTCACGCGTCGTTCGCGACCGCTCACGGCGGACCGTCGAGCACATCACTCAGGGCGGCGCTCGTCCGGCCCATGGATGACATGGAGGCGGCCACCGACCCGCAGATGACCCGCCCCAGCGAGAGTCAGCTTGCCGCCCATGACACCCTGGAAACGGGCGATCACACGGTCCCCGACCCCCGCCGCGACGATCCGACCTGAGCCTCGGTTCCCGCTGCAACATCGGCCCCGCCGGGGCAGCATCCGTGCCGTTGACGATTGACGGGCAAACCCGGGTGGTTACGTTCGCGGCGAGACTCGGAGGCGACGGCACATCATGGGCAAGATCATCGGTATCGACCTGGGAACCACGAACAGCGTCGTGGCGATCATGGAGGGGCGTGAGCCCAAGGTCATCGTCAACGAGGAGGGCTCGCGCACCACGCCGAGCGTCGTCGCGTGGGACGAGAAGGGAGAGGTCCTCGTCGGCCAGATCGCCAAGCGACAGGCCGTGACCAACCCCGAGAACACCATCTTCAGCGCCAAGCGGTTCATCGGCAGGCGCTTCGAGGAGGTGGAGGAAGAGACCAAGCGCGTCCCGTACAAGGTGGTGCGCGCGAGCAACGGCGACAGCGTGTTCGTCATCCGCGGCAAGCAGGTCACGCCGCCCGAGGTGAGCGCGCGCGTGCTCACGAAGCTCAAGAAGGCCGCCGAGGACTACCTGGGCGAGAAGGTGACCGAGGCGGTCATCACCGTCCCGGCGTACTTCAACGACTCGCAGCGGCAGGCCACGAAGGATGCCGGGCGCATCGCTGGCCTCGAGGTGAAGCGAATCGTCAACGAGCCCACGGCGGCGGCGCTGGCCTACGGCCTGGACAAGAAGAAGGACGAGGTCATCGCCGTCTACGACTTCGGCGGCGGCACCTTCGACATCTCGATCCTCGAGGTGGGCGACAACGTCGTGCAGGTCATCTCGACCAACGGCGACACGCACCTCGGTGGCGACGACGTCGACAACCTGATCATCGATTGGATGGTCGCCGAGTTCAAGAAGAGCAACGCCGTCGACCTTCGCAACGACAAGATGGCCCTGCAGCGCCTCAGGGAGGCCGCTGAGAAGGCCAAGATCGAGCTCTCGAGCGTCCAGGAGACCAGCATCAACCTGCCGTACATCACCGTGGGCGCGGGCGGGCCGATGCACCTCGATCTGCGCCTCTCGCGCGCCAAGCTCGAGCAGATGATGGCGCCGCTCGTCGAGCGGTCGATGGAGCCGGTGCGAAAGGCGCTGGCCGACGCGAAGAAGCAGCCGAAGGACATCGACGAGGTCGTGCTCGTCGGCGGCTCGACGCGCATCCCGATGGTGCAGGAGACGGTCAAGAAGTTCTTCGGCAAGGAGCCGCACAAGGGCGTGAACCCCGACGAGGTGGTCGCCGTTGGCGCGGCGGTGCAGGCCGGCGTGCTCTCGGGCGACGTGAAGGACCTCGTGCTCCTCGACGTGACGCCGCTCTCGCTGGGCGTCGAGACGCTCGGCGGCGTGATGACCGCCATGATCCCGCGCAACACGACGATTCCGACGCAGAAGAAGGAAGTCTTCTCGACGGCGACCGACAGCCAGCCTTCCGTGGAGATCCACGTCCTTCAAGGCGAGCGCACCGAGTCGAAGTACAACCGCACGCTCGGCAAGTTCCACCTCGAGGGGTTGATGCCGGCGCCGCGTGGCGTGCCCAAGATCGAGGTCACGTTCGACATCGACGCCAACGGCATCCTGAGCGTCCACGCGAAGGACACGGCGACGGGCAAGGACCAGAAGATCACGATCACCGCGAACTCGGGGCTCAACGAGGCCGAGATCCAGAAGATGGTCAAGGAGGCCCAGGAGCACGAGCGCGAGGACAAGGAGCGCCGCGAGCAGATCGAGCGCAGGAACAAGCTCGACAACCTCTGCTACACGCTCGAGAAGACGCTCGGCGAGCACAAGGAGAAGCTGCAGGCGGCGGACGTCGCGACGCTCGAGGGCCTCATCAAGGAGGGCCGCGAGGCCGTCGAGAAGCAAGACGACGCCAAGGTGCAGGACGTCTCTGCCCGCCTGGAGAAGGAAGCGCACCGGCTCGCGAGCGTCATGTACGGCGCGACGCAGGGGCCTGGCGCCAACGGTGGCGGCCCGGTTCCTCCGGGGGGCGAAGGCGATGGCGGCGCGGCGCCCGGCGGCGAAAAGAAGGGCGGCGGCGGCAAGGAAGGCGGCGTCATCGACGCCGAGTTCGAAGAGACCCAGGGCTGACACCCCGACGAAAACCGGCTGAAAACTCGAGGCGGCAAGATGCCGCCTCGGGCGCCGCGGTTGACCGGGAACCGCACGCGCTGCACCCGGCGACAGGCGAAGCCCGCACTGCAGCGCACAGTAGGGGCAGTGCGTGCGCGTGGTGCCCATGGTCGAGCATTGCGTAGCTCCCGGCCCTCTTCGCGCGCGTTTCCGGCGTGATTCCGCCATACGGCGCGGCGGCGTGGAGACTCCGGCAACCGCGTGGTACACATGCGCCCCTCATCGCGATCGAATGCGCCCGTAGCTCAGTTGGATAGAGCGACGGCCTCCGGAGCCGTAGGTCGCAGGTTCGAATCCTGCCGGGCGCGCTGTGCCGCACGTCTCTTCGACATCGGCTCGGACCCTCGCGCACTACCAGGCGCATGCCGCGCGGTTCTGGGAGGGCACGAAGGATCACGACGTCACCCAGAACTACGCGGCCTTGCTCGACGCAATCGAGGGCCCTGCGCCGTACACCATCCTCGACTTCGGATGCGGCCCGGGCCGGGACGTCGCACACTTCCAATCGCTCGGGCACGTCGCCGTCGGGCTCGATGGCTGCCACGCATTCTGCGAGATGGCGCGGAGATACACCGGCTGCGAGGTGCTCGAGCAAGACTTTCTCTCCCTGGACCTTCCGGCCGCACGCTTCGACGGTGTCTTCGCGAACGCGTCCCTGTTCCACGTGCCGGCGGCCGATCTGCCCCGTGTGCTTCGCGAGCTCCGGGATGCGCTCGAGCCCCGTGGCGTCCTCTTCTCGTCGAACCCACGCGGCAACAACGAAGAGGGCTGGCACGGAGAACGATACGGTTGCTACTGGGACCTCGAGCACTGGCGAGCGCTGGTCATCGCGGCCGGTTTCGAGGAGATCGCCCACTACTACAGGCCGCAGGGCAAGCCTCGAGAGGAGCAACCCTGGCTGGCGACGGTGTGGAGGAAGTCCTCGCCATGAACCGGTCGGAAGTGCTGGTCCGAGCGGGCGCACCGTCCGACGTCGGGGTCGTCGCGCGTCACTTCTTCCAACTGTGGCCAGATGGATCGCTCGCGGAGCACGAAGCCGAGGCCGCAGCGATCCTGTCCGGTGTGCCCGCGAGCACGTTGCCGCTCGTCGTGCTCGTCGCGGAGATCGACGGCACCGTGGTGGGGTTCGTCGAAGTGGGCCTGCGGTCACATGCCGACGGGTGCGATCCCAGTCGGCCGGTCGGCTTCATCGAGGGGTGGTACGTCGAGCCCGACCGGAGACGCCGGGGCATCGGGCGCGCGCTCGTCGCAGCCGCCGAGGCGTGGGCGCGATCGCGAGGCTGCACCGAGATGGCGTCCGATGCGCTGATTGACAACCTCGAGTCGCTGCAAGCTCACGAAGCGCTCGGCTTCGACGTGGTCGATCGCTGCGTGCACTTCCGGAAGCCGCTGCCGACCTGAGTCAGAACCAGGTGCGTGCCCGATAGCTCCGGTACTCGTCGCCGAAACGTCCCTCGAGCACCTTGGCCTCACGTCTGGCGCGGATCCATTGCAGAACGGCGAGCGGGATCAACACCGGGAGGAACCGAGGTTGATCCAGATACAGGAGGATCCCCGCGAACAGGACGAGCCCGAAGACGTACACGGGGTTCCGGATGCGTGCGTAGAGACCGCGCGTGACCAGCATCGTCGCGCGCGGCTCGATCGAGAAGGCGTCACCCAGTTGCCAGCGCGCGAGGGTGATCAGCGAGAGGCCGGCGAGCGTCAAGACGGCGCCGGCGACGCGAATCGGCGTCCAGGCGCCCGGAGCCATCACGCCCGGGATGCCGGCCGCGAGGATGATCAGCACCCCCGGGATGGGCAGGAGCATGACGAATCGGGCGTCCGCCTTCATCAGCAGGGCGTGCCGTCTTTGCGCGTGAACGCGATCTTCCCATCGGGACCTCGGCGGAGGGCGAGATCCACGTCGGGATATTCCGCGGTGTCCTCGGGATCGCGGTTGCTGATCTCGAGGTAGCGCGCGGGGCGATCGCTCCGGTTCACGAGCTGATGGCCGTTCTTCGCTCCGGCCGGAAAGCCCGCGCACGTGCCGGCGCGCAGGATCTGCTCACCCTCGTCCGTCACGAGCACCACCTCGCCCTCCACCACGAACACGAGCTCGTCCTCGCGCGTGTGCCAGTGCCGCATCGATGACTCCTTGCCGGGGGGCAGCGTCGTGAGGTTCACGCCGATCTTGGTGAGGCCCACGGCATCGCCGAGGGCGCGCTTCTCACGCGGAAGCACGCGCGAGCGAAACGGCTCGGGATAGCCGGAGCTGTTGCGGGGTTGGACGGCGGCCGGATCGACAGCGGGGAGCTTGAGGGCCATGGCCTCCGCATAACACGGGCCTTCAGGCTCGGCCGGCGCTTGGCCGGTCGCGCGCGAGGTCCACGGCCCGCCACATGTACCAGCTGGCGACCGTGCGGTGGGGGCGCCATCGTTCGCCCCAGCGTGCGAGGTCCTTCGGCGCCGGCATGTTGCGACGGTCGTAGGCCAGCTTGAAGCCGTGGCGCACGCCGAAGTCGGCTACCGGAAGAACGTCGGGCCGGCCGAGGCGGAAGATGAGGAGCATCTCGACGGTCCAGCGGCCGATGCCGCGCACCTGCGAGAGGCGCTCGACGATGACGTCGTCGCTCATGCCGTGGAGCTTCTCGATCGGGGGTACGGTGCCGTCGAGCGTCTTTCGCGCGAGATCCTGCAGCGCGAGCATCTTGGGGCGCGAGATGCCGGCGCCGCGCAGCGACGCGTCCTTCAGCGCGAGCAGGCGCTCGGCACTCAAGCGGCCTCTCGGGAACAAGGCGCAGAGGCGGCGGTGGATGGTGGCCGCGGCCGTTCCTGCGAGCTGCTGATAGACGATCGACTCGGCGAGCGTCTCGAAGGTGCTCTTGGTGCGGTCTTGCCGGATTCGCGGGGGACCCACCTGCGCGACGAGGCGCGCGAGGCGCTCGTCGCTCGACGACAGATGCGCCACCGCCGCGGTCGGGTCGATGCGCGCGCCCAGGGTCACGCCCTCGATCGCGAGCATCTTCCGCTTCGTGTGCACGCCGCCATGCGCCGAGAAGCCTCCCGCCTTTGCGCCGGAGGCGAGCACGCGCTGGCAGGGCACCACGATGGGGAACGGGTTCTTCCCGACGGCCTGACCGACCGCGCGGGCAGCACCGGGCGAGCCGACGCGCGCCGCCAGCTCCCCGTAGCCGATGGTCTCGCCCGGCCCGACGGCCCGAAGCTCCCGGTAGACCCGCCGGTGAAACTCCGGGCACGCCCCGTCGTCGATGGGCACCTCCTCCAGCATCTGGAGATCGCCCGCGAGGTGCGCACGCATCGCCTCGATGGCGCGCTTGGCCATGCCGGTGGCCCTCGCTTGACGTGCACCCGGGAGGCGCGCGAGCAGCTTGGCGCGAGTGGCGTCGTCGGTTGCCTCGGGGAGCTGCACCGAGAGCAGCCCTCGCTCACCCCAGGCGACCCCGCACGTGCCCATGGCCGTCGGGAAGAGGCAGTACGAAGCTTGGATCGCGCCGTGCACCATGGTGCGGGTTAGTCTAGCGCCATGCTCACGCTGCACCTCGTCCGCCACGGCGACACGATGCAAGCCGCCGAGGGCTACTTTGCCGGCGACATCGATCCCCCTCTCACCGAGCGCGGCCGGGAGCAGGCGGAGAAGGTCGCACGCGTCGCCGGAAGGCTGAAGCTGTGCGCCGTCTACGTGAGCCCCAAGCTGCGGGCACGCCAGACGGCCGAGCCCATCCTCCGGGCTTGCAAGCTCGAGCCCATCGTCGAGGAAGGCCTCCGCGAGATTGCCTACG
>DATJYG010000569.1:0-5019 GCA_035499695.1 Polyangiaceae bacterium
GATCCCGCAGGCCGACACCGAGCGCCTGCTCCGCGAGCGGCTCGCGGAGCTCGGCGGCACGGTCGAGCGCGGGCTGAAGCTCGCGGCGCTCGCGCAGGACGATGCCGGCGTGACCGCGACGCTCGAGCGCGCCGGGGGCGAGCGCGAGACGGCGCGCGCCGCGTGGCTCATCGGGTGCGACGGCGCGCACAGCGCGGTGCGCCACGGGCTCGGCCTGAGCTTCGACGGCGTGCCCTACGAGGAGCGCTTCGTGCTCGCCGACGTGCAGATGGACTGCACGCTGCCCGAGGACGAGGTGTCCGCCTACCTCGCGCCCGACGGCCTGGCCGCGCTCTTCCCGCTGCCGGGCGGGCGCTGGCGCGTCATCGTGGACGCGCCCCTCGAGCAGCCGACGGCCGACGACGTGCTGCGCCTGCTCGGCGCCCGCGGCGTCCCGCCGCTCGCCATCCGCGAGACGAACTGGATCGCCTCGTTCCGCATTCACCGGCGGCTCGTCCCGCACTACCGCGTGGGGCGCTGCTTCGTC
This sequence comes from Polyangiaceae bacterium, assembly GCA_035499695.1. Classification (GTDB taxonomy): domain Bacteria; phylum Myxococcota_A; class Polyangia; order Polyangiales; family Polyangiaceae; genus Palsa-1150. Next base: position 527 of record DATJYG010000569.1, read on the forward strand.
GCGGGCGACGCGGCGCACATCCACAGCCCCGTCGGCGGCCAGGGCATGAACACCGGGATGCAGGACGCGTTCAACCTCGCGTGGAAGCTCGCGCTCGTCGTGCACGGCGCGGCGCGCCCGACGCTGCTCGACTCGTACGACGCCGAGCGCCGCCCCGTCGCCGCGGCGACGCTGGCGGGCACGGACCTCGCGACGAAGGTGGTCACGCTGCGCAACCCGGTCGCACGAGAGGTGCGCAACCGGCTCGCCGGGTTCCTCTCGAGCCTCGAGGTGGTGCAGCGGCGGATGCTCGCGCAGGCCAGCGAGGTCGCGATCGACTACCGCGCGAGCCCCATCGTCGACGAGCACCGCGCGCCCGTCGCTCGCGCCACCGTGGGCAAGCGCGTCGGCGAGGGGCCGACGCTGAGCGACTGGATGGACTTCGGCGGCGCCCCGCACGCCGGCGACCGCGTGCCCGACGTGCGCGCCGACGACGCGACCTCGCTGCACACGCTGCTTCGGCACACGAAGAGCACCCTCCTCCTCTTCGACGGAAGCGCGCCGACGCCCGAGGGCTACGCGAACCTCGCGGACATCGCGCGGCGCGTGCGCGAGCGGTGGGGCGCGCACGTCGAGCCCGTCGTCGTCGTCCCGCGCGCCGATCGCCCGAGCGAGCTCCCGGCGCAGGAGCGCGTCGTCCTCGACGCGAGCAAGGCGATGCACCGCCGCTACGGCGCCGGCAGCGAGTGCCTCTACCTCGTGCGCCCCGACGGCTACGTCGGCTTCCGCAGCCAGCCCGCCGCGTGGAAGCCCCTCGAGGAGCACCTCGCGTCCATCTTTGTGTAGCGATGCGACGGTGCAACATGGGCGCTTGCTCCGCTCGCGCAGTAGAGTGACCACAGATTGGGTCGGGGGAGCGCGGCCGCTCCCCCAAGCCCCCACCCAATCTACGGAGTCCTCAGTCGACGCCCTCGCGGTTCTCGGTGTCCTTGTCCGCGGAGCCCTTGGCGCGCGTGCCGTGCGTCTCCTTGGCGTAGCCCTCGCGCACCGTCCAGCCGTACTCGCCCGTCTTGCCCGCCACGCGCGACTCGACCATGTCCGAGCCGTGCGGCCCCTGGATGTCGGGCCCCTGCGTGATGAAGAGGTACTGGTCGGCGACGTACTCGGGGTGCCCGTCGTCATTCGCCTCGAACTTCGGGTCGTCCGGCCCGGTGCCGACGCGCCAGATCTGCGTCGTCGGCGGGTAGTAGTCCTGGTGGTGCTCGCGCACCGCGAAGGGCCCGTCGCGGAGGATGCGCCAGCGCGTCACCTTGAACCCCGGGATGCCGCGCTGCTTCAGCTCGCGCGCGCCCTTGGGCAGCGCCGGGTCGGGCGTCTCCTTCTCGGCGAAGCGCACGACCTCGTCGATGCGCCGGCCGAAGGTCACGTCCTCGGTGCGGCGCGGCCCGAGGATCTCGGCGCGCACGACGCCGTGCTCCACGGTCTCGTGCAACACCACGGGGAACGGCAGCGGGTTGGTCAGCTGCAGGTCGACCGCCGGATACGCGACCGCCGCGTCGAGCCCCATCTTGATGTAGAAGCTCGGCCGCGTGTGGGGCCGGCGGTCGGGGATCTCGAGCCCCGCGAAGAAGGACGCCGCGTGCAGCGTCCCGGCGATCTGGCAGGTGCCGCCGCCGATGCCGTCGACGAGCTCCCCCTGCGCGATGACCGGCGCGACGCGGTACCCCATCATCTCGGTGCGCGGGCCGACGACCGCGTTGAAGTCGAACGTCTCGCCCGGCAAGACCACGTAGCCGTCGAGGCGTGACGCCGCGAGGCGCAGGTTGAAGGTGCGCGCCTCGTGCTTCAGGTCGCGCGCGTACTTCGTCTCGAACCAGCCGAGCACCGCGTCGGTCGACACGCCCGCGAAGCGCGTCGCCGGGCGCGTGGCCGCGACGGGCTGGACGACCGCGCCCACCTCGGTGCGCCCGGCGGCGAGCGCCTCGTCGACGCGGGCGAGCGTCGCCCACGCGTCGATGCGCTTGCCCGGCTTGTCGGCGGAGAGCTCGTGCGTCTTGAAGTCGTAGCGCGCGTCGACCGGCGCGACGTCGAGCTCGTCCTTCATCTGCACGAGCGCCGCCAGCGCCGCCTGCGTGTCGAGCACGTAGGGCACGGGCACCACGATGGGCGTCGCGGCCTGCCCGGCGAGGGCCGGGACAGCCGCCTTGTCGCGCCCGTGCGCGCGACGGAGCACGCTGCGTGCGTCGGCGAGCTCCCCGGCCAGCGCCTGCAGGTGCGCGCCGTCCACGCGCGCCCCCAGCCGCTCGCGCGTCGCGTCCACGCGCGCGCCCTCGACCACGACCGTCACGGTGTGGTCGAGCCACGCGCGCGACGCCTCGCGCATCGCCGCCAGCGCGGCCGCCGCGTCGGTCGTCGAGACGGCCTCGCCCTCCATGGTCGCGGTGGCCGGCGGCGCCGGCGTCACCCCGCGCGAGGGCATCGCCAGCCACGCCACGACCCCGCCGACGGCGACGAACAGGGCGACCCAGAGCGGCGCTCGCATCTCTGCCGGCTCTTTCACACGCGCGGCCGTGCTAAGCAAGCGCCCCGTCAACATGCGCGTCGGCATCTGCGGCTACCCCGGCTCTGGCAAGTCCACCGTGTTCTCGGCCCTCGTGGGCGGCACCGCGCAGGCGGCGAAGTCGGGGGGCGTCGCCTTCGGCAGCGTGAAGGTGCCCGACGAGCGCATCGAGTACCTCTCGTCGGTCTTCGACCCGAAGAAGAAGACGTACGCCGAGATCACGTTCGTCGACGTCGGCGGCGGCAGCGGCGGAAAGGCCGGCGCCGCCTTCCCGCCCGACGTCGTGCAGGCGATGCGCAACGTGGACGCCATCGTCCACGTCGCCCGCGGGTTCGACAACCCGATGCTCTCCACGCCGCCCGACCCCAAGCGCGACGAGCAGGCGTTCCGCGAGGAGCTGGTGCTCATGGACCTCGCGCTCATGGAGAAGCGCGTGCAGCGCCTCACGAAGGAGCAGAAGAAGGGCGCGGAGCTCGACGCGAGCAAGCGCTGCCTCGAGCACCTCGAGAAGGGCGAGCCCCTGCGCACCCTCGGGCTCACCGAGGCGGAGCTCGCGGCGCTCGGCCCGGGCATCCAGCTGCTCTCGCTCACGCCGATCGTCACGCTCTACAACCTGTCCGAGGCCGCGTGGTCCGACCCCGCGTCGGCGGCGCTGCGCGAGACGCGCACCGAGCCGGGGGCGGCGTGGCTCGCGATGTGCGGCTCGATCGAGGGCGAGATCGCGACGCTCCCGCCGGAGGAGCAGAAGGACTTCCTCGAGGGCCTCGGCATCGGCGAGCCGGCGCGCAACGTCTTCGTGCGCACGGTCTACGCGATGCTCGATCTCATCAGCTTCCTGACAGCGGGCCCCGACGAGTGCCGCGCGTGGCCCATCCGCCGCGGGACGACGGCGCGCAAGGCCGCGGGCAAGGTGCACAGCGACATCGAGCGCGGCTTCATCCGCGCCGAGATCTACCGGGTCGACGATCTCCGCGCCGCCGCCGGCAGCGAGGCGACGCTGAAGACGCAGGGGAAGATGCGCACCGAGGGCAAGGACTACGTGATGCACGACGGCGACGTCGTGCACTACAGGTTCAACGTCTAGCGAACCTCAGGGCTTCAGATTGACCGGGGCGATCCACATGATCAGCCCGCGGTTGTCGTCGCCGAGGAACATGCGCCCGTCGGGGGCGAACTCGAGCGGCGCGGGCCGGCCGTGGTCGTTGTGGCCGTCGTCCCAGCCCGTGGCGAAGTCGATCATGCCGTTGTCGCCGCCCTCGGTGTCGCTCGCCTGCTGCGGCAGGCCGTTGCCGTCGAGCGGGATGCCGACGACGCGCGCCCCGTTCCAGCTGACGTACTCGCCGTGCAGCGTGACGAAGACGCGCCCGGTCCACGGCGCGGGCCACCTGCCCGTCTCGAACGCGAGCCCGAACGGCGTGTGGCCGACGAAGAAGGAGACCGGCTCGGGCACGACGCCGGAGCAATTGGGCGTGCCGCCCGTGTCGCTGTACGTGACGTTCGCGTACGGCTCGCCTTGCGTGGCGCAGCACGGGTAGCCCCAGTCGTCGCCCGCGCGCACGGGCAGGAGCTTCTCGCGGCCGCCGGCCTGGCTCGAGTAGTCGAGCACCAGCTCCACCGCGAGGCACACGTTGTGATCCGTCTCGCAGCGCAGGGCGATCGGGTTGCGGAAGCCGCGCGCGACGAGCGTCGTCGCGCCGCCCGTGCCGATGGAGAAGATCGAGCCGAGGAGGGGCCGCGTCGACACGCAGCGATCCGACTGGTCGCCGCCGTTCGTGACGTAGAGCGTCCCGTCCTGCGCGACGTCGAGCATCTTGGGCCAGTGGATGGCCGACTGCGTTGCCGTGATCGTCGTCACCACCTCTACGGCGCCCGAGGGCTGGAAGTCCCCGTTCTTGAAGGGAACCCGGCGGATCGTCGTGCCGTCCTGGAAGTAGAGGTACCCGCCGTTGAAGAG
>DATJYG010000570.1:0-14154 GCA_035499695.1 Polyangiaceae bacterium
TCCCCCACGTCTCCGCCGGGCTCTTCCATGCCTCCGCCCGGGGGATCGATGCCTCCGCCCGGCGGATCCATGCCGCCGCCGGGAGGTTCCATCCCGCCCGGCTCGGGCACCGGCGAGTACGCCTCCACCTCGCAGAACCCCCTGCCGCGCGCGCTGCGGCTGCTCAAGACGCAGCTCACCCTGGCAGTCGGTCTGCGCGAGGAGGACCCCGAGCGGGCCTGGCTCGAGGCGGTCAGCGTGCGCGAGAAGATCGACACGCTGGCCGAGGGCGCCGCGAGCGACCCGCTGCTCAAGGCGGACGTGGAGCGCTTCCGGTTCAAGCTGGAGGAGTCGCTCCGAAAGCTGACGCGCGACGTGGGCGACGAGGTCATCGCACCGCTCTACTCGTGGGTGGACCTCGTGCGTCAGCGCGCGCGGCTCGACGGGGAGGTGGAGACGGCAAAGTCACGCGTGGCCGAGGCGCGCGCCTCTCGCGGCGCGCCCGACAACGTCGCCTCGCTGGCGAGCGAAGAGCAGGCGACCGCCGCGCTCGAGGCGGCCGAGAGGGACCTCGCCGCGTGGCAGGCGGACGTCCCTCCCGAGCCCACGACCGAAGCGACGGCCGTGTGGGCCGAGTTCGGCGGAGACGACCGGCTCCGGCGCGCCATGCCTGCCGACGGCGGCGTCGTGCGATCACGCGGGGCGGCGGCCCGCATGCTCCTCGAGGGGGCGCAGGGCAGACCGCTCGGCGAATCGAAGTACGTCGGCTCGGTCGCCGAGTTCCTCGTGCTGCCCTCCATCGGCGCGGCCGCGCTCCTGTCCTCGATGCTCGCCTTCGCCCGGAGCGGCCCCCACGTCTTCCTCAGCGCCGTCTCCGTCGTCGCGTGCGGCTCCTTCGGAGCCGCGATCGTCGCGAGCGTCCAGTCGCGCCGCCGCATGGTCGCCGAGCGTCGCGCAGCCCTCGACCTCGTGTGGCACCACACGATGTACAACGAGCAAGCGCGCACGCTCGACCTCGAGGTGGGCTGGCTGCGCGCGCTGCAGGCGGCGCTCAGGGCGCGCCGCGCCTTCGACTCGCACAAGGGTGAGGGCGGCCAGCTCGCGGAGCTCGCGAAGTGGCGACCGGACCTCGAGGCAGTCGTCTCCGAGGTCGCCAAGTCCAGCCTGGCGCCGCCGTCTCTCTAGAAGCTCAGCTTCCCTCGGCGCTGCCGGTGCCGCCCTTGTCCGGGATGATCTGGATGCGCCGCTGCGGCTCGACGCCGGTGCTCTCGGTGCGCACGCCCTTCACGTCGCGAAGGGCCATGTGCACGATGCGCCGCTCGCGCGCGCTCATCGGGTCGAAGGTGATCACCTTGCCCTCGGTCGCCACGCGCTGGGCGAGGCGTCGCGCCATCTGCGACAGCTGATCCTCGTGGCGTGCGCGGTACCCCTCGGCGTCCACGATGACGTGGCGCCGCGGGTCGCCCGGCCGCACCACGGCACGCGCCGTCAGGTACTGGATCGCGTCGAGCACGTTGCCCTTCTTGCCGATGATGCGCCCGGCGTCGGGTCCCTCGATCTCGATGCGGATCTCCTCGGGCGTCCCCTCGCCGTCGTCCGGCGCGAGGTTCACCTCGACGTTCATCTCCATCTTGCCCACGACCACGCGCACGAAGGCGAGCGCCTTGAGCGTCTGCTCATCGGGCGTCGACGCCATCTGCGGCGCCGATGCCGTTCCTTGTTCCTCAGACACGAGCCTTTCCCTTTCGCAGAGCCGCGGCGGTCGCCGTGGCCTTGTCGTCCTTCTTCGCCGGCTTGACGGTGATGCCGGCTCCCGCAGTCGCCGGCGCCGCAGCGCCCGGCGGTCCCGATCGCGGGTACAGCTTCTCGGTCACGAGCTGCTGCGTGATGCCGAGCAAGCTGTTGGTCAGCATGTAGACGCCGAGGGCTGCCGGCAAGAAGAGCATCATCACGGTGAAGACGCCCGGCATGAGCCACATCATCATCTTCTGCTGGACCGGATCCATGCCCTGCTGCGGCACGATGCGCTGCTGCACGATCATCGCCGCGCCCAGCACGATCGGCAGGATGTAGAACGGATCCGGCGCCGACAGGTCCGCGAACCACAAGAACCTCGTGTGGTAGAACTCGACCGCCGTCTGCAGCGTCGCGTAGAGCGCGAACCAGATGGGCATCTGCACGAGCGCAGGCAGGCACCCGCCGAGCGGGTTGACCTTGTGCTTGCGCCACAGCTCCATCATCGCGAGGTTCTTGGCCTGCGGGTCGTCCTTGAACTTCGCGTTGAGCGCGTCGATCTCGGGCTTGAGCCGCCGCATCGCCACCGCGCTCTGGATCTGCTTCCAGGTGAGCGGGAAGAGGACGATGCGCAGCCCCAGCGTGAGCACGATGATCGCGAGGCCCCAGTTGCCGAACGTCATGTGGGCGTGAATCCACGTGATGATCGACACGAGGAACTTCGCGACGAACGAGAACGTCCCGAGGTTGATGAGGTCCTGCAGCCGCGGCCACCCGCCCGCCGCCGTCTGCAGAACGTTGCGCTCCTTCGGCCCGAAGTAGGCGATCTGCTTGTAAGTCGCCGTCTCCTTCGGCCCGAGCGTGCGCTGCGGGTACGTCAGACGCGCCTTGTAGACGTCGCCTGCGTTTTCGTCGTCCGGCTTCTGCCCGGGGCCGTACCACTGCTCGTCCTGGAGCTCGCACGCCGGCTTTTCACCGTTCACGCCGGGCGCGGCCTCGAGGGGCACGAGCGCCTGCGCGAAGTAGTAGTTGGCGATCGCCGCGTACCGGTCGACGAGCGGCTCGCCGAACCAGCCCGTCTTGAACTCGTCGGCACCCTTGTTCAGGCGCTTCACGTCGTTGTCGCGCGCGCACTCGAGGTTCGTCTGGAAGGGCGATACGCGTCCGAGCTTGCCCTTGACCTCCTTGTTGGTGCGGTAGGCGAAAGCCTCGATCGACGTCTGGTGCTTGCGCGGCCCGTCGGTCAGGTTCGTGATCGCCGTCTCGACCTTCAGCTCGAAGGGCCGCTCGTCTGCGCTCACCGTCTTCACGATGCGCGCCGTCTGGTCCTCGTACGTGAAGCGGCACGTAGCCCCGTCCACTTGCTCGGTCTTCCAGTCGAAGCGGTCGTACTTGAGCTGATCGTCGGGCGACGGCTGCGTGGACGGATCGCGGAAGATGGTGCGCAGGTTGCGCCACCGCTCGACGTCCGGCGTCGTCGACAGATCGTGCGAGTCGGTCGACGCGTAGCGCGCGTCGGTGAGGAAGAAGTGCGTGAGCCCCGCGCCGTGCGACGAGAGGACCGCCTGGAAGCGCGGACCGTCGACGGTGCACGTCTGCTCCGGCGCCGGCGGCCCTGCGGGTTGCTGCCCCGTAGCCACATCCACCGAGTCCGGCTGGAAGCTCGGAGCGTTCACGTAGTTCTCGGGCGGCAGCGCCTGCGCCGACTCGCTCGACTTGCGACCGAAGAAGAACCAGTACCCGCCAAGCAGGATGACGGCGATGAAGACGGTGCGGAGGAGCGAGTTGCGATCCATCAGTCGTGGGTGCCCCTCGGGGCGAAGCCGCTCAGGGGCAGGCGTGCTGGGGGCGGGGGGTCGTATCCGCCGGGGTGAAACGGGTGGCACTTACACAGGCGTGCGATCGAAAGCAAGGAGCCCCGGACTGCCCCGTGCCCTTCCAGGCAGGCGATCGCATACCGGGAGCACGAAGGCTCGAACCGGCACACGTTGCCCAGGAACGGGGAGAGCGTCCGCCGATAGACACGCACGAGGGCAATGAGGAGGCGGGCGAACATCTATCGTGTTTGTGTGACGGGGCCCCTGCCCCGTCATCGGACGCCGGGAGGATGATGCGGACCGGCCGGCTTCGCCAGCGCTTCCACGGCGCGTTTCTTAAGCACCGGCAGTGCCGCACGCCACTCGGCACGTACCTCTTCCAGGCCCAGGTCGTGCGCGCCGACCCGTGCGATCACGACGAGATCCACCCCATCCGGCAGCAATTCCGGCCACGTGCGAAAGCACTCGCGGCAGACTCGCTTGATCCGGTTGCGCCGGACGGCCGTCCCTACCGCTCGGGAAACGACGAGCCCCAGCCGGGCCCGACGCGGCGGGGGAGGCTGGGCCGCGACGAGCAGCGTGAAATGGGGCGTCCCCACGCGCTTCCCGGACCGCTGCGCGCGGACGAACTCCGCGTGGCTCCGGAGGCGCCGGGGGGCCTGCAGCAAACGTCTACTTCTTGTAGACGGTCGGCGTCAGGCGCGCGCGGCCCTTGCGACGACGGTTCTGCAGGACCTTGCGCCCGCCCTTCGTCGCCATTCGGGCGCGGAAGCCGTGCGTGCGCGCTCGGCGGACGTTGTGGGGCTGGTAGGTGCGCTTCATGTGGGGCCCGGGGGTCTAGCGTATTTCGATGCGACCGTCCAACCCATCAAGTAGAGTCGCAAAAGTAGTCCCGCAGTCCCCGCTTCTCCGCCGACGGAGCGACGACGAATGGCACTGTCTTTCTCGGGGCTTTCACGTTGTTGGAAGGGCGCCCTCGCAGGCGCCTTGGCCCTGGCGGGCGTGGGGTACGCGTCCACGGCTCAGGCGCAGGGTCACACGTTCCACCTGGACCGGCTCGAGATGCCCGGTGCGCCCGACGACGGGCTCGTGCTCTTCCGGCCGGTGACCCAGCCGAACACCATCGTCTACGCGCAGATCGGATTCGGCTACTCGCTCAACCCCCTGCGCATGAGCGACATCCTCACGGGCTCGCAGGACCAGGCCTCGCTGCGCCAGTCGAACGCGAACGCGATCACCACCCAGTTCACCAACTACTTCTCGGGTGGCATCGAGGTCTTCGACCACCTCACGCTCGGCCTCACGTTCCCGGTCACCTGGGTGCAGGACGGCAACCAGCCGAACGGCTCGGGCTCGACGAGCCCCTTCGGCGCGGGCGGCGCCGGCAACTCGTACACGGTGACCGGCCCCGCCGCGGGCGACCTGCGCATCGACGCGCGATACGTCGCGTGGCGCAAGGAGGACCGCTCGATGGCGGTCGGCCTGCAGCTCAGTCTCTTCGCGCCCACGGGCCAGGGCTCCGCGTCGAACTTCGGCGGCGACGGCAGCACCGGCGCGATGCCGATGGTCACGTGGGAGTGGACGCCCTCGCACAAGATCCCGATCGCCATCGTGGCCAACACGGGCATCATGTTCCGCCCCGAGAACTCCATCGGCGACCCCGCGGGCAACCGCGGCAACCCCGACGGGCTCGGCGTCGGCGACGAGTGGCGCTGGGCCGTAGGCGCCTACCTGCCGCTCAAGGACGGCAAGTTCCGCATCGGCGCCGACATCTTCGGCCAGACCGGCATCACCGGCAGCGGTGACCTCACGACGGGCAACACCTTCTTCACGCGGCAGAACACGCCGCTCGAGTGGGACGTCGAGGGCCGCATGAAGCTGCCGCGCATGCTGGCGAACGACCAGTTCTACGTCGGCGCGGGGGCAGGCTCGCTCTTCCTCCCCGGCTACGGAGCGCCGGACCTGCGCATCCTCGCGGTGCTGGGGACGTACTGGACCATCGAGGACACGAGCGCCAACTCGCCCGAGGCGCGCCAGAGGATCCGCGCGAGCATCCACGAGTCGCTCAAGGACACCGACGGCGACGGCATCCCGGACGACATCGACGCGTGTCCCGAGGTGCCCGAGGACCACAAGGATCCCGACCCGATGGACGGCTGCCCGGCGCCGAGCGATCGCGACGGCGACGGCATCCCGGACCAGTACGACAAATGCCCGGACGTGCCGGAGGACAAGGACGGCGTCGACGATCAGGACGGCTGTCCCGAGGACGACGCCGATCAGGACGGCATCCCGGACGCGAAGGACGCGTGTCCGAAGGAGCCGGGCCAGCCGGATCCGGACCCGAAGAAGAACGGGTGCCCCAAGTTCATCAAGCTCGAGGGGTCGACGGTGCGCGTGCTGCAGCAGGTGCACTTCGCGACCGGCTCGGCGACCATCCTGCCCGACAGCTTCCCCATGCTGCAGGAGATCGTGCAGCTCCTGAAGGCCACGCCGGGCATCAAGAAGATGCGGATCGAGGGCCACACCGACAACCGCGGTGCGGCCGACATGAACCTGGATCTCTCGAAGCGCCGCGCGGCGAGCGTGAAGAACTGGCTCGTCCAGCACGGCATCGAGCAGGGCCGCCTGGAGAGCGAGGGCTACGGCCTCACGAAGCCCATCCAGTCGAACGACACGGATGCGGGTCGCCAGGCCAACCGCCGCGTCGAGTTCCACATCGTGGAGGAAGACACGGGTGGCGCGCCGAGCGGAGCCGGTCCACCGCCGTCTCCGTGAGCCGGAGCAGTGAGTCGGGCCCCCGCCCCATCGCAGGAGCGGGGGCCCTCCTCATTTGCGCCGTCAGGACTGCGCGCGTGACGGCCGCCTGCTTCTCGGCGGTCGAGCGGGGCGCAGGCGCCTTTCTCGGCGCGATCCCGAGATCCGCGAGGATCTGCGGCTGCCCGGCGAACACGAGCAACAGCGCCTGGCGAAGACCGGTGACGAACGCCTTGGTCTGCGCGCGCTCGTCGAGGTCGGCCTCCACCGCTTGCTCGTGCGCCGCCTTCGCGGGCGCCACGGCGTTGCCCGTGTTCATGCGCGCCTGCAGGGTGGTGATGGCCTGAGGGCCGGTGATCGGCTGGCCGTTGACGTAGACGGTCGGAACGACCGCTGCGTGCTTGGTGAGCCCGTCGATCAGCTTCTGGTCGCGGGACATCTCGCTGGAACGGTTGAAGTGGGGTTTGGTGGCCGTGGCGATTGCTCCTGTGGGAGGACGCGTGGTCCGTCGTCGGCGGCGGAATTGCCGCCTCTCATCCGGGTGTGGACGTTCGAAACGGGATTTTCCCCATTCCCCCGACGGGACGTGCCTGGTGGTGCCTACAGGGCTGCCTGTCCGAAGGCGGGGTCTGCCTGCTGCGGCCTACAGGTCGGTCCCATCGAGCGAAGGACTCGTCTTGTGGCGCTTCCAGTCAGTTGACGAGGACGAGGGGGGAGCCGTCCTGGCCGCAGAAGGTGGCGTTGCCGTCGAAGCGCGTGCCGCACTTGGGGCAGATCTTGCCGCGACGGGGGGCTGGGGCGGCGGCCTGTTGCGACGGGGGGCCCGCGACGCCGGCGACGGGAGCGGGGACCAGCTCTTCGCGGTGGTCCGGGCATACCTTCACCCCGGGGTTGAAGCCGCGGTGGCACACGGGGCAGACGCCGCCGGAGGGGCCGCCGAGGAGCGCCTCGTGGCCGCGGATCGAGATGAGCCGGTTCGAATCGAGCGGGCAGAACGCGGCGCCGGCCGGGTACTCCTTGCGGCACGAGGGGCAGAACATGGGGCCCGTGTCGAGGCCGCGCGCGAGGGCAGCGGCCGTCTGCTGCTGCGCGATCGCGATGCCCTCGAGGTGCTTCTTCATCTGCGCGGCGTGCTGCGCCTCGCGCTCGGCCTTCTGCCGCTCGTAGTTGCGCATCTTGTCGGCGTGGCGCTCGGACGCGGCGGCCTCCACCAGCTTCGCCTTGCGCGCGCGGCGTGCCCCGAAGATGGCGACGACGCCGAGGACGAGCGCGAGGGATGCGATGACCCCGATGAACACGAAGCGCTTCTTGCGCGCGGCGTCCTGCGCGCGCGTGGTCTCGGCGCCGATGGAGCTCGTCGCGATGACCGCGATGGCCGGCTCGTCGCGCTCTCCGTTCGGATCGAGGCCCGATTGCGCGAGGAGCGCGCTGTAGTCGGCCGGCACTGCGACCTCCACCGATGCGTGGGCGCTCTTGCCGGCAGCCTGGCCGGCGAGGCCCGAGACCGTCGCGACGACGTCGAACGTGGCGTCGGTGAAATCGGTCGCCGGCACCGTGAGCTTGCCGCTCGCATCGATCGACGGCTGCCCGGCGTGCGTCTGCCCGTCGGAGAAGGTGACGGCGCCAACGGTCCACGTGATGGGGGTGCCCGTCCCGCAGCCGCTCGCGTCGAGCACGACGCCGCGGAAGCTGAACGTGTCGCCCACCTTGAGCAGCTTGCGCGAGGGGCGCACCTGCAGGATCGCGGGGTCACCGGGTGAGCTGCAGTCGACCTTGGGCGCGGTCGCGTAGGGATTGGGGGCGGGGGCCGCCACGGTCGGGGTTGCGGTCGCGGTCGAGGTGGCGGTCGCGCTCGCGGTCGCGGACGGCGTCGGGGTCGCGGCGACCACCCTCGCCAGGCTGCCGCTCCGCTTCACGTCGGCGATGCACGCGGTCCCGTTGACCGTGAACTCGTACCTCCCCGTCTCGGCGATCGAGATCGACGTGGAGTCCGCGTTCCCGAAGTACGCCGTGTTGATGACGGCCCGCCGCGGGTCGCTCGGCGGCGTCTGACACCGGGTTCGCCAGGAGTGCGAATCCGACGTGTGCACGCTCCGGGCGAGCGTGGGCAGGGGGTCCAGGCACGCGTCCGTGCGGAGCGTCCGCGGCCCCTGGATCACCAGTTCTCCACCGCTGCTCGTGATCATCGCCGCCCCCCCCGGGACGAGCGTGCCCGACACCGGCGCCGGGCCGCACGAGTTGCTCCACTGCTGCACCGTGAAGCTCTCGGCGACGGGCGTCATGGTCCACTGCCCGTCGAAGGGGCCGTCGGCCCGCGCCGCGCGAGCCACGAGCAGCACCCCCGTGAGGACCAGGGCTCTGAGGAGGAGGAATTTCAGGCTCACCAGCGCCGCGAGACTACCAGAGCATTGGGCAGTGTACGCGACGGCTGTGGTAGCCTGCGATCGTCCCTCGACCATGATCCAAAGTCGACGCTGCGGCGTGAAGCGCAGTTCGCTCGCCTTCGCGATAGCGATGGCTCTCGCAGCCATGGGTGCGTCGCGCGACGTCCTGGCGCAGAACGCGATCCCGTCGGCCAACGGCTCGGGCATCGACACGCATCTCTTCCGCCCTGCGATGGACTCGAAGGGCCTGTTCACGACGAACGGGAGCGACATCCTCGGGAACAAGGAGATCAGCTTCGGGCTCGTCATCGACTACGGGCACAACCTGCTGCGCATGCCGAACGGCGGGCAGCTCATCGACCACAGCTTCCAGGGCACGCTGCAGTTCAACTACGGCCTGCTCAACCAGCTCGTCATCGGCGTCGACATCCCGCTCGACCTCATGTCCGGCGGCCAGCAGCTCACGCCCGCCGGTGCCTCGCTCTACCCCAACATCTGGGGTCCCCAGCAGCTCAACTACCAGGGGTTCGCCTTCCTCGCGGCGCACGCCAAGTGGCGCATCACGCGCGTCGAGCACGGCATCGGGCTCGCGCTCGGCCTCCAGATCGGCGACGGCTTCGGCGACGCCGCGGCCAACGCCGGCGCCGACGACGGCTTCTGGTACTGGCCGCAGGCCATCATCGAGAAGCGCTTCGGCCCCAAGGGCGAGTTCCGCATCGCGGCCAACGCCGGCTACCGCGGCCACTCGTCGACCTCGACGCAGTTCGGGCTGCGCGACGGCGTCTACAAGGACGGGAGCCTCTTCACGTACGGCGGCGGCATCTCGATCCGCGTGCTCGAGCCGCTCGACCTCGTCGGCGAGACCTACGGCACGTACCTGCTCAGCGACGCAGACAGCGGCGTCAAGGCGAGCAACGAGGCGGTCGGCGGCATCAAGCTGTTCGTCGAGCGCAACTCGTACCTCATGATGGGCGCCGGCTCGCGCTACACGACGGGCTTCGAGACGGCCGACCTGCGCGCCTTCGTGGGCTTCATCTTCGAGCCGTCGATCGGCGACCGCGACGGCGATGGCCTCAAGGACGACGTCGATCAGTGCCCGGACGATCCCGAGGACTTCGACGGCTTCAAGGACGAAGACGGCTGCCCCGATCCGGACAACGACAACGACGGCATCCTCGACGTGGACGATCGCTGCATCAACGTCCCCGAGGACCGCGACGGCGATCACGACGAGGACGGCTGCCCGGAGGGCAGCGAGGGCGATCGCGACGGCGACGGCATCCTCGATTCGAAGGACAAGTGCCCCGACGATCCCGAGGACCGCGACGGCTTCGAGGACACCGATGGCTGCCCCGATCCGGACAACGACAAGGACGGGATCCCGGACAAGATGGATCAGTGTCCGAACGACCCCGAGGACAAGGACGGCTTCGAGGATCAGGACGGCTGCCCCGATCCGGACAACGACCACGACGGCATCCCCGACATCCGGGACAAGTGCCCGAACGAGCCCGAGACCTTCAACGGGTTCGAGGACGAAGACGGCTGCCCCGACAAGGGGAGCGTCATCATCCAGGACAACAACATCATCATCCTCGACAAGATTCAGTTCGCCTACAACTCGGCGGAGATCCTGCCCGCGTCCAACAAGATCCTCGACGCGGTCAGCACGACGCTCGCGCACCACCCGGAGTTCTCGCTCATCGAGATCGCCGGCCACGCCGACGAGCGCGGCGGCGACCAGTACAACCTGCACCTCACGCAGGACCGCGTGAACTCGGTCGTGCGGGCGCTCGTGGCGCGCGGCATCGAGAAGAGCCGCCTGCGCAGCAAGGGCTACGGCGAGTACTGCCCGCTCGAAGAAGAGCACAACGAGAAGGCGTGGGAGCAGAACCGCCGCGTCGAGTTCAAGATCGTCAAGACGAAGGACGGCCCCACGGGCGTCGAGCTCGGGTGCGAGAACGCCACCAAGCACGGCGTCTCGCCGGAACCGGTGCCCTAGTCCGTCGTCACTGCTGTCGCTGCGACTGGATCTGGCGCGCCTGCTGGACGCACATCTTGTCGCCCAGCTCCTTGCAGGTCGCGATGAGCAGCCGGATGTCCGTGTCGGTCCCGCGCCCGCTGTAGACCTTCTGCTCGAGCTGCGCCTTGAGGGCGGCCTTGGCGTCCTGCGTCGTCGCCTGAAGCGCCGCCTGGCGCTCCTTGTCGTCACCCATGGGCTTCGGCGTCGCGACGACGGGGGTCGGTGGCGGTGAAGGCGGCGCCGCGGCGACGGTCGCCGGAGGCGGTGGCAGCGGCGGCGGGGTGTACGTCTCGGGCGCGAGCGCCGTGCGGCGTCCCGCGTCCGGGCGCGTCGTCGTCACGGCGTCCGGCGGGAGCGCGCTCGCGGCGGAGGGCAGGGTCATCGGCGTCGCCGTCGGGATGGCCGCCACCGCATCGAGCGCCTGCAGCTTGTTCGCGGCCGTCTTGCGGAGCTCCGGATCGACCGCCATGTCGGTCGCGACCTTCTGGTAGAGCGCGTGCTTGCGCGCGCTGTCCTGCTCGGCGTCGCCGCGGGCCAGCGTCTCCTTGGCCCAGCGGTTCATCAGGTCCTTGAAGTCCGGCGAGGCGCGCACCGGCGAGCTCTCGGCGATGCTCGCGAGCTCGTCGTGCGCGCCGTCGCAGTCTCCTGCGGCGCACTTCTTCTTCGCGTCGTCGAGCGCCATCTGGTCGGGCGACGCCGTGGCGGCCGCGGAGGTCTGCGCGGCGGGTGCCTCGCCCTTGGGGCGCGTGTAGACCCACGCCCCGAGCGCACCCGCTGCGACGACGACCGCGAAGATCGTGATCGGCAACGCATTGCTGCCACGCTTGGTCCCCCGCACGATGTCGGCGGCCGCGCGGTCGTTGAGCAGCGCGAGCTGCTGGCTGTCGGTCGCGCGGAAGATCTGACCGGCCCCGATGAACTTGAACTTCACGTCGCCGAGCTCGATGAGGTCGCCCGGCTCGATGATGCCGCGCCGCAGGTCGCTGGCGTTGACGCGAACGCCGTTGCTCGAGCCCTTGTCGACGATCTCGAAGCGCCCGTCGCCCAGCGAGTGCACCTCGCAGTGCAGGCGCGACACCGAGTTGTGGTTGATCGAGATGCTCGCGTCCTCGGCGCGCCCGATGGTCATGCGCTCGTCGGTCATCGGGAACTCGACGCCCGGCGTCGGCCCCGCGAGCATGACGAGCCGGTTCGGCCGGTCCATCAGCGACGCGGCCTGCGCCCGCACCGCTGGCGCTCCCAGCGGGACCGTGGACTTCGCGTCCGGCGTGGTCGTGGTGGCGGCGGCCGTGTCGAGCAGCTGCTCGTCCTGCAGGACGATCCGGTAGTCGCCGATCTGGACCAGGTCGCCGTGTGCGAGATCCTGCGCGTGCGTGATGCGCAGCCCGTTGACGAAGACGCCGTTGTAGCTCGTCAGATCCTCGAGGACGAAGGTCGGCTTCTCCGGCGACGGCGGAGCTACGCCGTTCGCCTTCTTGTAGAGCCGCGCGTGCTCGCGCGAGACGTTCCGCTCGGTCAGACGGATGGTGTTCCCGTCCTTGCGGCCTATCGAGTACTGCTCACGCGTGAGCGGTACGACGGTGCGCTTTCCTTCGTCGTCCTCGATGACCAGCTTCCACATGGGCGGTCCGGTTACGCTCGACTTTCGGAACGATTGGGCAAAGCCGGTTTGGGGAAGGGGCCCCGAACGAAACCCACGGTGGGTAACTCGAGGCGCCGCCAGGGCATGCGTGCGCTAGCGGAAGTGTACCTACCCGCGACCTTGCGATGCAACGGCTCGTGCCTTTTGGAGCCGCATCTCGTGGGTCGGCGGGGCCCCTACCCCGCCTCCTTGGGGCCCCCTTGACGCGTGATACATCAGGGCGTATGTATCACGGCGTGACACGTTCAGGTTCGGACCAGCCTCAGGGTGCCGAGCGGGGCGCCTCCCCCGCTCCGTCGAATGGGGAGGCCAAGAATGGGGACGCCAAGAAGGAGCGCGTGCTCCACACGCGCGTGCCGGCGGTGCTCGAGCGCGAGCTCAAGCGATTCGCCGACAACCTGCGGGTCCCGGTGTCCAACCTCGTTCGCACCATTCTCGAGGACGCCGTGTCGGTGGCCGACGCGGCGACCGAGAGCGTCGAGGAGCGCCTGAAGAAGGCTGCCAAGACGCTCGAGAAGGAGCGCGAGCGCATCAAGAAGAAGATGGAGCACGACCCGCTCGAGGGGATCCTCGCGTTCCAGGAGGTCGTGCTCGCCATGCCCGCGCAGTGCGCCAAGTGCGCGAAGGAGCTCGCGCGCGGCTCGAGAGCGAACCTGGCGATCGGCGAGAGCCCGGGGCACCCGCGCCGATTCGTCTGCGACGAGTGCCTGCCCCCAGCGACTACGTAACGTCATCCACAGCGAGAGCGTCAGCGAGCGGTCCTGCCGGACCGCATCGATGGAGGTGTGTCCATGAGTCAGGAAGCGAAGAAGGAGCAGGTTCAGGAGGCCAACGCCGAGGTCGTGAGCGAAGAGGGCAAGCCCTCGACGCTGGTCGACGCGATCTTCGACATCGGCCTCGCGTGGGCCGAGTTCGGCGTCGGCCAGGGCAAGCGCGCCCTCGAGACGAGCGCCAAGACCCTCGAGAAGGTCGCAGCGCAGCTGAACGACCTGCAGCAGAAGCTCCGCAAGGACGCCGCCTGATCGCGGCCTACTCGATCCGCTGAGGCTCCCCGGCGGGCAGTAGCGCGACGAAGGCGTCGCGTGCCGCGAGCACGCGCGCCTCGTCGCGTCCGTCGAACGTCACCTTCGTCTTGTAGGCGGGGTCCATCCACTTCGGATACGAGCCGACCGAGACGTCCGCATAATCCGCGACGACCCGGTCGAGCATCGGCTTGATGACGCCCTCGTCGAGGCGCACGTAGGCCGCGTGCGACACGAAGGCGAGCGCGCCGCCCACCTGCGCCGCCACCCACGAGACGACCACCGGCAGCTTCATGCGGAATACCTCGGGTATCCCCGGGAGCAGCCACGTGTTGCGCACGCGGATCGTCGGCCACGTGATCTCGCGCGTCACCTCGAGCGACGCGCCCTCGGGCACGAGCGCCATGCGCAGGTGCCCCTCGGTGCACCGCTCGCGGTAGTGGGCGCGCAGCATCTGCTCCATCTCGGGCGACGACACGACGCGCACGCCGAACGCCTGGGCCGCCGCCTCGATGGTCACGTCGTCGTGAGTCGGTCCCACGCCGCCGCTCGTGAAGAGAAAATCGTGGCTCGCGGAGAGCTCCTTCATCTCGCGAACGATGGTCTCCACGTCGTCCGGCACGACGACCACGCGCTCCAGGCTCACCCCCAGGCCCCGGAGCGCCCTCGCCAGCACGGCCACGTTCGCTTCCTCCACCTTGCCGGAGAGGATCTCGTTGCCGATGACGAGCGCCGCGGCCCTGGGATGCATCCTGCCCTCTTCGTAGCGCATCCGGTTGGGGCCGGGGCCCCAACC
>DATJYG010000571.1:0-4326 GCA_035499695.1 Polyangiaceae bacterium
CTTCGCCGCGCGCGGTGTGCGGACGTACCTCGTTTATCCCGACAAGGAGGACGCGGCGGCCATCCGTGATCATCTGAAGGAGCACGCGTTCGGGGCCCAGGCGCTTCGGGACCCCGCCCACGTACTGGTGAAGCGAGCCAACGTGAGCGTCACGCCCGAAGCTGCCGTGTTCCGCGGCGGCACCGAGGTCTACCACGGTCGCATCGACGACCGGCAGGTGGACCTCGGCGTGGCGCGCGCCGAAGCATCGCGACACGACCTGCGCGACGCCATCGAGAGCGCTCTCGCGGGCAAGCAACCCGACGAGACGTATGCGCCTGCGGTCGGCTGCTCCATCTCGCCCTAGGCGGTCTCACGGTCCGCCCCCGGCGAGCAGATCGTTCAGGTATCGGCGGGCTAGCGCGTTCTCCGGCTCGAGCGCCAACCCTTGCTTGAACTGCTCGATGGCCCCTGCGCGATCCCCCTGGTGCGACAGCGCGAGGGCGAGCGCGTCGTGCGCGAGCGCGCTCCGCGGATCGCTCGCTATCGCCGCCCTGTACTGCGCGATCGCCTCGCCGGGCTGGCCCTTCTTCTCCAGCGCGGCGCCCAGGTTGACGCGCGCGTCCACGTAATCGGGCTTCGTCGCGATCGCCCGCCGGAGCTGCGCGATGGCGCCGTCCACGTCACCCGCCGCCGACAGGAGCAGGCTCAGGTTGTACCGCGCGTTCGCGAGATGCGGGTCGAGCTCGATCGCGCGCTCGTAGTGCGCTTCGGCCTCCTCCCGCCGTCCCTGGTCGACGAGGGCGTTCGCCAGGTTGTACTCGTTGCGCGCCGAGTCCTCGACGGCGAGCAGCGAGCGGTACTTGGACTCGCGCAGCAGGGGCATCCCGCCCGGCGCGAGCGGGACGACCTCGAAGGTCACGTTGCCCATCTCGTCGGTCGACTGCTCGCCGGTCCGCACGCGCCTCGGCGGGTGGCTCGGGTTGCGCGGGTTCGCCTCGGAGTTGTCGTAGACGAACTCCATCTCGATGCGGCTCCCCGCCGGAAGGAGCACGGGCTGCGCGAAGACGTACTGGTCCTGCCAGGCGAAGTCCCAGTCGTCGATCTGGAGCAACTCCTTCGGCTCGCCCACCGGCGACGTGGCCCACACGCGCATCGTGCGCGCGAGGTAGTGCGCGTGCGGGAAGACGCTCCGGACCGCGACGTCCGTCGGCAGCGTGTAGCTGGCGTGCACGACGTGGTGCGCGTCGCCCGGCGCGATGTCGATGGGCGCATCGCCCACGCGCAGCACGAACTGGGGCACGGTCGGGGCGCGGTCGGTGAAGTAGAGGGCGATCGAGGGCCGCACGTGCTCGGGCTTGCCGCTCGGCTGCAGGTGGAGCTGCAGCACCAGATCGGTGTGGTCGTCGATGCGCCACGCCGTCTCCTGCGTGCGCGGCGCCGGCACCTTGCCCGGCGTCCACACGAGGAAGAAGCCATCGGGCGACTGCGCGCCTCCCGGGTCGAGGCTCGAGAAGCCGAGCCCCGGCTCGCGGGCGTCGCGCGCGCGCGCCAGCCCGAGCCGGTCGATGTTGAGGATCGCGTGGTGGACGGCGCGCGTGCCGGTGTGAAGCTCCCAGCCGTTGACGAAGCGCGCGTGGTCCACGAGCGGCGCCGGGATGACGAAGTTGCGGTAGACGTCGGGCCCGTCGGCGGGCAGCTCGTACGCCTCGGGCATCTGGACGACGAGGTCCGGCTCGCCGAGCTGCCATCCATCGGGCCACGTCGGCGGCGGCGGGACGTCGCGCGCGTCGCCGAGCGGAGCGCCGGCGTCGATCCATCGCCCGAGCAGGTCGATCTCGCCGGGCGCGAGGCTGCGGTCGTTGAGGTACTCGGCGACGCCCGGCGTGGGACGCCACGGGGGCATGAAGCGGCTGCGCGTGACCTTGCGGATCTCCTTCGCGTGGTCGACCACGTCGTCGTACTCGAGGAGGCTGAAGGGCCCCGCGCCGCCCGGGTGATGGCACGGGCCGCACCTGGCGCGGACCAGCGGCGCGACGTCGTGGCTGAAGGTGGGCGCGCCGCCGGTGCTCGCGATCACGCTCTGCTCGGGCATCCCCGGCGCGGTGGCCGAGCCGCTCGCGAGCCCCGCGCCCACGGCGAGCGCCCACAGGCGGGCTCGTCGGAAGAGCCGCGTTCGCGTATCGTCTGCGCCCGCCATGCGCAACATGATCGCACGTTCGCTCGTCGGATCGCTCCTCGCTCTCCTCGTCGTCGGCTGCGGCGGACCCGCGATGGCCCAGGGCCCCGTCAAGGAAGCGCCGAAGCCCGAAGCCAAGGCAGAGCCGAAGGCGGACCCGGTCTTGCCGCATCACTTCACGCCCGAGGAGAAGGTGACGACCGGCGGGGTCACCGTCGGCCGCCAGCGCATCGACTACCGCGCCGTCGCCGGCACGCTCGTGGTGCACCCGAAAGGCTGGGACGACGTCTCGGCACGGCTCGACACCGAGGAGGAGAAGCCCGGCAAGCCGCCCTCCGGCGAGAAGGAGGGTGAGAAGGGCAAGCCGCTCTCGAAGGCCGAGGCCTCCGTCTTCTACGTCGCCTACTTCAAGAACGGCGCGCCGACGGACTCGCGGCCGATCACGTTCCTCTACAACGGCGGCCCCGGCTCGGCGACGGTGTGGCTCCACATGGGCGCCTTCGGCCCGCGGCGCGTCGTCATCCCCGGCGACAAGCACGTCCCGGCCGCGCCCTACGCGCTCGTGAACAACGACTACAGCCTGCTCGACGTGAGCGACCTCGTGTTCATCGACGCGCCCGGCGCCGGCTTCAGCCGCATCACGGGGCCCGAGAAGGAGAAGGCGTTCTGGGGCGTCGACTCCGACGCGTACGCCTTCGCCGAGTTCATCACGCAGTTCCTCGGCAAGTACGGCCGCTGGAACTCGCCCAAGTTCCTCTTCGGCGAGAGCTACGGCACGACGCGCTCGGCGGTCCTCATCAACCAGCTCGAGACGCAGCGCCTCGTCGACTTCAACGGCGTCATCCTGCTCTCGCAGATCCTCAACTTCGGCCTCGATCCGGACACCCCGGAGGCCAACCCCGGCGCCGAGGTTCCCTACGAGCTCGCCCTGCCGACGTACGCCGCGACGGCCCTGTACCACCACAAGCTCGGCAGCGACGTGCCGCAGGACGTCACAGCCCTCGTCGCCGAGGTGGAGCACTTCGCGCTGACCGAGTACGCCGTGGCGCTCCAGCAGGGCTCGACGCTGTCGAACGCCGACCGCGACGCGATGGCCGCCAAGCTCCACAAGTACACGGGCCTGCCGGTCGACTACATCAAGAAGGCGCGCCTTCGCATCACCGGCGGCGAGTTCGAGAAGGAGCTGCAGGACGGGCAGGACACGACGACGGGCCGCATCGACACGCGCTTCGCCGGCCCCGCGATGGACGCGCTCGAGAAGAACCCGGACTACGACCCGTTCATCGCGTCGATCGGCTCGGCGTACGTCTCGGCGTTCAACGACTACGTCCGCAAGGAGCTCAAGTTCGGTGACGACCGCACGTTCCGCGCCTTCGCGGGCGTCGACGGCCACTGGGACATGACCCACCACCCGCCGGGCAACAACCAGCCGTGGGGCAGCAGCCTGAACGTGATGATCGATCTCGCGACGGCCATGAAATACAACCCGAACCTCAGGGTGCAGCTCGACGCCGGGTACTTCGACCTGGCGACGCCGTTCTTCCAGGGCGTCTACGAGATGCAGCACCTGCCCATGCCCGACGACCTGCAGGCGAACATCGAGTACAAGTTCTACCAGTCGGGGCACATGGTCTACGCGCAGGAGTCCTCGGCCCGCGCGCTGCACGACAACGTGGCCGACTTCATCCGCCGCACGAGCGCGACCGCTACTCCGCCGCCGCGTCGCTGACCGACCCGCAGACGGACACCGTGGCCCCGCACACGTCGGTGTCGACGCGACAGGTGGTCCCCGCGAAAGCCGCGCAGTCCCCCGCTTCCATGCAGCCGGGCACGCACGTGAGGGCGCCCGACGTCGTGCGGATGCATCTGTTGGTGAAGCCCAGGTAGTTGCCGCTGTTCTGGCCGAGGCCGTCGCAGTCCGAGTCCTGGATGCAGGTCCGCGTGCACCAACTGCCCTGGCACGTGAGGTTCGCCGTGCACGGGTACGTCGACAGCCCTCCGCAGGGATCGCCCGTGCCCGACTCGGTGCACGTCGCGCACCCTTGCGAGCAGGTCGAGAGCGCCTCGTAGAGGGAAGTACCGCTCATGTACGCCTGCTCGCACGTGTTGATGCACGTCGCGCCGCCGCCGCAACGGGTGATGCAAAAGGTGAGGTCGTTGCAGTTCAT